>CAYRJG010000064.1:0-7220 GCA_964424525.1 uncultured Ruminococcus sp.
CATATTTGATGTTTATTCGTGATCTTGACGATACCGATAATCTGCGTGCAAAGGAAGCCGTTATGCTCGGACTTCCTCATAAAAGTATTTTTGCGGGCAAGGTAAAGATAGGCGACAGAGAAATTGACGGTAATCAACTCAAATGGTCGGTATTCCATGATTTTCCTGCAGGAAAAATGTATGCAACAATACAGGAATGGGTGTTTCCGTTTATAAAAAACCTGCATGATGACAAGGACAGCGCATATTCAAAATATATGGATGATGCCATCTTCAAGATTCCCACCCCTCTGCTTCTCGATAAGATAGTCACCATACTTGACGATATCTATGTCCGGATGGCACAGATAAAGGACAGTGACATCCGCGGAGACGTGTATGAGTATCTTCTTTCAAAGATCGCGCAATCGGGACTGAATGGTCAGTTCCGTACACCACGCCACATCATTCGTATGATGGTAGAGTTGATGGATCCAAAAGCGGACGAGGTCATTTGTGACCCTGCATGCGGTACTTCGGGATTTCTTGTTGCCGCAGGGGACTATCTCAAGGAAAAACGCAAAGAGGAGATCTTCTATAGCAGACAGAAAAAGGCGCACTATATGAACGGTATGTTCCACGGTTTTGATATGGATAGAACAATACTCCGTAGAGGCGCGATGAATATGATGACTCACGGTGTGGACAACCCCTATATCGAGTATCGTGATAGCTTGTCCGACCAGAATCCCGATAAAGATAAGTATTCTCTTATCCTCGCGAATCCGCCTTTCAAAGGTAGCCTCGATTATGACACAGTTTCCGCAGATCTTCTCAAGGTTTGTAAGACCAAAAAGACAGAGCTCCTGTTCCTTGCACTTATGCTCCGCATGCTTCGCGTTGGCGGTAGATGTGCAGTTATCGTTCCCGATGGCGTTCTGTTTGGTTCGTCCACAGCACATCAGGCAATACGCAAAGCAATCGTTGAAGATAACAGACTTGAGGCAGTAATTTCAATGCCCTCGGGAGTCTTCAAACCCTACGCAGGTGTATCCACAGGTATACTTATCTTTACAAAAACCGGTCATGGCGGTACAGATAAAGTGTGGTTTTACGATATGACTGCTGACGGACTTAGTCTTGACGATAAGCGTACACCCGTGTCAGAAAATGATATTCCCGATATTATTGCACGTTTCAAAAACCTTGGCGCTGAAGAATCCCGTGAGCGCACCGAAAAGTCATTCTTTGTACCTAAGAAAGAAATCGTTGATAACGGATATGATCTCTCTATTAACAAATATAAAAAAAACGAGTATAAGCCTGTCGAGTATGCTCCTACGAGTGAAATAATGGCAGAACTCCACGAGCTGGAAATGGCGATTCAAACAAACTTAAAAGAATTGGAGGATATGTTAAAATGAATATCAGAAAAGACCGTGGCGTAATGACCAAAGGCTGGAAATACTTTGATGTAATGCACAAGGACAGACGAATTGCAAGAGTCTACGAAAATGGAAAATGCACTATAAATTACCCATCTTTTATGCCTTATAACCTATACCTCGAAAATGGAAAAGATACAGATACGTGTATAAACAATTTGAGTAATTTCTTTTATTGGTGTGCATCACGAATTCTAACATTGGATAGAAAATATGCAAAGGAAATTCTGAACAGCATAGGTGCAATACAGGTCTATACCGATAGAGAACGAGCGGCTATCGCTATATCTTACCGTGCTCTCAGCCTTATGGACGTCTATTGGATAAGAGCAAAGGATGATACTAAAACGTTTGATGAAATCAGCCTATACAATCATTCTCTTTCAGACGCCTTCGTTGACGTGAGCTTAAGGGGTAAGAATTTAACACTTGAAAATGCAGAATTTATCAGAACGCAGGATCAAGCAGGAGATATAGGAACTCCCGGTGTAGCTCCCAAGGCTTGGATTCGCCAAAATGATGTATTCTATCTCTTGAAAGACGGTGACGAGCGCGATGTAGATGCGGAGATTTTGGCATCAAAGATCATAGATTGCTTTGATATTTCCCACGTATCATATGAAGAATCTGAATTTAAAGGTACAAAGGTTTCAAAATGCAAAATAATTACCTCAGAAGAACAAAGTATTGTTTCTTCTGAGTACGTAGACATCTATTGCACCAATCACGATATAAATAAAACCGATTTTGTTTTAAAAAAGGATAGCTATTCCTACTATATGATGAATGTTATTGATTATCTGATTGGAAACGTTGACAGACACTGGGGCAATTGGGGCTTTATAGTTGATAATAAAACTAACAAGCTCGGAAAGCTTTATCCTCTTATGGATTTTAACAAGGCGTTTCTTTCGTACGAAACTATTGATGGCGCCCTTTGTCAAACAACCGAAAGAAGAATTTCTCAAAAGCAAGCAGCGATTGAGGCTGTCAAGAAAATTGGACTAAATCAACTGAAAGAGGTAGATATAAGTTGGTTTAGCGATGAAAAGGTGGCAGATATGTTCTTCAAAAGATTAGCCATTTTGCAAAACACCGTTAACGAGGTGGGGTAATGGCAAGATTAGGTGATATTTGTGAAATATTAGATTCAAAAAGAATACCAATAACCGCCTCAAACAGAAAGGCTGGCATATATCCTTATTATGGTGCGAATGGTATTCAAGACTATGTAGATGATTACATATTTGACGATGAACTCGTTTTGTTGGCAGAGGACGGAGGGCATTTCGGCTCAACAGACAAGCCGATAGCTTATCGTGTTTCGGGAAAATGCTGGGTAAACAATCATGCCCATGTACTAAAGCCAAAATCCAACTTGGATGTTGATTATTTGTGTTATTCTTTGATGTTTCGTGATGTTTCAAATATTGTAAATGGAGCTACACGCCAAAAATTAACGCAGGCAGATATGATAGAGATAGAAATCCCTCTGCTGCCTTTAGGTGAACAACTTGCAATCGTTGAGAAACTTAATAAGATATTTGCTTTGATTTTTCTTCGCAAACAGCAGCTTTGCAAACTAAACGAGCTTGTCAAATCCCGATTTATCGAGATGTTTGGTGACCCGAATAGCAACCCTATGCATTGGAATAAAGTCGAGCTTTCAGAGTGTTTGGTTAACATAGAAAATGGAAAAAGCTTTGTTTGCGACTCTGAACCAAGAATCGGTGATAAACCGGCTGTGTTGAAATTAAGTGCTGCTACATATGGCTATTATCAACCGCATGAAAACAAAGCAATGTTGGACGATACTCTCTTTGTGAAAAGTGCAGAAGTGCATAAAGGCGACTTGCTCTTCACAAGAAAAAACACGCCCGAATTAGTTGGAATGTGCGCATATGTATACGACACTCCACCCAAATTAATGATGCCGGATTTGATCTTCCGCCTTAATACAAGAGCTAACTGCGATAAAGTGTTTTTGTGGAAGATTATAAACCTCGATCTATTCAGATCAAATATTACCGCATTATCATCAGGGTCAGCAAAATCCATGTCAAACATTTCAAAAGAACGCTTGTTGGGGCTTGAAATAATCCTTCCACCAATAGCGCTTCAACAGCAGTTCGCAGCATTCGTCGAACAGATCGACAAATCGAAATTAGCAATTCAAAAGAGCCTTGAAAAACTCGAAACACTAAAAAAAGCATTAATGCAAAAATATTTTGGGTGAGGATATGAAAATGGTCGATAAATTAATTTTAACCAAAGAAAAGTTAATGGAAATTTTAGCGCAATCAGACGATGATAATTTGATGGAAATGTATTATCAAAAAGCATTAGTAGGCGAAGTGGAAGCCTAGAGGAGTCAAATAAATGACCAACTTTGATTTCCTAAAACAAACAACCGATTTTAGCACGTTTAGTGACGTTGCGATATCGGCAGAAAGGTTAATATACATAGATCCGGCTGCGTGCGTTTTCAACTGCCGCAGGGCCATGGAATTTGCAGTCAAATGGATGTATTCGGTTGACCGCGACCTCGTTATGCCTTATGAGGATAATCTGCATCTTCTTATAAACTCCGAAGAGTTCCGCGATATCGTTGGAAATGACGTTTGGCGCAGAATGGACTTGATACGTAAGATGGGCAATGACGTTGCTCATAAGAGCAAGGCGATAACCGAAGATCAGGCAGAGCTATGCCTTGAGAACCTTTTCGTCTTTCTTGATGAGGTGGCATATCTCTACGCACCAGAATATACCGAACAGCATTTCGATAAAAGTCTACTTAAGAAGGACGAGCCTGCATCCGCACCTGCGGCACCGGAAGTTCCTGATATCGACTTTGAAGCATTACTCAAAGAAAACGAAACGCTCAAGGCTGAGCTTACTGCACGTCGTGAGGAACAGCACAAGACCTATGTTCCAAAACCTCTTGATATTTCGGAATACAAAACCAGAAAAATATACATTGACTGGATGCTACGAGATGCCGGATGGATTGAGGGCAAGGACTGGGAAAATGAGGTCGAACTCTACGGTATGCCTAATCAGAGTGAGGTTGGCTATGCCGATTATGTTCTCTTTGACGATTCTCATAAGCCTCTCGCGGTTCTAGAAGCAAAGCGCACTTGCGTTGACGTTGCTAAAGGCAGACAACAGGCAAAGCTTTATGCAGACCTTCTCGAACAGAAGTACGGCAGAAGACCGGTTATATTCCTTTCTAATGGCTTCGATACACGCATTTGGAACGACAAGTATTATCCCGAGCGCCGTGTAGCATCAATCTATTCAAAGCGCGATCTTGAAAAGCTGTTCAATTTGCAGTCTATGCGTACCAGCTTGAAAAATATTATGATTGACCGTAATATTGCAGGGCGTTATTATCAAGAGGGTGCTATAAAGGCAGTATGTGAAGCTTTCGATAAGAAGAATCGCCGAAAGGCGCTTCTCGTTATGGCAACCGGCTCCGGTAAGACAAGAACCGTTATTGCGCTTACAAAAGTGCTGCTTGAGCACGGATGGGTGAAAAACATTCTCTTTCTAGCTGACAGAAACTCTCTCGTTACACAGGCAAAGAGAAGCTTTGTAAATATGCTCCCCGATCTATCGGTAGCTAATCTTTGCGAGGATAAGTCAGGATACGATGCAAGATGTATTTTCTCCACCTATCAGACGATGATGAATTGCATCGACGAGGTGAAAGACGAAAACGGTAAAAAGTTGTTTACAATCGGTCATTTTGACCTCGTTATCGTAGACGAGGCTCACAGATCTATATACAACAAGTATCAGGATATATTCAACTATTTTGATGCTCCATTGGTTGGTCTTACCGCTACACCTAAGGATGAGATCGATAAGAATACCTATGAGATATTCGAGCTTGAAAACGGTGTTCCTACTTACGGTTACGAGCTTTCACAGGCTGTAACGGACGGGCATCTTGTTGACTATATTTCGGTAGAATCAAAACTCAAATTCATCGAACAAGGTATCGTTTACGATGATCTTACCGAAGAAGAAAAGGAAGAATACGAGCAGAGCTTCATAGACGAAAATGGTGAGCTACCGGAATCGATTGCATCCTCGGCTATAAACGAGTGGATTTTTAACGAGGACACCATAAAAGAGGTGCTTCACGTGCTTATGCGCGACGGCCTTCGTATCGATTACGGAGAAAAAATTGGAAAAACCATCATTTTCGCAAAGAGTCACAAGCACGCGGAAAAGATACACGAGATATTCGGCAAAGAATATCCGCACCTGCCTGGTTACACCAAGGTTATAGACAATTATATGACCTATGCACAGAGTGCAATTGATGAATTCTCTGCTCCTAAAAAGCTTCCGCAGATAGCAATATCGGTAGATATGCTTGACACGGGTATTGACGTACCCGAGGTTTTGAACCTTGTGTTCTTCAAAAAAGTAATGAGTAAAGCAAAGTTCTGGCAGATGATAGGTCGTGGAACAAGACTTTGTCCGGGGCTCATTGACGGAGCAGATAAATCCAAGTTCTACATCTTCGATTTCTGCGGAAACTTTGAGTTCTTCCGAATGAACAAAGGCAAAGCAACTGCGAATCAGATTGCCCTGCAAGGAGCGATATTCAGACTTAAGGCTCAGATTGCGTATAAGCTCCAGGATCTCGTTTATCAGACACCCGAACTGATAGAATTTAGAAAATCTCTTGTTTTTGATATGGTTTCAAAGGTTAGTGAGCTTAACCGTGAGAATTTTGCAGTTCGTCAGCATCTCAAATACGTTGAACTTTACTCGAGTTCGGACAACTATACTACTCTCACATACGAGGATACGCTCATTATGACCGACGAGCTTGCTCCGCTTATTACTCCCGATGAGGATGAGCCTTCTGCAGTAAGATTTGATGCGCTTATTTACGGCATAGAACTTGCCTATCTTGCCGGTAAAAAGTATTCAAAAGCTCGTTCCGACCTTATGAAAAAGGTAAATGGCATCGCCGGTGTAGCGAACATTCCCGAAATCATGGCAAAGTCGGATCTTATAAATAAGATACTTCATACAAGCTATTTTGACGATGCGGGCATAAACGAGTTTGAGCATATGAGAAAAGAGCTTCGAGATCTCGTTAAGTACATTCCTCAAGGTGGTGGCGTTACCTATGTAACCCATTTTGATGACGAAATTCTTTCAACCGAATGGCACGAATCCGAGCTTGAATCGGATGACCTCAAGAATTACAAAGCAAAAGCAGAATTTTATGTTCGTCAGCATCAGGATAACACCGTTATCGCAAAACTCAAGAGCAATCAGCCGCTTACGAAGGAAGATATTGAATCTCTTGAAAAAATCCTTTGGAGTGAGGTTGGAACGAAGGCGGATTATGAAGCGGAATACGGCGAAAAGCCACTCGGTGAGTTCGTTCGTGAAATCGTTGGGTTAGAAATGTCCGCTGCAAAAGAAGCCTTTTCCGAATATCTTGATAATGTCAATCTCGATGCAAGTCAAATTTATTTTGTAAATCAAATAGTTGAATATATAGTTCATAACGGTGTTATGAAGGATTTGACGGTGCTTCAGGAATCTCCGTTTACTGATATGGGAAGCATTGTAGAAGTGTTTACCGATATTAGTGTGTGGCTGGGAATAAGAAAAATAATTGAACGAATAAATGCAAATGCAGTAGCATAATGTTGCATTTTGCACACTTAAATTAACTTGATTTTAGCAAAAGTAAAACAAAAACACCTCGGCGATAGAATAAAAATTATAATGAAATCAAAGAAAACCGTAGGTTTTCAACAT
>CAYRJG010000064.1:7320-12216 GCA_964424525.1 uncultured Ruminococcus sp.
GTAAAAAATGAGGATACTGTGAATGCAATATCCTCATTTCGTTTTTTATTCGGTTGAGCCTAAATACGAAAGCCGGGGCAAACGGATTTAGTGCGGAAATCGTCGGCTGACGAGCGAGAGCCGTACAAACGTACGGCAAGTGAGGAAACGGCGATAGAATAAAAATTATAATGAAATCAAAGAAAACCGTAGGTTTTCAACATCACTAAAATACTTATTGTAAAGTAAAAAATGAGGATACTGTGAATGCAATATCCTCATTTCGTTTTTTATTCGGTTCAGCCTAAATACGAAAGCCCCGTGTTATCTTATATCGTAAACAGAGCGTACCTTAAGGTTTTTCACTTCGCCTTCGAGAACCTTAACTCTTACCTCGCCGCCGTTGATGTCAAAGAAATTATCCGAAAGGATAAAATCGCTGTCGGGGGAGTAGATTTCAACGCTCTTGGCATATGCCGAGGAGCTAACGACTATCTCGTCACCCTCAATGCGCACTGTGAGCTTGGGATCAATGAAATTGAAGTGCTTCGGTGCGGTGAAGAGAACCGTACCTTCGGATACGCACTCACCGTCTACAACGTACTCATAGGAGTAGTAGAGGTTTTCTACGTCGCACTTGTTAAAGTCGCGCTCGGGGATAGTGTAGGTCGAGAGGGGGGCTACAGTAACCTTGTCGGTAAAGCTTTCGACTATCTCTCCGCTTGCACGGCGCAGATATGAGCGAACCTCGCCTACTACCTCGGAGAGGGTGTCGTTTGTCACGGTAAGCTCGGCTTTTGTTTCGTAATCGTAGATGTAAGGCTCAAGGATAACGTGGGGGCGTGTCGTCTTTTCTCCGGTTTCCTTGCAGGAAAGAAGCACGGGAGAATAGAATCTCTTCGCGTAATAGTGAAGAGCCTTGAGTCTGCCGTAGTAGTCAATGCTTGCCCAGGATGCAACAGGCCAGATGTCATTAAGCTGCCAGTAAAGAGTTCCCATGCATCTGCCTCTGTTGCGGCGAAGATGCTCAACTCCGCACTTCATAGCCTCGGCTTGAAGGAGCTGGGATGCGTAGAGAAGTGTTCCGAAATCGCTCGGATAAAGGAATGTTTCCGAAAGGTAGCTTATTATCTTTGCATTGGCACCGGTGTTTCTCTGGTGCTGCTCCATTACTCTTGAGAATATGTTTCTGTCCTCGGGCAGAGTAAATGATTCCACAGTCTTGAGAGAGGGGAAGGACTGGAATCCGAATTCCGAAAGGTATCTGAAATAATGCTCTCTGTATTCGATAAAGGGATATCCCGAGTGCCAAACCTTCCAGTAATGCGTGTCACCGAAATTCTCGTTAGAGGGATCTACGAAATGACCGCAGGTCGTGGGAGATGTGGGAATATAAGGTATCTCGGGGCAGACATCTTTAAGAATCTCGGGTATAACGTGATTGAATAGCTCGCTGACCGATGCCATAAGCTTCTTTTTGAGCGCGGGATCAGGCTGACCAAGCAGTATCTCCTCAACCTCGTTGTTTCCGCTTATAACCGCGATTGATGCGTGATGGCGCAGGCGTGTAAGATTTTGTCTTACTTCAACCTTAATACTCTCGGTCATTTTTTCATCCGGGTGATAGGTAGTGCAGGCAAATGCAAGGTCGAAGAATACAACAAGTCCAAGCTCATCGCATATATCAAAGAAATAATTCTCGGGATAATATCCTCCGCCCCAGATTCTTATCGCGTTGAAATTTGCATCGGCGCATTTTTTAAGAAGCGAGCGCGAGCGTTCTTCGGTGCATCTTGATAAGATGTTATCCTCGGGAATGTAGTCGGCACCCATAGCAAAGAATTTGATTCCGTTGCACTCATGAGTGAAGGACTGTCCCCATCTGTCAAATTCGCGCACAAGCTTAAGCGTGCGAAGTCCGATTCTGCGCTCGGTCGAGTCGCAAACTATGCCGCCCTCAACTATCTCCGCCTTAACGGTGTAAAGCGGCTGCTCTCCAAGACCTCTCGGCCACCAGAGCATGGGTGAGGGAACCTCAAATTCTTTGCCTTCCACAAGGGTGTATGCTTCTCCGCTCGGCGCGGTAAGTGTAATTTTTACGTCACACGGCTCGTCGGTAGTGGCACTTGCGGTAAGGAAAACGCATCCGTCATCGTGTCTTTGAGTTATGCGAAGGTCAACCAGTCTTGCCGAGTCTTTAGTGATGATAGAAGGCTCGCGCCAGATACCCATATCCGGGAGCATTGGGCCCCAGTCCCATCCGAGCATACAGTGCGTCTTGCGCAGATGACCAAAGCCGCGCATGGTGTGATAGCCGTAATTAAAAAGCTCGATCTCTTCGCTCTTTTTGTGTATGTATGTGTTTATCTCGTGGCATTCCACGCGCAGGGTATTCTCGCCCTTTTTGATAATATCGGTAACGTCATATTCGTATGCAACGTGCATATTGTCGGTAGAGCCGATAAGCTTTTTGTTAAGATAAACGTCGCATACCGTGTCAAGTCCGTCAAAGTGAAGGAACTGGCGGTTTCCGTCGGGAGTAAAATCGAAGATCTTTTCAAAGCTGTAATCGTGGTATGTAAGGTCGAGTGCCTTGTATTCGTTATCTCTGTAATAGGGATTTTCCATAAGTCCGTTTTCGAGAAGGAACGAGAAAAGAGAGCCGGGAACAGTGCCAAAGCAGTCATAGCCGTTGCCCGTCATTCTCCATTTGCCGGAAAGTGATAGCTTTTTCATAATTTTCTCCTTTGTCTTTTAAAGTTCTTGCTATTTGTATTATATTATGATAAAATAAGAATAACAATGTATTATATTGTTATTTGTTTATACTATCTTACTGTTTTTTTGCTGTTTTGAGGTAAATTTATGGATTTTGTTATTTACGGAGTGGATTTCAAGCATACGAAGGGCGAATTTTGCACGCGTCAGAAATTGCCTTTTTATTTCGTAAGCTATTTTCGCACCGATTACGTTATAGAAATTGACGGCAGACTTCTCGAAGGATGTGCGGGAGATATGTATATAAGCGTACCCGGGGATATCGTTTATCACGGCCCGCGCGAGGATTCGCAGGACGGATTTACTAACGATTGGATATACATTTTGGGTGATGATTTCGGAGAGCTGTTAAAAAGTATACCCCTGCCTATCGGCAAACCCTTCCGTGTCAGCGGCTCGTTTTACCTTGCGCGCGCAATAGAAAAGATTCACCGCGAAAAGTCTTTTAAGGAAGCGGGATATCGCGAAATGTGCGCAACGGTAATGAGCGAGGCTATTATTAAGATTTACCGCGACTATAAAAGCAATATGAAGCTTTCAAGTGAGGAGAGGCTCAATTACGTGCGCGGTGAGCTGATGAAGGATTATAAAAGGAGCTGGACTCTTGCGGATATTGCAAAGCTTTCGGGGTATTCCGAGAGCCGCCTGTCAGCGTTATACAAAAATAAATACGGAATCTCTCCGATAAATGACCTTATTAACCACCGGATAAAAGAGGCAAAGCTGCTTATCCTTTACGGCAATATGTCGCTTTCCGAAATAGCCGAAGCAACAGGATTTTCCTCGATTTATTATTTCTCAAAGTATTTCAAAAAGAAAGAGGGCGTGAGTCCGCAAAAATATAAAGAATCGTTCACATCAGGCAAAGGTTGAAAATAACGAAAACCAAAGAAAAGAGTAAAAGCTCACTTGCTCCGATTTTGCAAAAAAACAAAGAGGGTAGCTCGAGTACAAAAAAACTTGAGCTACCCTCTAGTGCGCTATCAATTGTTTAAATCAAATTCGGGAATGTAGGTCTGCCTGAATTCTTCCCAAACTATCTCTCGTACCTCGATTTCGGTAATGCGAAGCTTCGTGCAATAAGCTGAAAATCCAACGTAACCGCCCGAGATTGGGTTCGGGTCGATAAGCTCGGTAACGAGAAGATCGTCAACCGTCATAAAGCAATGTCCGTTTATAGAGCCGCATACCATAGTGACCTCTGTGCCGCCAACGTATTTGTA
This sequence comes from uncultured Ruminococcus sp., assembly GCA_964424525.1. Taxonomy (GTDB): domain Bacteria; phylum Bacillota; class Clostridia; order Oscillospirales; family CAG-272; genus UBA1740. The sequence continues at coordinate 11,301 of CAYRJG010000064.1, forward strand.
TGCCGAGGTGGTTGAGTAAAGATTGCTTGTCAAATTTCGCTCTATACCCGCCTTGTTTTCCCACCAGCCGTTAAGACCGCAAACGTAGGATGAGCCGAGGTAATTCTTCTCATCATCCCAATGCGCCGCCCAAACAGCGTTAAGGTCGCGCGTTGCGGGAAGCACGGTAGAACCGCGGAACACGAGCATAACGTCTTTATCAAAATACTTATTCACAAAAGCGATACCACCGTAATTTCCGGGGCAATAACCGATAAGTGCACCGCCCTCGTAATACCAATTGCCCGATTTCGGCAGAATAAACTCGCGCCATCTTTCATCCGGCATGTAAGAAAAAACCACCGGTGACTTGTCAAATAAAACCTTTTTCCCTGCAAGATGTATGTCCTTCATAAATTAAATCTCCTGAAATTAACATAATTGATTTGTGATTAATTTTATTATACAGTTTTTTAGATAATTCTCCTTTGTGTGTTCCAATGCTCCTTTGATCGCAAGAGCGACCTCATAAGCAAGATTGACTGGTACAGCGTTTCCAATCATTTTATATGCGTCATCGGTATAATTATATATAAACTTAAAATCGTCGGGGAAACCTTGTATTCGCGCAACTTCTCTTATTGTCATTCGTCAATACAAATGCTCACAGCCTTTTACAAATTCTCTTTTATTTTGTGATATGAATTTCATTTTAGGAGCTTGGGGGTGAATTTGACATTGACGTCCGGACGCTTGTACTGTAAATGCTTGTTCGTCCCAAGATTTAACTCTGTTTCTGCTCATAAAGATAGGCGAATAAGAGCCTGTAAAATATTCGTTGTTATTGATAGCAAAAGGATTATGGCTATTCTTTTCGCCTGCTGGAACAGCGGTGAATTGTAAATCCCAAATAACATCTCGCAATGTTATTTTTTTT
>CAYRJG010000065.1:0-9939 GCA_964424525.1 uncultured Ruminococcus sp.
AAACGCTTTTCTGCGAACACTACGCAAATATAATCAAATCTTACAGAGACCTTCCCAAGCTTTACAATCAGTGGTGCTCGGTAGTTCGCTGGGAAAAGACCACTCGTCCTTTCCTTCGCTCAAGAGAATTCCTCTGGCAGGAAGGTCATACTATGCACAGAACTGCCGAAGAAGCAGAAGCTCGCACGGTACAAATGCTTAACGTATATGCCGATTTCTTTGAAAAGGATCTCGGAATGCCCGTAGTTAAAGGACAAAAAACGGATAAAGAAAAATTCGCAGGCGCACTTGCAACCTATACCGTTGAAGCTCTTATGCATGACGGCAAGGCTCTTCAAGGCGGAACCTCGCATAACTTTGGCGACGGATTCGCAAAAGCATTTGATATTCAGTTTCTCGATAACGATAACACTCTTAAATATTGCCATCAGACCTCTTGGGGCGTTTCCACCAGAATCATTGGAGGTATCATAATGACTCACGGTGATGATTCGGGTCTTGTACTCCCCCCTGCTGTTGCTCCGATTCAGGTAATTGTAATTCCCGTTCAGCAGCATAAGGAAGGCGTTCTCGAAGCGGCAGGAAAGATTGTTGACGCTCTCCGCGCGGCCGGTATCAGAGTAAAGATGGACGATTCCGAGCAGACGCCCGGATGGAAGTTCTCCGAGTATGAAATGAAGGGTGTTCCGCTTCGTATCGAAATCGGACCTCGTGATATTGCTGACAACAAGTGCGTTATAGTTCGCAGAGATAACAGAGAAAAGAATTTCGTTTCACTTGATTCACTTGTTGATTCTGTAAACGAAGGACTTAAATCACTTACAACAGCTCTTTACGAAAAGGCTCTCAAGAACAGAGAAAACAGAACATTCACAGCAGAAAATATGGAAGAGCTCAAAAGAATTGCAAACGAGAAAAACGGATACATCAAGGCGATGTGGTGCGGAGATCTTGAGTGCGAATTGAAGCTAAAAGAGGAAGCAGACGTTTCCTCCCGTTGCATGCCGTTCAACATGGAACCTATCGGAACAAAATGCGTTTGCTGCGGACGCGAAGCAAAGAAGCTCGTATACTGGGGCAAGGCATATTAATCTACAATTATACAAATAGCCAAAGAAAGGAGTCTTGATATGGAAGGCGCACAAAATACTATCAGCATGCGTGCCACCGACGGAAGTATTGTCAAAATGGAATGCCATACAAGGCTCGATTCCGCGGCGGAGCTTGCACGCAAATATGCAAAAGAGGGATACCCCGACAGATATGCTGTGGTATGCGAGTATGAAAATCTACGCGACGGCGACTCACGCGGACTTTATATATCCTGTATTCTCCGCCCTTCAATTTTCCCATCTCAAGCAGGCTTGCTCTCCTCTCTGGCTGCAGTAGCATTTGCAACAGGACTTGAGGAGCATACAAAAAAGAAAATTGGAATTGGTTGGGTAAGTAATATTTATTGCGACGGCAAAATGATAGGCTCTGCCACTATTGAAGGTAAGCTTGACAACTACACTACCTATGAATACATAATAGTAAATTTTGCGGCAAAGCTTTCAACCGAAGATTTTCCTCCGAGAATTAGCGATCTTGTTAAGAAGGTTTTTGAAGATGACAACAATTCGGTTGCGACTATTATTGCAAAAACCGTGCTCAACAAGTTCTTCCCTTTTTATTCCAACATGCGTAATCATATGAAGTTCATGAATACGTATAGACAAAAATTTTTACTTTACGGCATAAAAATAAAGCTTCTCAACGGGACACGCCGCGAAAGTTGCAAGGTGGCAGGAATCAATACCGATTATTGCACCCTTCTCGTAGAAAAAAAGAATGGCGAAATCGAAGAAATAAAAACTCCTGCAAGAGTTATAATTCCCAAAAACGTAAAGTTACAAAAGAAGTAGACTTGAACTTCCTAAAAAAATCGAAGGTTGCGGATACCGCAGCCTTCGATTTTTAATTATATTTTGTGTGTTATCTATTGATGACTTTGCGTTTATTAAACTACACCCTTTTGCAAAATAACATTCGCATAGATTGCGCTCTCTCCCGTAGCAATAACGCAATAACACTTTTTAGCGTTCTCATAAAATTCAAATCGTTCTATATTGCCTACCGCATCTGCGCCACGCTCGTCGTACTTTGCAACTATTTTCTTATACTCATCCCATATCGGAGTTTCTATTTTGCCCTTATCTCTATCCATAAGATCCATAAGCATAACCGGAGTGTCGGTATAGGTATCAAGCGAAAAAACCGTAAGTATCGCATCAAGAAGCGCAGGGATATCCTGCCCATCATAGCGAACAACTATGGCATCCTTTCCAATTGACTCCGAAGGAAAGTTACCGTCACCTATAACGATTCTGTCACTATGCCCCATTTCGCAAAGAACCTTAAGAAGCTTGGGCGAGAGAAGCTTGGGAATTCCTTTTAACATAATCCACCTCAAAAGTTTATTTTTATAAAAGTATACCACCATATTTGCGATTGTCAATAAATTATCAGTGATAGGCACGAAACTTTTCGATAAAAAACAAAAAAACATTTTTACGGAATATTCTGAACTTTGCCGTCATAAGGTTATTTGAAGAAAATTTTCGGAGGAAATCTTATGACGGACAACACTATATATCAGGATATTGCAAAAAGGACGGGCGGCGACATCTATATCGGCGTTGTCGGACCGGTAAGAACAGGAAAATCAACGTTTATTCAAAAGCTTCTTGACAACCTTGTTATTCCCAACATAGAAAACGAATATGACAAGGTCCGAGCAACCGACACTACTCCTCAAAGTGCCTCCGGAAGAACGATAATGACAACCGAGCCTAAATTTATTCCCGACGAATCGGTAGAGATACGTATGAAGGACGGAACGGCTCTTAATGTTAAAATGATAGATTGCGTAGGGTATCTTGTTGACGGTGCGCTCGGAACCGAAGAAGGCGGAGAAACAAGAATGGTAATGACTCCGTGGAGCGAAGAGCCAATGCCGTTCAAAGAGGCTGCCGAGCTTGGTACAGAAAAAGTAATCGGTGAACATTCGACTATTGCAATACTCGTAACAAGTGATGGAAGCTTCGGAGAAATTCCGCGCGATAGCTTTATTGAAGCCGAGGAGCGTGTGGCACGAGAGCTTCGCGAGCGCGGAAAACCGTTTGCCATAGTGCTTAATTCTTCACGCCCGGATACAGACGAGGCCAGAATGCTTGCGGTGAGTCTTGAAGAAAAATATTCTGCACCGGTAGCACTCGTAAACTGCACAAGTCTTTCAGCGGTAGATATAAAAGAAATATTAAAGCTGGTTCTTTCGGAATTTCCTGTTTCCTCGCTGACCTTTAACCTGCCCGAATGGGTAGAGATTCTTCCCGAGGATCACCCGATATACTCATCAATACTCGATAAGATAAAATCGTTCTCGGAGTCTATAAGAACGCTCGGTGATGTTGAAAGAAATATTTTTTCACACCCCGGTATAGTTACTGCCTCACTTGACGCAAGTGATGGAAGTGGAGAATTTGAGATTCCGATTCCACGTGAAGAGTATTTCAAGGCTATGAGTGAGCTTGTGGGAATTGAAATAGCGAGTGACAAGGATTTGTTCAGCACAGTTAAAGGACTTGCAGATGTAGAACGCGAATATCGCAAAATCGAAAGCGCACTATGTGATGTTCGCGAAAAGGGTTACGGAATAGTTATGCCCTCACCCGATGAGCTTGTTCTTGACGAGCCTAAACTCACAAAGCAAGCAGGCGGATGGGGAGTTAAGGTAAGCGCACACGCAAATTCGATTCATATGATTCGCACGGGAATAAAAACCGAGCTATGCCCTGTTGTGGGCACCGAGGAGCAGAGCGAGGAGGTAGTTAAGTACCTTCTTGGTGAGATTGAGGATGCTCCCGAAAGAGTTTGGGAATCAAATATGTTTGGAAAATCACTTTATGATCTCGTGAACGACGGTATGAATGCAAAGCTTACAAACATTCCCGACGAGTCAAGAGAAAAGCTTTCCGAAACACTTGAACGAGTTATGAATGAAGGCGCAAACGGACTTATTTGTATTTTGCTTTAAAGCAATCATTGTGGCAGAGATTTATTATCTCTGCCACGTTTTTTATTAATTAATTATATTTTTTCTGAACGTCAAAGGACGAACACCGCACTTTTTATAAAAGAGGTTTGAAAAGTAATGCAGGTCACAGTAGCCAAGGGATTCGGCTATCTCACCAATGCTCATATTGGTTTCTGCAAGTAGCGATTTGGCGCGTTGAATCTTTCTGTCTATTTGATATGCATAAGGCGTTACCGAAAACTCACGGTTAAAAAGTTTTAAGCAATAATCGGAAGAGCGAAATATCACACGAGATAGCTCTTTTGATGAAACTAATCTATGAATATTTTCATCAAGATATGACTTTAGCTTTACAGCCTCGGTACTATGTTCAGATGAGGTTTCGGAAAGTGAAAGCCGCGCAAGTATTTCAACAAAAAGCCCCTGCAACGCTGATTGCATTTCGCTCTCATTCATATCCGAGCGTATTATAGTGGGAATTTTTTCAAATAAAGCTTTGGCATCACGCGCATCAAAGACATGCTTTCCCATAATGCCGTATGACGTAACTATTCTTTCACAAAGCCTACCCGACACATTTAAAAAAATCTTTGAAAACGGATTTTTATCATCGGCATAATAGTGATGCCTTTCTCCTTGATTTAAAAAATAAATCGTGCCTTCGCTGACTCGATTAATTTTTCCGTCAAAGAAAACATACCCCTCACCCGACGTAACGTATTCTATTACAAAAAAAGGGGATGCACTACGTGATATAAGATATGAAGGAGTGGGATAAGTAATGCCTGCAAGAGAAACGTACAAAGCCGTTGGCTGCGTTGGCTCAAAGAATGCTTTTAATTCTTCCCTCAAAATTGTTTTCCTCACTTTTAAAATTGAATATAGCATGTAAATTGAATATATAAAATAGTATACTACAAATATCAAACAATTTCAAGGAGGAAATTTAAATGAATATCAGACCGCCTGCAACACCTATAATCAATGTTGACCCCTATTTTTCTATATGGACCACAGATTCGATTTTTAACAACACCGTTCATTGGACGGGAAAGCCGAATACTATTACGGGATACGCTTATATCGACGGGGTAAAATATCACTTTCTCGGATATAATGAAAGGCAATACGAGAAGTCCTCAAAAATGGAGCTTATAAGCTTTAACTTTGATGCATTTTCAACAAGAATGACATACGAAAAAAACGGAGTTCGGCTTAAAGTTCATTTCACATCTCCCATGCTTCCCGACGATCTTTATTACGCGTCAAGACCCGTTGGATATTGCAAGGTTACTGCCGAAAGTTCCGATGGGCGCGCACATAGCGTCAATGTAGGATTTTCGGTAAGCGAAGAGCTTGTTATAAATCACAGAGGCGACTCTCGTGTCATTTCAAATGATGCAAAAATTCCCGGGTTTACTGCTATGAAAATGGGAAACGCAATACAGAAGCCACTCAACAGATGTGGAGATGATATTCGCATAGATTGGGGCTATTTTTATCTCGCAGTAAAGGGCGACGCCAAGGCTTCGAACACATCAATCAACGGGCTTTACGCGATTAATATCGAGGCGGAAATTGAGAGTGACCGTCTGTTTATTTTTGCATACGATGATATAGATAGCATACTGTATTTCGGAGATGCACTAAAGGCATATTGGAAATCGGGTGGCAAAACCATTGAAGATGCCATAATCGAAGCAAATGATGAATATGATAATCTGCTCAACCGTTGCAATCGATTCTCGGACGAGCTTTGTAAAAATGCAGAGAAAAAAGGCTCAAAGAAATACGCGGAGCTTCTCGCGCTTTCGCTCAGGCAGGTTATGGCAGCACACAAGCTTGTTGTAGATAAGGAAGGAAACAATCTTTATATTTCAAAGGAATGCAATTCTAACGGATGCGCAGCAACAGTTGACGTCACCTACCCTTCCGCCCCACTCTACCTTTTATATAACACAGAATTGCTAAAAGGTATGCTTCGCCCGATAATGAAATACGCGGCATCCGATGAATGGAAATTCGATTTTGCACCGCATGACGTGGGAACATATCCCATTCTTGGCGGGCAGAACTACGGAATCAAGCGCGATTGCACCGGAAAAGTCATTTCCATCAACCGTGATGCTCAAATGCCGGTCGAGGAATGCGGAAATATGATAATTCTCTTCTCTGCTATTTGCGATGCCGACGGTAATGCCGATTTTGCAAAACCGCATCTCGATACACTTCGAAATTGGAATGAGTATCTTATAAATTACGGACTTGATCCCGAAAATCAAAACTGCACTGACGATTTTGCAGGACATCTTGCTCATAACGTAAACCTTGCAATAAAGGCGACTATGGGAATTGCGGCATTTGGAAAGATACTCAAGCACCTTGGCGACGAAGACGGATATGAGAAAATGATAAAAACCTCAAAAGAATATGCCGCATCGATTGTGGAACGCGCAAAAAATAATGACGGAAGCTATCGACTTACTTTTGACAATGACGGTTCTTTTTCTCTCAAATACAATGCAATATGGGATAAAATTTGGAAAACAGAGCTTTTCCCCGCTGAATTTTTCGATGGTGAAATTGAGCGTTATAAAAAAGAGCAACTTTATTACGGAACTCCGCTTGACTCGCGAAACAAGTATACTAAATCCGACTGGCTTGTTTGGGCATCCTCGCTTGCATCAAACAAAAAGGACTTTGAAATACTTACAGATAAGCTTTGGGATGCTTACAACACTATGAGAAGCTACTATCCTATGTCTGACTGGTATTATTGCGACACATCGCACATGCGCGGAATGTATCACAGAACCGTTCAAGGCGGACTTTTTATAAAGCTTATGCTTGATTGATAAACAAAAATGCAGAAAAGCGGAGTTTGAAGCTTTTCTGCATTTTATGTATAATTAATTCACTATTGATGAGAGAAGCACGCAAAAATCTCGCTCCGCCTCTTCAAGTGTTTTGTCGTTGACAAAATAATAATCGTAGGAATAGTTCTCTACCTCATCATCGGAAACGTTGCCGTAATGACCTTTTTTCATTCGTTCACCGCCGCGAATAAGTAGAGTTTTTGCCTCGCCACCGGTTGCCTTTACAAATTTTTCTATCTCACTTGCTTCTCTGATATGAATAAACATTATCTGATCGGAGGACGAAAGGAATTCTTCATATTTCGTTTTTGCCCAAGCCGTTGGATAATCGTTATAATCTACGCAAAGCCTTTTAAGGTCGGAGAGAAATTTCCTTGCCTTATCATCCTTTGTGCCATCCCAACCGCACATTGAGGCAATTTCCTTTATCGGCGTTATTGATGAAATATTAAAAACACGAAAATGCTTTGCAGCAAGGTCACAAAGAGTATCCTTTCCTACGCCACCTGCACCATTGATAACTATTGCCGTTTTTTTCATAAAAGTCACTTTCCATTATTTTTTAAGACAGTTCTATATACAATGATAGCATATCGGCTATAAAAAATCAATAGTCAATATTTTTCAATTCTGATTTTGGGAGATTTTTCAAAAATCCCCTGCATTTTTTCATAAAAAGGATAAAATACGCTTTACTTTTTAAAATTTAAAATGTATAATTATTACATATATTAATTTCAAAACTAAACCTTTTAGGAGATAAAGCTATGCAAAAAATTTTGTTCGGTATTCTTAGCACCGGTGAAAAAATATATAAATATATTCTTGAAAACGATAGTGCCAAACTTACAGTTATGACATTTGGTGCGACCATAACCTCGTTCGAAGTTTTTGGACGCGATATCATCGGCGGATACGATAATATCGAAGACTATGTTATTGATGACTCTCACCAAGGTGCAACTATCGGAAGAGTTGCAAACCGTATTGCAAATGCTGAATTTACAATGGATGGGGTTGTTTATAGCCTTCCGAAAAATGACGGTAATAACTGTCTTCACGGTGGCAACGGATTTGACCGCAAGGTATGGGAGGTTCTAGAAGCAAGTGACGAAGCTATTACTCTCGTCTATACATCGCCCGACGGTGACGAAGGCTTCCCCGCAAAGCTTACTGTAAAGGTTACGTTCCGCCTTTTCGAAACGTCAATCGGAATCAGCTATGAGGCAATTCCTAATGGAAAAACTCCAATTGCTCTCACCAACCACTCTTATTTTAACCTTGACGGATTTGGCGGCACAATCTACGAGCATACCGCAAAAATTTATGCCGAAAGCTATACCGAGGTAAATAACGAGCTTATTCCCACAAAGCGCCACCCCGCACTTTCGGGAAATGCGCTTGACCTTAGTAAAACAAAAAAAATAGGTGACAGCTTTGCACTTGACGGATTTGGCGGATATGACCACAATTACGTTCTAAAACCTGAAATTTTCGAGTGCTTATTTGGCAAGGAGCTTGGACTTTGCGCGGAAGTTTGCGGCGGCGGACTTATGATGAAGGTTTACACCGATCAACCCGGTATTCAGTTCTATTCGGGCAATTTTCTTGGCGGAGAGCCTAAATTCAAAGGCGGCACGGAGCGTGTTCTCCACGGTGCGTTTTGCCTCGAAACTCAAACCGAGCCGGACTGTATAAATTCCGTGCCCCCGGTAGGATTTTACAATGCCGGTGAGATTTACAGGCACAACACCGTTTATACAATTAAAAAGCTAAAAGAAACAGAGGAGTAATAAATGAATATTCGTATACTCGGTACGGGATACGGAGAATGCAAGATAAAAAACAAGATTTCAAAGGATTTTAGAAAAAGCGGCGGAATCATTATTGACGATAAAATACTCATCGATGCCCCCGATGATGTTATTGATGCAGCTGATGAGCTCGGTTTTTCAAACATTTTCAAATCGATAAGCGTAATTCTCATTTCACATTCGCACAAGGGTCATTTTTCGCCGCGAATTATCGAAATTTTGGCAAAGAAAAGAAAGATACGAGTTCTTGCCTCTCCTGAGGTATTATCCCACCTTACACCTACAGAAAACCTGGAGCTTATTGCTATTACACCGTATATGCAGTTTACGGTCGGAGAATACAACGTTGCTATTCTTCCGTCAAACCACAAAACCGATGAACGCTCTGAGGAATGCTTTAATTTCCTTTTTACGGGCGCGCGCAATTTCTTTTACGGACTTGACGGTGGCTGGATAAACGAAAAATCCTTCAGAATACTAAAGCATATAACGCTTGATGCTTTAGTAGTAGATGCGGCACTGGAAGCAGCCGCACCAACCGAAGCAAACCTTTATCACAATGATATACATACACTCGCAAAGATAAAGGAAATATACACCGCATCCGGTATAGTGAATGAAAAGACAAAATTTATTCTTTCTCATCTCCCTTCAGACAAGCGAAGACCGCTTCACGAGGAGCTTACTCCGATAGCAGATGAATACGGAATGATACTTGCATACGACGGGTATTTTACAAGAGTATAATTTAAAAAAGCAAAGGCAGATATAATGGCACTGATAAAAAAACAAAATATATTCAATTCGCTCAAGAGGGATGACAACGGGCGGGCTATTATAAATATGAACGTAAAGTGTGATGATGATTTCATATCCGTATATTCACCAACAGAAACGCCGATCATAAATACAGAGGTCGCGGAATTTATCGAAACCTCTGTAGAGTCCGCAGTACCGATTGACTCCTTTACACTCCGAATTTACTCAAACGAAATTGATGAAGACGAAAAGCCGCTATACGAAAAAGCCATTCGCACATATTACACCGAAAAGCAGATTTCGAATGAAATGACACTCAGGCGCAATAATATCATTGCCGCACTTCTTCTTTTCTTTGGGATTTTTGTGCTTACATTTGCTATTATTATAGATTACACGTTAGAAAGTGCAATAT
>CAYRJG010000065.1:9949-11983 GCA_964424525.1 uncultured Ruminococcus sp.
TGGTCGGAGGTTATTGATATAATTGCATGGGTTCTTATATGGGAAGCTACCGACGTTACTATTTTTCGAAACAATGATCTTCGCATAAAAAAGAAAAGATACAAAGCCTTTATGGATATGAAAATAGAATATTACGACAGTAAAAAAACTAATAGCTAAAACCAAACTGCGGTGCGATTCATCTTGAATCACACCGCAGTTTGGTTTTTATAAAAGAGTTTTTGGTTTTTTAAGTACGCGAACCTTTTATGAAGGTCTTTCTACCCTGACGCCATTCTCTTCCAAGAAATCAATCAACTCGATTCCATAATCCTCTAATTCACCCAGTTCATAAAGATCGATCTCCGTGCCATCCTTAAGACGCACAACATATGACGGAAAATCCAATCTTTCGTCAAATGAATTAAATCTATACGACTTATAATAAACCTTTTCAATTTCAGCATATTCATAATAGTCACCGTTTATTGAAAGGAATTCCGAATTATCAATGAAACCGTCAGCTTTAAAATTAAGATTCCATCTAACGAGAAGAAAAGAGCCAAGAAGCCCGGCGACTATTATTATTGAAAGCAATACCTTTATGAATTTGTCGGCACCCTTTCCGTTTTGAACCTGATCTACCGCCTTATAGTTTTCATAGTGTTTTGGAAACAGAAGCTTATATACACGGAGTCTTACAAAATAGCTTACGGCTATTGCGGTAAGAAATGCGAACAATATACAAAGTGGGCTATTATATATCGGCCCCATCAGATATACCGAATCCATTCCCTCTATCAAAAATAAAAGAAAATAAAATCCGAAATAAAACGGTGCAAAAAGAATTGAGAGAACAACCCACGACAAGAAAAAGGCACACAGTTCTCTGCCTGCTCCTTTTCCATCGGTTGAAAGTTGTGAATTATTAAGATTATCCTTTGAAAATGAAAGCAACTCCGTGAGGTGCTCATCACCGTTTTTCCAAAGCGCAAGCAATCGATTTTCATATCCCGTCTTCAACTTGATTTTTTCAAGCTCACGAATTGCCTTTTTGCGCTTGCCTTGAATATACTTTGCAAAATAAGAGGTAGTATGGCGAATAGTGAAAAATGAGTACAAATTTTCATTTATATAAAAGAATATATCATTTTTTTCGGTATTGATTTTCAAAATATAGGCGATCTCGGATAAAAATACATCATTAATTCTTCTCCGTTCTTCTTCGTCGGTCATTGTTGTCATTATGCTTGAAAAAGAATTTTTTATCACCGTTCCTATATGCTCAAAAGCGGCAAGCATTTCGTCTTTATCTGTAATATAAGGTATTGTAAGCGGAGAGGAGTATCCTATATCAAGATAGTCAAGAAACAGCTCAAGCGGTATAAAAACTTCATTTTCTCCATTCTTATAGCAGGAAATGCTGCAGTTAAGAACACTATTCACAACACCCATTATACCGCGAGCAGTATATTTAAATTCTATTATAAAAGAATTATAGAAGATTCGGGCAAAACGATATTCTATATTTTCCACTGTTTCTTTGCCCTTATATATAGGCGTTATTTCGCAGGAGAGTCCTCCGCTGATTCGAGTGAGTGCTTTTGCGGAGCCATCAAATGCATCGCACAGTTCTTTTAATCTTTCATTTCTTGTCAATATCATATCCTCCGTTGCCACCGAGTAAAACAAAACCGGACATGCGTCTGATTCCGTTGATAAAAATCAAATATACTTTATTATAGCAATTATAAAATTGCATGTCAACATTTTGAATATTTAGACTGATGTATACGTAGAATAAAAAAGCAATTTCACTAATTTAGTTAAAAAACGAAATATTTTTCATAAACATCTTGACAAATCGATTAAAATTTAGTATAATACTTTCGTTTGTAGGGGTATAGCTCAGTTGGTAGAGTACTGGTCTCCAAAACCATGGGTCGTGGGTTCGAGTCCTTCTGCCCCTGCCATCAAGGGGCGACAAAAAAGATATCGCCCGGAAAAGCCTTGATTTTTCAAGGCTTTTTTATTTTTGAAATTTTGACAAATTCA
>CAYRJG010000066.1:0-1042 GCA_964424525.1 uncultured Ruminococcus sp.
ATCCCGGCAGAACAAACTTTACCTGCATTGTTGATGATACAGTAGTTTGGGAAGCTACGAACTGAATTTTAAACCCGTCCTAACTCCCTTCATGGGAGTTGGGCGGCAATCAAAGGGCTCAAAAAGAGATTTGAGCCTTTTGATTGCTGAAATTATAATTTTTACTCACGTTTGAGAGGAGGAATACTCTTGCATAAATTATTTGATTCAAAGGAAGAGAAGCTGACCGAAAAAGCATTTTCACAAAGCTTACTCATTTCACTTCTCAGCATCCTTTTATGTATAGTCGCGCTTTGCTCAATCACATACGCGTGGTTTGTAGGCGAATCAACAAGCACCGGTAATACGCTTGTATCCGGCTCTTTTGATCTGATAATTACTGTTACAAAAGATGATAGCGTTTATCCTGTGGTGGAGGATGCAAACAATGACGACGTGTGGCTCTGTAACCTTGATGAAGAAGGCGCTTATATAGTTAACTTAGAAATAAAAGAAGGGTCGTCCGTGAAAGGTCATTGTCTTGTGAAAGTAGGAGATGATGCATTCAAGCACACCGATGCGATTATTACGACCAACTCTGCCGACGACGGTGATGTCGCCGATGACACCACTTTTACATTTTCTATAACGGTAACGGAAGGAACCATCGTTACCTTTGAGCCGCGCTGGGGCATGGTTGTTGAGCCTGATATAAAGAATGGTGACGTTTATCCAATGCATGAAGATAATAACAACGAACAATAGCCTAATTTTTCCGCGAAAGGGTAAGGGGCATTACACAAATCTGCGTAGCAAATTGCGTAACACCCCACAAAAACTGCGAAACAAGCAAAAAATAAAGCCTTGAAAACTCAATGTTTTCAAGGCTTTATCCGGTCTGAGTAGTGGGATTTGTGGCACGTTGCCCTCCACCGTCGCATAGTCGCCTCGCGTTGCTCGATACACTCGCGCCTAAGGCTCCTTGCTTTAGGCGGTTTCACTTCGCGCCCCTCCACCGTCGCATAGTCGCCTCGCGTTGCTCGATACACTCGCGCCTAAGGCT
>CAYRJG010000066.1:1142-11938 GCA_964424525.1 uncultured Ruminococcus sp.
CCTTGCTTTAGGCGGTTTCACTTCGGTAAAAACAACACTTAGTTGTTTTTACCTCGTTACCCTACAACCCCAAGTTCGCCATCTTTGATGGCGCTTGGTGTGGTAGAATGACCGTGGGTTCAAATCCGAAATACAAGTAGCAAAAAAAGCCGTCGGAAACAAGTTCCAACGGCTTTATCTGGTCTGAGTAGCGGGATTTGAACCCACGGCCTCTACCACCCCAAGGTAGCGCGCTACCATCTGCGCTATACCCAGATTTTATGGTTTCCTTACGAAAACCTAATATATTATATCACTTAGTCTTCGAAAAGTCAATAGTTTTTTGAAAAAATCTTAAAAATGTATGTTTGTATCTGTATAGCCGAGAGATAAATGCTGTAACTGTTGTTTTTGAGGTGCTTAAGGTTAAATGGGTGCTGTGAAAACACAGCACCCATTATGTTTTGTTTGATTATTTGCTTTCCTCGCGAGATCTTCTGCCGATTTCTTTCAAGATTTCAACCGAGGGCGCGGGGATTCTTCCGAGATAGTCGGGACCGACGTTTAAAAGAAGATTTACACCGTGGCTGTTGACTCTTTCCTTTATTTCCATAATTTCGTCAACGCTCTTCCAATCGTTGTCAAAGCTCTTGTAGCCCCAAGTGTGGTTCATGGTAACGCAGGATTCGCCAAGTCCGTCCCAATCCTTATCGGGGAGCTTGTTATCTCCAAACGAATGGAAATCACCGACACCGTTGCCTATTCTTGAGGGAACAAGACAGTCAGGCTGTAGCTCTTTGATGAGGTTATAGAGCTCCTGACTCTGCTTTGGCGTTATCTCGCAGGGGTCATCGCACCAGATGCAGAGAATGTCTCCGTATTTGGTGAGCAGCTCCTTAAGCTGCGGCTTAACCTTCTTTTCGATGAATATGTTGAGATCCTTCTTTTCCTTATCGGGAAAATCCCAGTTGTTTGCCCAATCGCAGTTGAGCCAAGGGTCAACATAATGAACACCGCCACCGTGCTCCTCGTGGAAGTCAAGCTCTTGTGAGTAGTAAAGACCGAGCTTAATTCCGTGCTTTTTGCAAGCCTTTGCAAGCTCGTCAACTACATCACGGCCAAACGGGGTAGCATCAACGATGTTATAGTTATCCACCTCGGATTTGAACATGCAGAAGCCTTCCTGATGCTTGCTCGTGAAGATTATGTACTGCATTCCCGCTTCCTTGGCGAGCTTAACCCATTCCTCGGCATCAAAATAAATAGGATTAAATACTGTTGCCAGTTTTTCGTATTCCTTGATAGGTATTTTGTTATAGGTCATTATCCACTCGCCGGGGCCTTCTGCTCTTTTTCCCTTCCATTCACCGGCAGGAAGGCTATATAAGCCCCAATGGATGAACATACCGAATTTTGCTTGCTTAAACCATTCTCTGTTAGTCATAATTTTCTCCTTCAATCATAAGCCGAGAAGCTTAATGGCGTTTTTGTGTGTTACTTTGTCGTAGATTCCCTTGGTGATTACTCCGTCTGCAAGAAGCTTGTTTATAAATCTGACGTGAGGGTAATCGTAATATTTATTGCACATATCGGTGCCAAAGTAGAGTCTGTCCTGGAATTCGTTGAAAAACTTTTTCGTATATTCGAAATTTCTTGAAAAAGCCTGAATCGGCGAGCCGTCGGAAAGGTCACAGTGTAGGTTCTCGTATCTGCGGAGCAGAACGGGGAGCACGCCTTCGACAACGCTTTCGCTTCCTCTTTTGCCTACTTGATCCGAGCCGTCGAATTTGAAGACGTATCCTCTTTCACCGGGAGTTTGAAGCCTGAACAGCTCCGCCCAGAAAACAGGACCGTGACCGAATATTTTGAGCTTTGGGAAGCGCTGGAGCGTATGCTCAAGCTGTGGAAGTCCGGGGTCATCGTAAAGACCGAAGTCACCGTCCTTAACGTCAGAACCGTCAAAAACTATCGGTAGGTCAACCTCTTCTGCTGCGCGGAAAAGGTTTTGAACCTTGGGGTCCATAAGCTCCATATTCGGCATAACCTCACCAATTCCTTTGCAACCCTTGTTCTTGTAATACTCAAGAACCTTGTGAAGCGGTGCATTCGGAGCGTTTGTCATAGCTCTGGGATCTATATTGCAGTAGGGAATAAATCTGTCGGGATATGCCGCGCAGATCTCCAGAATTTCATCGTTTGATTGCGGAAAATATATCTCTGCGTTTACCACGGGGAGTAGCACAGCTTTATCAACGCCTTGCTTGTCATAAAACTGAATAAGCTCCTCGGGATTGCAAAAGGGCGTGACGAACGGAACGGGATTTTTATAACAATGCGAGTGAATATCTATAATCATTTTTGTAATCCTTTCTTATCTTGCTTGTTTCTTACGTATTTTATTATAATTCTGTTTTTGCCATTTGTATTTACATAATCATAAATCTTTTTTGCACTATTGTAAAAGCAAAAACAATATAACCCGCGTTTATGAAGTTAAGGTTTTCAAGAGAAATTTAAAATAATTACGTCGTAGGTGCTTTTTTGCTTACTGTACGATTTGCCGAAATTTGATACCGTGTCACATTTTTTTGCAAAAAAGCTCGTAAATGACAATAATTATTTGCAAAACATAAAAATTACTTGACGGAGCAGGGGATGTATGCTATCATAATATAAATAGTGCAAAATATTAAATCTTTTTGGGGGCGTAATATGTATAAATGCTTTTCTTCGGGGTTGCTTAACTCTAACGTTTACCTCGTTTGGGACGAGAATAGCCGTGAGGCTATGATAGTTGATGCAGGATGCCGTGTAGGTGAAATTTCGGAGTTTGTATCAAAAAACGAACTTACGGTTAAGTATATAGTTCTCACCCACGCGCATTACGACCATGCACATTTTGTAGGTGAATATAAAAATCACTTCGCAGGGGCATCGCTTTGCGCCCATGCAAGGGAGGTGCCCGTTTTCTCGGATCACGAGGCAAACGTGTCTATTTATTTCGGAACTCCGACCTCGTATGAGCTTCCCGATAAAAAATTGGTTGAAGGGAATATATTGGAGCTTGGGGATACTGCCTTTAAGGTTTTATCCACTCCGGGGCATACGCCCGGCAGTATTTGCTTGTACTGCGAAAAGGAAAAATTAATGCTCACGGGTGACACGCTCTTTATGTACGGCAGGGGAAGAACCGATTTTAAATACGGCTCGGAGAGCGATATACAGGATTCCTTGAAAAGGCTTCTTTCAATGGATGGAGATATTTTGTTCCTTTCGGGGCACGGTGCACCCTCATATATAAAGAATGAGCGCAGCAGAGTTTGGTAATACGCAGGATATCCAAGACGAAAAAATCTTTTTAAAAGGTTGACACTCGGCATTATTGAATGTATAATATACTTAAAAGTAAATGTTGAAAGGACTGGCTATGAAATACTATCTGGCAATAGACATAGGAGCTTCAAGCGGCAGACATATTGTCGGTTGGATGCAGGACGGAAAAATAGAAACCGAGGAGCTTTACAGATTTCCAAACGGAATGGATGAGCAAAACGGTCATCTCGTATGGGATACCGAAAGACTCTATCGCGAGATAAAGACAGGAATACGCGAGGCGTTTAAAAAATATCCGCAGATTGAAAGTCTTTCTATTGATACGTGGGGCGTTGACTACGTTCTTATGAAGGGCGATGAAGCGGTTTATCCCGTTTATGCTTACAGAGATGCGAGAATGGACGAGGTTATAGATAAGGTTCACGCTATAATTCCCTTTGAAACTCTTTACAAGAGAACCGGTATAGAATTCCAAAAATTTAACACGGTATACCAGCTTTATGCAGATAAGATTGCAGGAAGACTTGAGGGCGTTACAGATTTTCTTATGCTGCCCGAGTATTTTATGTATAAGCTCACAGGCGTAAAGAAAAAAGAGTTCACCGATGCGACTACTATGGGGCTCGTAAATGCCGAAACGCTTCAGCTTGACCGTGGAATTTGGGAAGAGCTCGGATATCCGAAAGAGCTTATCGCACCCCTCTGTGCCCCCGGCACTCTCGTTGGCAGATTTACCGATGAGGTTGAGCGTGAGGTTGGCGGCAATCTTGACGTTGTTCTTTGTGCAACACATGACACGGGTAGTGCGGTTGAGGCTATTGAAATGGAAGAAAACGCGCCTTACATATCATCCGGAACATGGTCGCTTCTCGGTGTTAAGACCGAGCGCGCTATAACCGATAGCAACAGCCGTGCATCCGGATATTCAAACGAGGGCGGTGTAGGATATAACCGTTATCAGAAAAATATCACCGGAATGTGGCTTATACAGAGCCTCAGAAAAGAGCTTTGCCCCGATACATCATACGGTGATATTGCGAAAATGGCGGAATCTTCGTCCTATAAAGAGATTTTTGATGTAAATGATGAGTCCTTTATGGCACCCAAGTCTATGAAGGAGGCTATCGCTGAATATTTTCGCACTCGCGGAGTGCGTGAGCCTGTAGAAGATAAGGATTTCTTTAACGCGGCATACGTCAGCCTTGCAGACGGATACAGAAAGGCAATAGGCGACCTTGAATCTAACACGGGTAAGACCTATCCGGCAATATACATAGTTGGCGGCGGTGCAAAAAATACCTATCTTAACGCACTGACCGAAGCGGCTACCGGAAAGCGTGTTATAGCTCTCCCGATTGAGGCGACTGCAATCGGTAATCTCAAAGTACAAATGAACCGAAAATAATTTGACACGGGTATACTCCGAGAAAGGTAATAAAAAGGTAATAATATGAAGAATTACGAAAGCGCAAAAATGGAATATGCAAAGTTCGGTGTTGATACCGACAAAGCTATGGAAATACTTGCATCCGTTCCGATTTCTATTCACTGCTGGCAGGGTGATGACGTTATAGGCTTTGACTCAAAGCAAGCTCTTTCGGGCGGTATTCAAACAACCGGTAACTATCCCGGCAAAGCAACAACTCCCGCGGAGCTTATGGCTGATATTGATAAAGCATTTTCTCTTATCCCCGGCAAAAAGAAGCTCAATCTTCACGCGTGCTATGCAATATTTGAGGATGGCGAGTATGCTAACCGCGATGCGCTTCTCCCGAAGCACTTTGCTAAATGGGTAGAATTTGCAAAGGAGCGCGGAATGGGTCTTGATTTCAACCCCACCTTTTTCGCTCATCCTAATGTAAAGGATAATCTTACCCTCTCCTCACCCGATGAGGCAACCCGTAAGTTCTGGATAGAGCACGGTAAGGCATGCCTTAAAATTGCGGAATATTTTGCAACCGAAACAGGTGAGCCCTGCGTTATGAACATTTGGATTCCCGACGGATATAAAGAAATTCCTGCTGATCGCCTTGGTCCAAGACAGAGATTTAAGGAATCCCTTGACGAGATTCTTACCACTCCTTATGATAAGTCGAAGGTTTACGTTACTCTTGAATCCAAAGTGTTTGGAATCGGCCTTGAATCCTACACCGTAGGCTCTGCTGAATTCTGCCTTTCCTACTCGACAAAGAATAATATCACTCCTCTTATGGATAACGGACACTATCATCCCACCGAGGTTGTATCCGATAAAATATCCTCGCTTCTTGCATTCAATGATAAGATAGCTCTTCACGTTACCCGTGCGGTTCGCTGGGATTCCGACCACGTTGTCATCCTTGATGATGAAACCAAGGAGATAGCAAAGGAAATCGTTAGAAACGGTGCACTTGACCGCGTGTTTATCGCGCTTGACTACTTTGACGCATCGATTAACCGTATTGCCGCGTGGGTAGTCGGAACAAGAAATATGCAGAAGGCTCTTTTGAATGCACTCCTTCTTCCCAACGAAAAGCTCCGTGATTATCAGGACGCTTCCGACTTTACCAGAATGCTTGCTTTAAGCGAAGAGCTTAAGACCTTCCCCATGGGTGACATCTGGAACGAATACTGCGAAAAGCAAAAAGTTCCTGTAGGCATGGACTGGATCAAAGAGGTTGAAATCTACGAAGCCGAGATCCTCTCCAAACGCTAAAATTTTGGTGAATTTTCTCGTTTTCCTACCTTGCAGTAGATACATACCTACGCCCGTCGGGTCGAAGAACGAAAATTTTCCCTTAAAATTTTCTCGAACGAACTATTTGCAAAAATCTATTAATTAAAAAAATAGCTTTGTGTATCCGAATGAGATAGCACAAAGCTATTATTATGTATATCTTTGGAGTGAAAAAATGAAAAAAGCTAATGCTTGGGGACTTTTGCCAATCGGTGTTTTTGTCGTTTTGTATCTGTCCCTCGGAATCACATTTGAATATATACTCGATATCCCTATGGGATTTTATAAGGTGCCGATAGTGGTTGCCTTCCTTGTGGCTATTCTCGTTGCGGTTTTGCAAAACCGCGAGGTCGGACTTGATCGTAAGATTGAAATAATGGGCGAAGGCGTTGGCGATAAGAATATTATAACTATGCTTCTTATCTTCCTTCTTGCAGGCATCTTCGTAGGCGTCGTGGGCAGGAGCAGTGCAGAGAGCGTTGCTTATTTTGTTCTTTCGATAGCACCGCCGAGAGCCGCTGTTTGCGTTCTCTTTCTTGTCAGCTGTTTTATATCCACCGCTATGGGAACGTCTGTCGGAACGATAACACTTATCACTCCGATTGCGGTTGCTATATCTGCAACGTCCGGATTTTCCGCACCGCTTTGCGTTGGCACTGTTGTCGGCGGCGCGATGTTCGGTGACAACCTTTCCTTTATATCGGACACGACTATTGCCGCCTGTAACGGTCAGGGCTGCCCTATGAAGGATAAATTCAGAACGAATTTCCTTGTGGTTTTGCCTGCCGCGATAGTTACTCTTATACTCCTTGCAGTTTTGTCATTTTCAGCCGAAATTCAAGCAACACCTACTGCCGATTATGACCTTGTGAAAACGATACCGTATATACTCGTTCTTGTGGTCGGTATTATCGGAATTAACGTATTTATTACCTTGCTTCTCGGCATTGTGTCGGGCATTATTGTAATGCTTGCTACGGGGGCGGTTTCATTTCCCGACCTGCTTGCAAATATGGGCGAAGGTGCTTCGGGAATGTTCGAAACCTCAATGGTTGCAATTCTCGTTGCCGCACTTTGCGGACTTATCCGTCATAACGGCGGTTTTGAAGCTCTGCTTTCTGCAATTCGCCGCATCTTCCGCGGTAGGCGGTTTGGTCAGCTCGGTATAGGACTTCTTGTCGGACTTATGGATATTGCTACCGCAAATAACACCGTTGCGATTGTTATGGCAAACCCGATTGCGCGCGAAATGGCAGTTGAATACGGAATTTCGAGAAGAAAAACCGCCTCAATTCTTGACACGTTTTCATGCATTTTTCAAGGATTTTTGCCATACGGAGCGCAGATCCTCGTGGCACTTTCAATAGTTTCAAGCTTAAGTATAGTAGAAATCGAAATGAGTGCGTTTGATATCATCTCATATCTTTTCTATCCGATGATGCTTTTACTTTCTTCGCTCGTATTTATTTTTTTCATACCCGATAGAAGCGAGAAAGCGTAATTTTTATTTATCTCTTATATATCATTGATAAAAATAAGAGCAAGAATAAAGGATTTTCACCTTTACTCTTGCTCTTTTTTTATTTTTAATTAGTTAAATTCGGGAATGTCTGAGGGAAGATCCACGGGTATATCTGTAGGAAGGTCGAGTTCACCGGAAGCTACGTAAACCTCGTAGTAGGAGAGGATGATATTGTTCATCTCCTGGTCGGAAATAACACCGTCATCATCGGCATCACCTACAGCGAATATTTCTTCGTGATTTTCCTGAAGATACTCAGCCATGCTGTTGGTAGTTTCCTCGTCAATGTCAAGACCGTGCTCGTTGATTGCGTTACCGAGAATGCCGGAAACCTTCTCAACGTACTGGCTGTCATTAACATCGATAGTTGAAATTTCAGAAACTGCGGTCTTAACGTCCTCGTAAACTTTGACAATGTCTTCGTTGCCGATTGTATCTGCGAGAACCGCAACCGAAACCTTGGAAAGTGCGGTTACAAGGGGTACTGTAGTTGCGTTGTTATTAAGTCTTCTGACAACCTCTGCCATAACGGTAGTATTTCCACCGTCACTCGAGGGAATCGTGGTCATAAGTGCGGAAACTGCGTTGTTGGGGTCTTCGCTGATGTTCTTGATAATACCGTTATCTGTAAGTACGTAGTAAGCATCAAGAACAGTGTGAAGGTTATCGGAAAGATGGTCGGGATCGTTTGCGATATTAGCAAGAACCTCAAATAATGCATCTATTATGATTCCGACATGGTCATCAAAGTTCATCTCATCGCTGAGAACACCGTTCTCATAAGCACCGGATACGTAGATAAGAGCGTCTGCAAAGAGATCCTTCATGTAGTTGCTCTTTTCAAATACTGCGATAATAGCATCGATAGACTCCTTATCCTCATCGGTAAGCTCATCGATTTCCATATCTTCAAGACCGGAAATTGCTGCGATAAGCTCGATTGTAGGCTCTGCAACCTCTTCGGTCATAACGTAAGTGTTGCCGTTTATTTCGACGGTTGAGATGCTTTTGTAAATAAACTCGCCGCCAAGGCTACCGAGAATCTTGATTGTGGGATCACTTTCGGGAAGCTCGATATCCTCAAATATTTCTTGGATATCATGAGCCTCGTCACTTTCGTTTTCCTCAACCGTTGCGGTGAGAGAATCGTAGGTATCATATACCATATCGGTGATACCCGCAACAGGGGACATAAGTATTACTGCAATAAGGAATCCGTATATTGCACCGACTGCCATACCGATAACGCGCTCAATTCCGTTTTTCTTGGACTTGCCAATAACGGATTTGGTGAATATCTTGTAAGGAATGATGGTTACGAAATGGAAGATTCCGTAAACGATAAGGAAGACGATGGGAGAAACAATGAATGCTATCGGAATAGCAGCTATGTACGAAATAGCACCGAGAGCTTCACCGCCCGGCATTAATGCGTTGATTTCTTCCTGTGAAAGTTCGAGAACCTCTTCGAACAAGTTTTTAAGCGAATCGCCTGCGCCAATCCATGAGATAAGAGTGTTTGAAAAAGCTTTGGTGATAAGAATGCTGACAAAGAGCGAAATAACGATCGTTGCAAGTCTGACTACCTGCTTTTTCCAGCCGTTCTTAAGTCCCTGAAGAACACCGAAAACAACAAAGCCGAGAACTGCAACAATTGCAAGTGTAGAGAGTAAGGTCTCCATAAATGTATCTCCTTTGTAATTTTGACAATTTGTGCGCAGAAGCGCACTCCTTGGATTAATTGGGATATATTATATAATACAATAAAATATTTCATTTGTCAATGGGAAAAGAGAAAACCGTTCATACAATTTTTTGAAATTATTCAAAAATTCCTTTCAAAGCTACGGTTTTGAGTATTGCGATTTGAGTTTTTGCATCTTTTATCTCACCGCGCATTACCATTTCGTAAAGCTCTTTTATATGAACGTACTCAACGTCAAGAAATTCATCATCGTCAAGCTCCTGCTCGGTAAAAGAAATGCCCTCTGCAAGATACATATAGATTTTTTCATCAATGAGGGCAGGGGAGGTATCAAGCTCTCCCAGAAAGGTATATTTCTTTGCCACAGCTCCCGTTTCCTCGCGCAGCTCGCGAGCGGCAGCCGATAGGGCGTCCTCACCCTTGTAATTGAGCTTTCCTGCGGGGATTTCAAAGAATATCCGTCCGTGCGGATAACGGAACTGCCGTTCCATAATAACTCGTCCGTCATCAAGAAGCGGAAGCACGCATACCCCTCCGACGTGAAGGCACATTTCGCGCGTAGCCTCATCTCCGTTTGGCAAAATCACGTTATCCCTTACCACGTGTAAAATTTTTCCTTCAAAAATCTCTTCGCGAGAAATAAATTTTTCCTCTAATTTGCTCATGAAAATCTCCTTTTGGGATTTGTTTGCTATTATATTTGATTTTACAATTTTACACATTGTTTGTCAATCCTTTTTTGGAAAAGTCAAAATTTTCGCTTTTTATATCAATAAAAGGTATTGTAATTATTTTTTACAACTGTTATAATATAATGTAAAGAATGTCGCGTACACGCGCATCTAAAACCGAAAAACGTTTTCTGAAAGGAAATTATCATTATGAAGCTTGGCGTTCTTACAAATCTATTTTCCGATATCACTCTTGAAGAGGCTCTAAAAAAATTCAAAAGCATGGGCATTGAGGCAGTTGAGATTGGCTGCGGCGGCTATCCCGGCAAGGCTCACTGCGACCCGAAAAAGCTTCTTGCTGATGACAAGGCTCTTGCGGAGTGGCTTGCTCTCTTCAAAAAATACGGAGTTGAAATCTCCAATCTCTCGGTTCACGGAAATCCCGTTCACCCCGATGGCAAAGAGGCAAAGCGTTATCATGACGATTTTGTTGACGCGGTTCTTCTTGCCGAAAAGATTGGAATTGATACCATAGTTACCTTTTCGGGGTGCCCCGGCGGCTCGCCCGAAGATAAAATGCCCAACTGGGTAACCTGCCCCTGGCCCGAAGAGTATCTTGAGGTGCTCGACTATCAGTGGAATGAGGTTCTTATCCCTTATTGGAAGGATACCGCTGCCTTTGCACTCGACCACGGTGTAACTAAAATTGCATTTGAGATGCACCCCGGATTCTGTGTATATAATCCCGAAACCCTCCTTCGCCTGAGAGCTAGTGTCGGTGATGTTATCGGAGCAAACTTTGACCCCTCTCACCTTATCTGGCAGGGTATGGATCCCGTGCTCGCAATACGCTCGCTCCGCGGAGCAATC
>CAYRJG010000067.1:0-11529 GCA_964424525.1 uncultured Ruminococcus sp.
TTTTCTTCCCTCGAGACGCTTCTTGAACTTGTCAACACGTCCGCCGGCATCTACGAACTTCTGCTTACCTGTATAGAAAGGATGGCACTTGGAGCAAATTTCAACGTTCATATCACCCTTAACGGAATGAGTAGATACGGTTTCACCACAAGCACATCTGATGGTAGCTTCTTTGTATTCGGGATGTATTCCTGCCTTCATTTTAACACCTCTTAACATAGTTATTCATTTTGATTGCACATTATTATAACATAATCTTTTTCTTTTTGCAATAGTTTTACAAAAAAAATTATAATTTTTCTTCTATTTTTTTTCTAAGCTCGGCCATTATTCGTTTTTCGAGTCTTGAAATATAGCTTTGTGATATACCAAGTGCATCTGCAACCTCTTTTTGTGTTAATTCTTTTCCGGTTACTAAACCGTATCGCATTTCAATAATTACTCTTTCTCTCATTGGAAGCTCTTTTACTGCGATGCGAAGGATTTTTCTTTCTTCCGCATCTTCCATTTCGCGAGATACACTGTCAACCTCACTGCCTAAAATATCGGATAACAAAAGTTCGTTTCCATCCCAGTCAACGCTTAACGGTTCATCAATTGACACTTCTCTTCTCTTTGCGGAATTTTTTCGTATATACATCAGTATTTCGTTTTCAATGCATCTTGAGGCATAGGTTGCAAGCTTTATATTTTTATCGGTATTGAAAGTTGAAATTGCTTTTATCAATCCGACCGTTCCAATAGATACCAGCTCTTCTATTCCTGCGTTTGTATTTTCAAATCTTTTTGCAATATAAACTACTAAACGTAAGTTGTGCTCTATTAAAATATCACGCGCGAGTGGCTCATTGATTTTTTCAATTAGTTCGTCCTCTTCTTCTGTTGTAAGAGGAGGCGGAAGTGTGTCGCTACCATTAATATAGTAAACTTTTTTTGAAAAAAACTTGAAAAATAAGAGTTTAATTTTTCTGTATAACTTAATTAGTATCATATCAAAGATTTTCTAATGCGGAAATCGGCATTAGTGCCTCATACCCACCGTAGGTTCCTCCTTCATTATCAAAGGCTATAGTAATCTTTATACGTTCTTCTTTTTTTCCTTTTATAACACTAACACAGTCGGCGCGTAATCCGTATATTATTTCGGTTTTATCTTTTGTCTTTATAGGAATAAGTCTTATGTAGCTTTTATATTCATCATTGACCTTTCCATCATAAAATTCCGGAATTCCTTCGTTAAAAAGTTTTTCTGCTGCAGATTTTTTTATGAATAATACAGGTGACATATCAATTGGGTCTTTTGCCAGGTTTCCACTGTCCACGAATGCATCTAAAACTATACTTTTTTCTTTTAATGTAATTTTTATCTTTACATTTTTTTCCGTTGTTGCTCCGTCGAAAATTATAAACAAAAGTTTTATTATACCCATAGATAATAACACTGTTATTGAAAGTAAAAGTAAAGTTCTGTTTTCGATTATTCCATCGGATTCTGTGAGTGTAATGTGATTATCTATAAATGTGAAGGCATAATATACCATTCCACCTATTAACACTAAAAACAGCAAAAAAGCTATAATGAATTTCAACTTTCGCAAAAATGATGTTCCAAATGTGCATATCAAGGTTATTAAAATTAACGAAATAATTCCCACACCTATAAAGATAAGAATGTTTTGCGGAATTATTACCGTAACTACTGCATAGATACCACCGATTATTGCCGCACATATCATCCGAAAAGATTTTATAGGTACTTTTGAAAATCTGGATGCAAAATGAATAGCTAAAAGATCAACAGTAAAGTTTATTAAAAAATATACGTCTATGTATATGGTTCTCATTTGAGAGCTCCGTTAAATATTTTATAGAAATATTTTAGCACGGAAAAAGAAAATATATTGTCAAATTGTGTAATGCAAAAAAATAAATACGGAAATTCGGTAAAAAGAATTTCCGTATTTAAAATAATAAAATTAATTAAATTTATTTGAGCTTAGACTCAATTATATTTGCAGCGTTTTCCAAATAATCACCCTCGAAGAGTTCTATTAATCCTTTATCGCAAAGAGATGCGAGTGAAGGATCGATAGGAAGCCTTGCGAGCACATCGGTAGAGTGTGCTTTAGCAAGCTCATCAATATGGCTTTCACCGTAAATTTTTATTTCTTTTCCGCAGTCAGGGCATTTTAAATAACTGTAATTTTCAATCAGTCCAAGCAAATTTATATCCATGAGATTTGCCATATTTACAGCTTTTTCAACGATCATTGATACAAGTGATTGCGGGCTGCTTACTATAATTATTCCGTCAAGCGGAAGGCTTTGGAAAACAGTAAGGGGAACATCACCTGTTCCGGGAGGCATATCTACGAACATATAGTCAACCTCATTCCATACAACGTCACTCCAAAATTGCTTTACAGTTCCTGCAATAACAGGTCCGCGCCATACAACCGGTTTTGTTTCTTCATCCATCAAGAGATTAACACTCATAACCTCAATTCCGGTTTTAGTTTTGGGCGGAAACATCCCAAGCTCGCTGCCCGAAACACATCCCGGTTTTAAACCGAAAGACTTCGGAATGGAGGGACCGGTGATATCAGCATCAAGAATTGCCGCATTATAGCCTCTGCGTTGCATTGTTACTGCAAGCATAGAGGTAACAAGAGATTTTCCAACTCCACCCTTGCCACTTACCACACCAATAATATGCTTTACCTTACTAGCTTGATTTGCAGGTGCAAGTAAAGATTCTTTTGAACATTTTTCTGCGCAATTTGCGCAATCATGTGAACATCCTGCCATGATTTTCTCCTTGAAGTGAATTATATTGTGCTAATTTCAATTTCGTTATTCGAAACGGTGATATGGATACCGAGCAAACGTGAATTGCAATTTTCAATAACTGCATTTGCGATTTTATCCTCAATTTCTTTTTCAATAAAGCGCCTCATATTGCGTGCACCATATTTTTCTGAAAATGAGTTTTCTGCGATATAATTGAGTACATCGTCAGAATAGGTAAGCTTTGTTCCCTTTTCGCTCATGAAGGATGCAAGTTTGCCAAGCATAATGTTTGCTATTTGAATAAAATTATCCTTTGATAGATGATTGAAAGTGATAATTTCATCTATGCGGTTAATGAATTCCGGACGTAAAAATCCCGCAAGTGCTTTTTCGGTCTTTTCTTTGGATTTTAACTCTCTGTTTTCGGAAAATCCGGAAATTGATGTGGAAATTTCACTACCCGCATTTGTAGTCATAATTATGATTGCATTTTCAAAATTAACTTGACGTCCTTGAGCATCTGTGATCTTTCCGTCATCGAGTATTTGTAATAGAATATTTAAAACATCGGGGTGAGCTTTTTCTATCTCATCAAATAAAATGACTGCATGAGGACGGCGACGAATTTTTTCTGTTAACTGTCCTGCTTCATCATATCCGACATATCCGGGAGGCGCTCCGATTATTCTGGAAACGGAATGCTTTTCCATAAATTCCGACATATCCAGGCGTATTAAGGATTCCGGTTGCTTAAAAAGCTCGTCCGCAAGAATTTTAACCAATTCGGTCTTTCCTACACCGGTTGGACCGGCAAAAATCATAGAAACCGGATTTGTTCTGTATGATATACCCGCTCGCTTGCGCCGTACAGCTCTTACCACCGCATCAACCGCTTCATCCTGACCGATTAAACGAGCAGAGATTCTCTCCCTAAGTCCGGACAACTCGCCAAGTTCACCTGCTGTTATATCCGATGAAGGTACTCCAGTCCAAATTTCTATAACCTTGGCAATATCATAAACGGTTATTTCGAGATTTTTGACAGATTCGTTTATTTCTTCCTGACGCTTTTCCAGATTTAGCCGTTCTACCTTAAGATCTGCAATAGCTTTATAATTCTCTTCCGTTTGTCCTTCGGGCTTTTCGACTACAAGTGAAAGGTCGTTTTCTTTTTTAGACAGTTCTGCGAGTTTCTTATCGTTACGCAGTTTTTCGTTAAGCTCGGTCGAAGAAAGCGCAACACGAGATGCCGCCTCATCGATTAAGTCAATTGCTTTATCCGGAAGGAAACGATCGGTTATATATCTTTCGGACATTATGACTGCCGAACGAGCAACTGATTCGGAAATATAAATACCATGAAAATCTTCATAATATTTTTTGATTCCGTTAATTATTCTAACCGTTTCTTCTATGGAAGGCTCATTGACCATAATGGGTTGAAATCTTCGTTCAAGAGCACTGTCTTTTTCAATATATTTACGATATTCTTTAAGCGTAGTTGCACCAATTACTTGTATTTCACCACGCGACAATGCAGGCTTGAGTATATTTGCCGCGCTCATACTTCCCTCTGAATCACCGGCACTAACTATTGTGTGAACTTCATCAATCATCAAGATGATGTTGCCTGCTCGTTTTACCTCTTTGATAAGTCCGAGAATTCGTGATTCGAATTGTCCTCTGAATTGAGTACCCGCAACAAGTGCTGTAAGGTCTAAAAGCCAGATCTCCGAATCGGCAAGTTTTTCCGGAATATTTCCATCAACAATTCTTTGTGCTAAAGCTTCGGCTATTGCTGTTTTTCCTACTCCCGGTTCGCCAATCAGACAGGGGTTGTTCTTTTGCCTTCTGCATAGTATCTGAATAACTCTTTCGAGTTCTCTATCTCTTCCGATTATTCTATCGGTATTTCCAAGTTTGGCTTTTTCGGTGAGATTGGTACAGTACATCGAAAGAAGCTTTTTATCGTCATCCTTTTTAACCTCTTTTTTTGTACTCTTAGGATCGTTTTTATGACGGGAAGGGTTTTGCGCAGACATTGGAAAACCGAAACCTGAAAATATTTTTTTGAAGTCGATGGCAGGTGCACCGCCATCGGTCACAGCGTTTTGATCCGAGGTAGGCTCAACTGCTGTTAGCATTCCCTCTACCTCGCCTGACATATTTTCTATATCTTCTTCGCTCATTCCCATTTGTTTGAGAATATCATCAACCGGTTTAATTCCGATTTCTTTTGCACAAACAAGACACAGTCCTTCGTTTAAAGTTTGATTGTTTTCAATGCGGGATATAAAAACGACCGCGGGGCGTTTACCGCATCTTATACATTTTTGAAATTCCATAAATAACCTTTCTTTGCTAAATGGTGATGCAAAACACCTTGCAGAAATAATCTGCGTTTATATACGTGAACCGTCGCACATCGGCAGTTCAAAAAGATAACAATACTTCAAGAGGAGTAAAACTGTTGAAAAAATTATAAATTATGCCGCCATTAAATTGTAGCGCCCATTCATTAAAAACAGGTAAACTTATAAAAAAATTAAAAGCAACAGTTACTCCCCACGCGATAACAAATCCTACTACCGTACTCAGCGCACTTCCCAGTATTCTGTTTGTTATTCCAAGTACAGGCAATTTGAAAATTATATCAGTTATTCTCAAAAAAAGTCTTATCAAAAGTCTTACAATGAAGTATAAACAAATAAATGAAATCGGTAAAGAAATAATTCGTGATAATGGATATGATAATTTCTCTACAATTGCATTTATGGCATCTGTTTCCGCAGAAAACGAAGCGATGTCAACATCAAATACCGTTGCCGTGATTTTTAGTATTGTTGGAAGATCGCTGTCATTAACTACTGTTTGAAAATGCTCAAGAAGATACCCTTTCATTTGAGTTGTGAGAGCACCAACGATCAACGGTTCGATAAAATAACGAGAAAAAAGTGATGTTAAAGAAAATGCAATCAGAAATGTGAGAAAAAATTTAACGAATTTTGCAACACTTCTTATGAAGCCTCGTTTATATCCCAAATATGCCGATATTAGGATTGCCGAAATCAAAGAGATATCCACAATTATGGATAGAAACACAAAAACACCTCTTTATGAAAAAGCATAAAGTCATCTATGACTTATAAGCTTTTTCCAAATTATTATACATCAACGAGATTTTTATGTCAATGTTTAAAACAAAGAAGATTTTGTGTCAGAGAAATTATTTTAAAATAACACTGCTGTCATCAAAAAAAGTTTTTAATCTTGAAATAACTTTTTCGGAAGGATTTATAAATGAATCCTTCATCATCGAATACTTTCCACTTGATATATCATACAATACAATTTTTGTTTTTCCGGGATTCAACAGTGACATCCTTGTGATGGTTGCAATTCTCTTATCCGATAAGCTATCTACCTTTATATAAAGTGTTTGAGCCTTTTCGGACGTCTGATTTTGAACCGCTCGCGGCGTATTATTCATAAAATCTGCATTACTTTTAAGCGGAACGAGATCCGATAATAATATGCGAATTTCATCCCCGTCCTCAAAAGAAAGCGTTCCGCTAATCAAAACAGCATTTTCTAAAAAGACCTCGGCCATTATGCGCTTGTAATTCTTGGCAAATATAACTACCTCGATTTCAGCGAATCGGTCTTCAATTTTAATGAATGCCATCGTGTCGCCGTTTTTTATAATTTTTGTTTTCTTTGCGGTAATTATTCCGGCAATAGAAACTTCTTGCCTATCCTTGTATTGCGCCGGAGCAGATTCATCCTTTTCAAGGAGAATATCAGAGATTCTGTCTGTCTTCAGTGTTTCGATATGACGCGTGTAATTATCTAACATGTGTCCCGAAAAATACATTCCCGAACTTTCTTTTTCCAAAACTAGTAATTCTTTGAGAGAATATTCAGGGATGTCAGGATAAACGTATGCAGAATGAGTTTTCGCGCCCCTAGTTTCGTCAAGTGAAAAAAGATCTATTTGTCCGGATACGTTATTGCGATTTTTTTCGTGCTCGGACTCAATTATGCTTTCATAGCATGATATAATCGAGCTCCTGGTTACGCCCAGAGAATCGAATACACCGCATTTTATTAAAGACTCCAACGTGCGTTTGTTGATATCACAGCTTGAAAGTCTTGAAACGAACTCATCGAAGGAGGTATACTTACCGTTCTCTCGCTCTCTGATTATGGCATCCGCAAAATTTCTGCCTACATTTTTTATAGCTAAAAGACCATATCTGATATTTTTATCGACAACTGTAAAATTAACGCCACTATAATTGATATCCGGTGGCAAAACCTTTACTCCGTGTTTTTGGGCATCAATAATATATTCGCGAAGCTTTGATGTATCACCAAGAACGCTTGTCAACAATGCCGAGAAATATTCCGCAGGATAATGAGCCTTAAGGTAGGCGGTTCTATATGAAATAACACCATAAGCCGTTGCATGACTCTTGTTAAATGCATATTTTGCAAAACCGACCATTTCGTCGAATATTTCGGTAGCGGCATTTTCTTCGATTCCGTTGGCAAGGCATCCGTTAATAAAACTTTCACATTCGGCTTTCATAACAGATTCTTTTTTCTTTGACATAGCTCGACGCACAATATCTGCCTTTGCATAAGAGTAGCCTGCCAGTAATCTGCAAATCTGCATAACCTGCTCTTGATACACAATGCATCCGTAAGTGACATCAAGAATATCCGAAAGTTTTGGAATTTTATATATCGTTTTTTCTCGACCGTGTTTTCTGTCGATAAATTTATCAATAGAATCCATTGGACCGGGACGGTATAGTGCTATACACGCAATAACGTCTTCAAGCGTTGTGGGAGCAAGCTTTGCAAGAACCTGCTTCATTCCGCCCGATTCAAGCTGAAAAACACCGTCGGTTTTTGCATCACACAAAAGTTTGAACGTTTCTTTATCGTCAAGTGGTACGTATGCAATATTAAAATCGGGTACACGACGTCTTATTTCCTTTTCGGCATCATGTATAACGGTAATATACCTAAGTCCTAAAAAATCAAACTTTACAAGCCCTAGCTTTGCATCGGTGTTCATATCAAACTGTGTTACAACACCGGTTCCGCTATAAGAAAGCGGAACGTATTCGTAAGTCGGTAATTCGGTTATAACTACACCTGCTGCATGAGTTGATGCATGACGGGGCATGCCTTCAAGGCGTCGGCTGAGATCAATAAGCTTATGAACCTCGTTGTCATTATCATATAATTCTCGAATTTCTTTGCTTGAAAGCGCAGAATCAATAGTTACATTTAATTCTCGCGGAATCAGTTTTGCAACCATATCGACTTTATTATATGGCATACCGAGAGCTCTTCCGACATCGCGTACAGCGGCACGCGGAGCAAGGGTTCCGAAAGTAACTATCTGTGCAACTTTTTTTTCGCCATATTTTTTCTTTACATATTCAATAACTTCTTCACGTCGATTATAGCAAAAATCTATATCAAAATCCGGCATTGAAACTCGCTCGGGATTTAAGAAACGTTCAAAGAGAAGATCGAATGCAATAGGGTCAACATCCGTTATTCCCACGCAGAATGCAACTAGGCTTCCGGCACCTGAACCTCTTCCGGGACCAACAGGAATATCTGAATGTTTAGCAAAGGATACAAAGTCGCTGACTATCAGGAAATACGCATTAAATCCCATTTTATCAATTACAGACAATTCGTATTCTATGCGCGCCGTGTATTCATTAAGAGAATGCTTTGTAAAATCAAATCGACCTTGAAATTTGCGTTCTTCAAATCCACGATATGCATCTTGGCGAAGCTGTTCCTTGTGTGTTAATCCTTTTTGGGGTTTAAAATCAGGCAGATGGAGTTTATCAAATTCAAAGTCGAAATTGCATTTTTCGGCAATTCTGACTGTGTTTTCGCAAGCACCTTTAAATGAAACAAAGAGGTTTTCCATCTGCTCGGTAGATTTAAAATAAAACTCATCCGTTTCAAAGCCAAGCGGACGTCCGTCGGTAATAACATTATTGGTTTGGATGCACATAAGGGTTGCTTGAGTATCTGCATCTGAACGTTCAAGGTAATGGACATCATTAGTTGCAACCATGGGAATCGCGTATTTTTCGCTTATGAGTTTGATTCCATAAGCGACCTTGCGTTCATCGTCAAGTCCATGGTTTTGAATTTCGAGATAAAAATCTTCTCCGAATATATCTTTTAGAAATAAAGCATATTTTTCCGCTTCTTCAATATTACCTGCAAGAATAAGCTGCGGAATTTTTCCACCGACACATCCGGATAAAGCAATCAATCCTTCACTATGCTTTGATAGTAAACCGTCATCAATTCGAGGTTTCATATAAAAACCATTAACGAAGCTTTCGGAAACCATATAGCACAAATTTTTATATCCGATGGCATTTTTACATAGAAGAATCAAATGATAACCCGATAAATCGCCCTTGCCTTCTTTATCAAAGCGCGTTCGCGAAGCAACATAAACCTCGCAACCGATTATTGGCTTAACTCCTTTGTTCTTGAGAGCTTCGTAGAAATCCACCGCACCGTACATAACACCGTGATCGGTTATTGCGACAGCGCTCTGCCCCTCATTAATTGCTTTATTTGCAATTTCGGATATTCGAGTTGCACCATCAAGCAAGCTATATTCTGTATGCAGATGCAGATGAACAAAATCACCCATAGTCTTACTCCGTTAATTTGTTGATGTTTGGCATAAGCTGTGCGGCAAGTTCCATAATGCGATTTAATCTATGCGAAAGTCCAGACTTTGAAATCGAAGGAACGGATATAGCAGCAAGCTGTGATAATGAAAGATCTCGTTTTTCAAGCCTTAAACGTGCTGTTTTTTCGAGTTCTTCGGGGAGCGATGAGAGCAGGTTTGCCTTTTCCAGCTCTTCAATGATAGAAATTTGACGATGAGAAGCAGAAACAGCCTTACCAATGTTATTCATTTCGCAATTGGCTATTCGATTTGCATTGTTACGAAGCTCTCTTTTTATTTTTGCATTCATAAGTGCAAAAGTTGCATTATTCATCCCCGAATATGCAAAAAAGTCTTCGATCAAACTGCTCTTTTTTATATACATAACCTTTTTATCAAAACGAACGGTGACATTTGGGGTAATTCCTATGTCGGATAAAAGATTTAGAATTATCTCATGATGAGAACTTGGTGAAAATTCCAGCAAATATTGCTTTTGAGGATCCGATATGCTTCCGCAAGAAAAAAAGATACCTCTTAAAAATACAGATGAACAGGACTCGCATTTTATTGCATAAAAAGATGATGCATTATTCTCTAAATTCGATAAATATTTATAAGCAGATTTGGATTTAAAGATAACTGTTCTGCATCTGCCGCCTTGCTTAGGGCGTTGTATTTCGGGAACTTTTCCATAAAATTCCGTTATCAATTTTGACGTTGCGGATGCAAATAAATCGTTTTCAATATTAAAATATATCGAATCGTTCTCTATATACGCTTTTGATAACAAAATTGCGTTAAGAAATGCTCGTCTGCAACAAGAGTTTTTTATTGATTGGGTTGCAATTTCTGTCTTCAATTCGGATGAAAACGACATATTTACCTCCTATAAATTTATAAAAATTCTATTTCTTTTTCTAAAATAATACCGTACTTATCATATACAACCTTTGTAATGTAATCAATCAAGTTTTTTACATCACAAGACGTGGCGTTTCCGGAATTGATGATAAAACCTGCGTGCTTTTTTGAAACCTCTGCGCCACCGATTTTCATACCTTTCAATCCGCATTTATCAATTAATTCTCCGGCAGAAGCAAAATTTTGACTTTTGAAAACACTTCCAAGACTAGGTTTTGAAATAGGCTGAGTAGCCTTTCTTTTATTACGATAACTATCGATTTTTCTACGTGCGTAACTTATATCTATATTTTGAAAAAGGAATTTTGCAGATAAAAGAATAGCACAATTCTTTTTAAAAAAACTGGTTCTATATCCAAATTGCAAATCATCTTTAGTTAAAACACACCGCTTATGTGTGAGAGGAAAATACACATCGGCATCTATCAAAAAATCCGAAATTGAACTGCCATAAGCTCCGGCATTGGAATATATCATGCCGCCGACCGTTCCGGGAATCGATATAAGCGCCTCCGCGCCCCCATATCCCCTCTTAAGCATTGATGATATAATATGAGAAAACATAACACCGGAATCGCTTGTAATATATCCTTCGCGATTTTGAAATTTATTAAGTCGCAACATAGATATTAAAATTCCGTTGTATAATTCATCACACGGAAGAATATTTGTCATTCTGCCAATGATTTTGTGCTTTATTTTGTTGATTGTGACAAAGTCAACTATTTGAATTAGTTTTGTGCAAGTATCGGGAAAAGCAACAACTGAAGCCAATCCGCCAATTTTTATTGAGGTATAGGCGTGAATTGGCTCCATCTGTTTATATTTTATGCTTTTTTGAGTAAGAAAAAGAAGAAGATCGTTCACTATGGAAGGCTCACTTTTCGATATAATTTACCTTTTCCATTAGCATATCTTCTGCCGCCAAGCGTTGAGAGTTTGTAATATCGATTCCTCCCAAAATGCGAGCAAGCTCGGAGATCCTGCCGTCTGTATCCAAAACCGATACCGACGTAACGGTTTCTGCTTCGATATCCTGCTTTTTTATTAAAAGATGTGTGTCCGACAAAGATGCAATTTGA
>CAYRJG010000068.1:0-11502 GCA_964424525.1 uncultured Ruminococcus sp.
TATACAAATTTTGCATATTGCACTTGTTTTTTGATTTTATATGTGTATAATTAAAATATGATTATATTTAAAATAAATTATTTTATATGCGATGGGTACTTCCGTCGCAGAAAGGAAAGAATATGAAAAAAAACTTGACGGCAAGAGTATTGGCTTTGCTTTTATTTGCGGTTATGCTCTTTAATATGCTGCCGCTTGCGGTATTTGCCGATGCGCCTGCCGACCCGGAAATTTCCGAAGTCACAAACGGAGCAGAAGGGGATGACGAAACCCCGGAAGACGAGGGCGAGGATGACGGCACCGTAGATTACAGTAACGCGGTGGACGTATCTTCTGCCGATGAATTGGAAGTAGCTCTTAATGAGGGGACTTCTGCGATTCGTCTTGTAGCGGATTTCGAACTTGACAGAACATTTTATGTCATTTCGGATACCGTTATCATAGCAGATGAGATGCGCACCTTGAAGAGAGCGGATTCCTTCGGCGGTGACATTTTCGTTGTGGGTGAAAACAGCGACGGCACGGCTACAGAAAAATCCGTAACCTTTACACTGGGCAAACCCGATGATATTACTCCGTCTGTGATAGTTATAGACGGTAATTCCGAGAATATGACTGCCGATGTAGTTGGTACTGTTATATTTGTTCGCGGCGGATCCAAAGCGAACCTTTATCACAATGTTACATTCACCTCGCATAAAAAGGTAGGTAATGTTAAAACTCTCGGAGAAGACTATAAGCTTTCATATCCCGTTCGTATCGGCGGTGCGGTGGCTATAGTTTCATCTAAAGCAACGATGCGCATATACGGCGGTCTTTATACAAATAACACTGTAAATGATATCACAGATTCCGCAACGGATGAGGGCAATATCTCAAGCCAGGGCGGTGTTATCTATAACTACGGTACTCTTGATATCTTTGGCGGTACATTCAGCAATAACCACGCAGGTCGCGGCGGTGCTTTTTACAATTACCGTACAATGAATATATACAACGCGGATATTAAGCAGAACTCGGCGTCAAGCCTTGGCGGTGCTATCTATGTTCCGAACAGTACTGCAGCTTATCTGTATATAGGCGAAGAAAATGATACGGTAGAAAGCAAGGTTTATTTTACCGATAATATTTCCGAAAGCAATGCGGGTGCTATTTATGCACAGCATATTGCCACTATTAAAAATGCAGAATTTGTAGGAAATATTTCCGTAGACGGTAACGGCGGTGCAATATCTGCCGGTGCTATGCAGCTCGCTATCGAGGATTCTGTATTCGAAGGTAATACTGCAGACGGCGGATATGGCGGAGCAGTTTATATTACGGGCAATAACGAAGATGAGGATATCAGAGAACTTATTGTCGGAAAAACCGTGTTTAATAACAATTCATCAACTCGCGGCGGAGCTGTTTATATGAGCGGTGCGGCAAGAGGCTATTTCTCGGATGCCGAATTCTCGGGTAATGCCTCCACTACGTATGCCGGCGCAGTTTATGGCACGAATGCAACTATTGAGATAAACGGTGCTGAATTCAGTAACAATACAGCAACCAGTAACGGCGGAGCTATTGCTCTTTATTCGGCATCTGTTGCTGTGATAAATAATGCCGGAACCGAAGCTAATACGGCAAATCTCGGTGGATTCGTATACGTAAATGCATCGAACCTCGATATTTATAACAGTTCGGTAAATAAAAATTCCGCAGCCAATAACGGCGGTGCGGTATACGCATATACCAACGCAGTATTTAACGCATATAACACGGAATTCAATGAAAACAGTGCCACCACAAACGGCGGTGCGGTTATGATATATAACGGCGGAACCAATTCCGTGCTTCATACATGTGAATTTTTGCAGAATACCGCAGGCGGTGTTGGCGGTGCTATGTACATATCCAATAAATCTAAGGTTGATATGTATAGCATCATCGCGAAAAATAACAGTGCGGATAAGGGTGGTTTCATGTATGAAACAACATCCGGCACGGTCGTTACTTTGGTTGGCTTGGAAATTTCAGGTAACACGGCTACTACCGGCGGTCCTATCATCTGGGGAAATACCAACAATGCCAAACTGTATATCGATAAGCTTAAGTATGTAGATAATGATTATACCGGTGATTGGAATGACGAATACTGGAGCGCGGCTATTTACAATCTTCTTACCGTTTACGATCAGACAGGAACAATTCCGGAGTACGTAGACTATAACGGTCAGACGGTTGTTCCTCCTACACCTGTGTCGGTTACAAACGTCGAAACATCGGCTCAGCTTGAACGCGCTCTTCAGGTTGGATATACTCATATCCGTATCAGCGCAAGCTTTGAGATTGACAGAACGTTTTATATTACATCTGATGTTACAATTTTTGCGGATGAAGCGGTAACTCTTACAAGAGCCGCAGATTTCTTCGGTGATATTTTCGTCGTTGGTGAGGATGCTGACGCGGATGCGCATGAGGCAACACTTACTCTTTGCAAAACAGACGGCTCGGATGCAGCTCTTACCATTTACGGAAATTCCGAGAATATGACCGGAGCAGTTGTTGGAACGGTTATCTTCGTTTGTGCTGGTTCGGTTGTAAATCTCGGTGAAAATCTTATCGTTGACGGTCATACCAAAACGGGAAATGACAGAGTTAACAACGGTTACATCGTTTCTTATCCTCAAAGAGTCGGTGGCGCGGTAGCTATTATTGAGTCTAAGGGAATTATGAATATTTACGGTGGTACATATTCTAATAACAGGACTAATGATATTACCGATGCTTCCACTGATGAGGGCAGCATATCCGGCTACGGTGGTGCTTTCTACAACTACGGAACAATGAGCATCTATGGCGGTAGATTTGAAGGAAACCACGCAGGCCGCGGCGGTGCATTCTATAACTATCGCAAAATGTATATTTATAATGCGACGGTTATCGGCAACACGGCATCAACTTACGGCGGTGCAATATACACGCCGAACAGTGACAGTGCTTATCTTTATATCGGACTTGACAATGACGTTGTAGCAAACGGAAAAGTGTATTTTACAAATAATTCCGCAGTTTCCGGCGGCGGTGCTGTTTACGCAAACAATCAGATGGTTATTAAAAATACCGTGTTTGACGGTAATAGCGTAACGGGCGGTAACGGTGGCGCACTTTATGCTTCGGCTACCAGAATCAGCATCGATAATTCAGAATTTAAGAATAATACCTCTTCAAAATACGGCGGAGTTGTTTATCTTACAAAAACAAACGGACTTGAAGATGTTCCGGAAATAAGCGTTACAAACAGTTTGTTTAATAACAATACCGCAACTACAAGAGCGGGTTGTTTATATATGAGCGGCGGTTCAAGAGTGTATTTTTACAATACCGATTTTGTCGCAAACTCTTCTGCTGACGGTGGAGTATTTTATGTGAACGGCGCCAATCTTGAAATTGACGATTCCGATATCACGGGTAACTCCGGTACAAAAAGCGGTGGTGTTATGGCACTGTACGCATCTTCTGCGGTTTTGCTTAACGACATCAGAGCAAGCGAGAATACTACCGATGTGAGCGGCGGTTTTGCTTATATGACTGCTTCTTCTATGGATATTTACAATAGTGTAATGTCAAAAAATACCGCTGTTAAAAATTCCGGTGTTGTATATGCATATACAGATGCGGTATTCAATGCGTATAATACCGTCTTCTCCGAAAACTCAAGCGGTGAAAACGGAGGTGCGCTAAATATCTATAACGGAGGAAAGAATTCTGTTCTTCACAGCTGTACATTTGACGGCAACGTGGCAGGCGGTGTCGGCGGAGGAATGTATATATCCAATAAATCCATGGTTGATATGTACAATATAACAGCCGAGAATAACAGCGCGGATAAGGGCGGATTCGTATATGAAACTACTGCGGGTACGGTAGTGAATCTTATCGGAGTGACTTTATCCGGCAATACCGCAACAAGCGGCGGTCCTATTATCTGGGGTAATACCTATAACGCAAAGCTTTATATCGATAAAGAAAAATATACAGATCTTGATGCCACCGGTGCTCTTGATGATGCTTATTGGGCAGTAGCAATATACAATAAGCTTACATACGAATTTAAGAGCAGTGAAATTCTCAAGTATCTTGATTACGGAAATGAAGCATATGACCATATGGCAGATGCTGTTGACGTTTCCACGGCAGATGAGCTTGAAAGTGCAATTCTCTCGGGTGTAAAGTATATCCGCGTTGTTGCCGATTTTGAACTTGACAGAGCCTTCTACATTACAGGCGACGTAACTATCTTTACCACTATCACCCACACTCTTACAAGAGCTCCGGGATTTGGCGGAGATATTTTCGTTGTCGGTGAGGATGAATCGGGATTAAGCTCGCTTCGTCTTGGTCATAACGCATATCTTACTCTCGGAAATCCGCTTTCGGTTCAGGAAAATCTTCTTATAATTGACGGTAATGAAGAGAATATGACGGTTGACGTTACGGGTAGCGTTCTCTTTATTACAGAGAGTGCTTTCGTAAAGCTTTACACTAACCTGACAGTAGAAAATTGCCGTAAGGTCAGCAATGACAGAACGGTGAGCGGTAACTATATTCTAAGTATACCCAACCGTATTGGCGGTACTCTTGCGATAGTTGCAAGCGGAACGCTTGAAATTTACGGTGGTAATTACAGAAATAACACAATTAACGAAGAACTGAATTCAACCGAAGAAGGTCGTTGGTCAACAGTCGGTGGACTTATATTCAATAACAGCAACCTTACTATTTACGGTGGTAGATTTGAAGGAAATACCGGTGCTCGCGGTGGTGTAATTTATAACTACCGTGTAGTTCG
This sequence comes from uncultured Ruminococcus sp., assembly GCA_964424525.1. Taxonomy (GTDB): domain Bacteria; phylum Bacillota; class Clostridia; order Oscillospirales; family CAG-272; genus UBA1740. The sequence goes on from CAYRJG010000068.1 coordinate 4,835, forward strand.
TATTCTCGGTGGTAGCTTTATTAACAATAGCGCAACGGTATCCGGCGGTGTGTATTATGCTCCTAATTCCGCATCGGTTCACTTCTATATCGGTTCTTCCGATGCAAGCGGAGCCGCGGTTCTTTTTGAAGGTAATACGGCAAAGAGCTCCGGTGGTGTTATATACGCATCAACTCTTACCGCAAACGTAATATACGGAAACGCAAGCTTTATTTCAAATAAGTCTACCTCCGGCAGCGGCGGTGCAATTTGCATGTACGGTCAGCTTACGGTGCGCAATTCGGTATTTGAGAGAAATACCTCTATTAACCGCGGCGGTGCTATATACGTTTCTAATTCAAGCCTTGAGTCTGTCACCCGTTATGTTGAGGTAACTAACTGTATCTTTACGGAAAATGCAGCAGTGCTTGGCGGAGCTATTTCACTCTATGCATCCTCTGCGGATTATCCCGAGGGCGCGATTATCACGGTTACCGATTCAACCTTTACGGGCAATAAAGCAACTCTTGAGCTTTCGAGTGCTTCCGCTGCATACGGCGGAGCGATATATGCCGACCGTAAGGTATCTCTTACCGTTAATAATTCGGACTTTACAAAGAACGAGGCGGCAACCGAAGCAGGAGCTGTTTATCTTGCAGGTGAAAGCGTTGCGGTAATTTCGGATTCTTCGATTACCGATAACACATCGGGTAAATACGGCGGTGCAATTTCTGTGCGTAGCTCGTACCTTGATATTGCAAATACAGAAATATCAAATAATAAGGCTGTAAATAACGGCGGAGCGATCTACGTATCCTATCAGAGCAACCGCGAAATCAACTCAAAGGTTACTCTTGTCGAATCGACTTTCTCAAACAATACGACAGAAGCAAACGGCGGAGCAATTTACGCAACACGCCGTAATATCGAGGATGCTTGGAATATTCTCACCATTTCAAAAACTGCGTTTAACAATAATAGTGCAGGACAAAAAGGCGGCGCACTTTACACTCTTGCAAATGTTGGCATATATGCCGAGGATGTGACCTTTACCGGAAATACCGCGACTTTCGAAGATTCCTCTCTGGGTGGCGCATGGTATGTTTACGGAAGTACGGTAGAGATAAACGGTGCCGATTTTGCAGAAAATAAGGCGAGTGGAAACGGCGGTGCACTATATCTTGATTCGTCGGCAAATGTAATAATGAATAACGTTACTACATCCGACGGTAATTCTGCTGCTCACGGCGGATTTGCTTATATGATCGACGGAGCAAAGCTTGATATTTATAACAGCGTTATTTCCTCTAATGCTGCGGAAGAAAACGGCGGTGCAATTTATGTTTATACCAATTCCACCCTCAACGCGTATGACACTGAGTTTTCTTCAAATACTGCCGGTGGAAACGGTGGAGCTTGTATGATATATAACGGCGGCTCAAATGTCATTCTTCAGAATTGCGATTTTGTGGGCAACTCGGCAGGCAGTGTCGGCGGTGCCGTTTATATCTCCAATAAATCGCTGGTTGACATGTACAATATAACAGCCGAGAATAACAGTGCCGACAAGGGCGGATTTATGTATGAAACGACCTCGGGTACGGTAGTAAATCTCGTTGGGCTTACAGTATCCGGAAATACCGCAACAACAGGCGGTGCTGTTATTTGGGGTAATACCCTTAATGCAAAGTTGAATATTGACAAGTCCCAATATACCGATCTTGATGTTACAACAGAGCTTGATGATGCTTATTGGGCAGAGGCTATATATAATCTTCTTACGGTTGCCGAAATAAGCGGCAATATTCCGGAATATGATTCTTATGTTCACGAAGAACCCGAAGAAGAGTCTCCTGTGCAAAAGCCGGTTATATCGGTAGACCATGTATTTGATCTTTCGGAAAACTCAAGCAACGGTTATATAAATTCCATCTACGATGAGTTTCCTATTCTTGATAACAGCTCTAACTTTATGAGCGACGGTACTACCTATTTTGAGAATATAAACGGCGGAACCGTTTCTGTTGACAGCTTTGTATATGATACTTATGCAACCGACGGAAACGTAAACGTAGGACTCGGACTTCTTATCTATCAGTCAATGCTTTATAAGAAGGCTCATCCCGAGGAGGATGTGTCTATTGCGGTATCCTCTTACCGTTTCTCGATTGAGGCGGCTTTGAATATTAACCGCAATAGCCGTTACTTCGGATATATGAGAAACCTTTACGGACAAGATTATGATCAATTTGGCTTCGTTCGTATTTCGTATCTTCTTGTCACAGCGGCTAAGATGGGAATCAACGTTACAGTTATCGGTCATATTGACGGATATCCCATAAGCGAAAGCGATCCTAACCTTTACGAGTATTTTACAGGTCATCTTGATACGCCTTGCGATCCCGCATATACCGAGGGTGTTGTCGGTGATCATATGAATTTTGCTCAGTGCTATTGGACACTTACTCAAAAGGGCGGCACCGATATGATGCACAATAAAATGTGTGCCGTGTCCCACTATATCGATATGAACGGGGAAGAACACAGAAATGCCGTATTCTCCTCCAGTTCTAACCTTGACGGAATTAATTCTAAGGGATACAACGGAAACTGGAAGCTTCAGACTGCAACTATTGTTTCGGATCACGAATATATTTACCGCGTTGCGGTTAACTATATGAATCTTGTTGCCGAGTATTGTGCGCAGGAAAAGATCTATGAATTGCAGGATATAATGAGTAGGGAAGGAGCGCGCCAGGTTGATCTTATTCTCGCGGGTCGCGCATCTGAAATTCCCTCGGATGAGCAAATTGTATACCTCGGAACAGAGAACGACGATGTATTTGAGCTTTATTTCACTCCGTTCCCCGGCGGAACTACGGTTTGGGATGAGAAATACAATCCTTATACAAAGTATATCCGCGAGATGTATAATTCCGAAGATTCCATCATATTTGTATGGAATGCCGCGGAATACAATTCAAATTATACTCTCGGTCATCAGCTTGAAAATATTATTGTAAATGCATTTTATAATAATAAGAATGTTGAAAATAAGTTCTTCGGAAATATGGAGAACTTTGATAAAACAATGCTTGACGGCTTGAAGGTGGGCGAGGATATCGGATATATTTCCGTAAATCAGCATCCTTTCGGCGCAGTACATAATAAGGACATTCTCCTCTCTTATGTAAAAGGCGGTCAGCGTTATTATGTATCTCTTCTTAATTCCTGCAACCAGCATAGCGGATCTATGTGCTATCAATCCAACTTTATGCTGGTAATCAAGGAAACCGATTGTGATGAGGACAGTGTATTCTTCAACATGGCAGACCTCAGCACCACTGGAATAGTTGAGCATACCTACGGTGAGGAGCAGATAGAGCCCGCAACCGAATCCGCGCACGGTTATTATTACGTTCAGTGCGAATATTGTGATAAGAGAATTGTTCACACAACAATTCATAACTCGGGCGAATGGATCACAGACCGCGATCCCATACCCGGCACTAACGGTTTACAGCATAAGGAATGTACTGTATGCTCAAGCATTGTCGAGATAAAAGAAACCGTGATCGAGGAGGTTGAGCTTGAAAATAATCAAGCAGACCGTGACGGAGTCAGCTTCAATGCCGAAAACAAAATTGATACGGGAGTTGCTGTTACACCCCTTACTTTTGAGGCGATAATTCAGCTCTCCAAGGATGTCAACGACCGCGGCGGAGTTATAGTAAGTAACTATGACGGAGTTGGTGCTAACCAGATAAGTCTTGAAGTATTTACTTACGGACGTATCAGACTTTATACCAAATCAAACGGTATAAAGAGTGAATGTATATTTAACGTGGATGTTCGCTCGAATTCGGATGTTCATCTCGCTATAACGGTAGAGGGCAGACTCGTAAGTCTTTACCTTGACGGTGTTCTTTGCGATACTAAGACATTGAGTGCAAATATGCCTGTCATCACCGAACCTATGTTTATCGGCGGTGATAACAGAATCAATAATTATCAGTATTTCAAGGGTAAGATATCCTCGGTTGCTTTGTTTGATGATGTAAGATCTCCCGCGGAGATTGCGAAGGATAGAATACTTGTTTTGCAGGATACCGAAGGACTTCTGTATTCAAGAATAATATCTACGGAAAAACTTCCGATTTATAAAACTCTGGGTGAAGGAATGTCTTTCACTTCGGATGCCAAAATAAGCGTGGGCTCACTATCCTCTGTGCCTCTTACCATTGAGGCGATAGTTCAGCTTCCCAAAGATTTTGCAGCAAGATCCGGAATAATATTCGGAAATTATGACGGTAGTTCGAATGATCAGTTGAATCTTGAAATCTTTGAAAACGGTGCTCCGCGTTTGTATGTCAAAAAGAATGGGGTTGTTAAGAATTATCTGTTTAATGCGGATATAAGATCGGATTCTCCCGTTCATATGGCAATAACCGTGAGCGGTAATGAGGCAAAGCTTTATATCAACGGTGTACTTGTTGATACCGTGGTGCTTGATTTCGAGCTTCCCACTCTTACCGAAGGCTTCAAGGTAGGCGGTGATAACCGAGAGGGAAATGTTCAGTATTTCAAGGGAACGATCTACGGATTGGGACTTTACTCTAATGCAAGAAGTGCAGAGCAAATAGTAGAAGACTGTTTAATGATGGATTCGGATGCTGAAGAGCTTCTGTATCTCTCCTATTATGATTCTAAGCTTGAGCCGGATACCGTAGTTGAGGGTGCTACCTTCAAGACCGACGAAAAAATCGAGCTTGATACGCTTGACGCCACGCCTCATACCATAGAGGCAACAATTCGCGTGCTTCCCGATGAGTATGACCGTGTCGGTGTAATTGTTGGAAATTACAATAATAGTACAGCACCGCAAATCAACCTTGAAATTTTCTACGGAGGAAATGTCAGATTCTTCTATAACGACGGCAATATTAAAGGTGAATGTACGTTCTTTAACCGCGATATTCGCTCATACACAACAAAGCATATCGCTGTAACGGTAGAAGGAAGAAATGTTTCGCTTTATGTTGACGGCATTTTGGTAGGAACGAAAACCATGATCACCGATCTTCCGAATGCTACCGAGAATTTCGTAATAGGCGGAGATAACCGTGTCGGTAATGCGCAATTCTTTAAAGGTGAGATATACTCGGTTCATATGTTCTCCGATGTAAGAACTCAGGAAGAAATACTCGAAGACAGTAAATCGGTTGCGGAAAATGCGGATTCATTGATCTATTCCGGCGAGTTTGCACAGCAGTTCGCAGAGGATGTTCCGAATTCCGATTACCGTCAGAGCGGCGAAACATACAACGCACTCGTTCTTGATGAAATAAACGGAATAACCTCTTCGCCTTATACCTTTGAGGCAATGATCTCGGTTCCCGAGGATATTAATGGTCGTGCGGGTGTTATAGTAGGAAACTATATTGGCGGTAATTCCGATCAGATCAGCGTTGAAATTTATGAAAACGGTAGAGTAAGACTCTTCTTTGTAAATAATGAAAACAGAATCAGTATAGTATTCACTCCTGACATTCGTTCTGGTAAACCCACTCATATAGCAATAACCGTTGACGGAACACTCGCAACGCTGTATATTAACGGTGAAACAGCAGATACCGTAGCACTGCCTATGCCTATTCCTGCAGTAACTCAGAATTATACTGTCGGCGGCGACCGCCGTTTTGAAAATTCACAGTATTTCAAAGGCGTTATATACTCGGTTGCTCTGTTTGGCGACGTGAGAACTGCCGATGAGATCAAAAACGATCTCGTATTCGTTTCGAAAAATGCAGATAATCTCATGTATTCATCAAGGTATGCAAACGAGCTTTGCCTATCCACAGCTCCCGGTATGTTTCATAATGAGGGCGAATGGATTATAGACAGAGCTCCGACCGAACAGTTTAACGGTCTTATGCATAAGGAGTGTACAGTATGTGGCAGAACTCTTATTATGCGCGAGATCTCAAATACCAGAAAAGATGGCGAGCATATTGACTATACCGGAAAGAGCGGTCTTATACTTGAATCCGAAAGTGATGCTGTGAGCGTAGATGCTCTTGCAAGCGCGCCCAAGACTTTTGAAGTACTTATTAAGCTCGACCCCGATTATGCTGAGCGTGCGGGCGTTATTTTCGGTTCATACGATGGCAGTACCGCAGACGGATTCAATATAGAGGTTTACACAAACGGTCAAGTCCGCATTTACTACAAGGTTGCGGGAGTAGGCCATTCATATGTATTCTCTACCGATGTCCGTTCCGACAAACTTACGCATATCGCAGTTACTGTCGATAATCTCACAGCGCGTCTGTATGTTGGCGGTGAATTCTGCGAAGAGATAGCTCTCGAGGTTGCGCCTCCCATTATCACAGAGGGATATAATATCGGAAACGATAGACGTCCTTCAAGCGGCCAGTATTTCAAAGGTACAATCTATAACATTACACTCTTCGAAGATATAAGAAGTGCCGATGAAATTGCCGAGGACGCACTTAAGGTAATGAGCGGTTCCGATGGAGTTATTTATTCCAAAATCTTTTCCGAGTGAAAAATATATTTAATCGGTTTAATCTATGAGGGGTAGCTCAAGTTCAAAAAAACTTGAGCTACCCCCTTTTGTGTCAACAAAACAACCCCCAGTTCTACTGGGGGGCGAAAAAAGGCTTCAG
>CAYRJG010000069.1:0-11468 GCA_964424525.1 uncultured Ruminococcus sp.
ACAGCTAAATGAATTATCCGAAAGCAATCCAAGCTCGGAAAGCTGTTTTTCGTAAAAATCCTGCTTGGTATACATGAACTTATTGAAGACTAAATTCTGAAGAAAGTTTGCGGGAACATTTTTATCAAGCGGACGAGGGTCTACCGAAAATTTTTGACCGGAACAAACGCCTGCATCAAGAAGCTTTTGCATAAGGTCATAAACAGGTGACATAACCTTAAGTCCGAAAGATGTTACAAGGTGATTGTATTTAGAGGTTATGGGAACGAGCTTTTCAGCTTCGAATGCCTCTCCGTACATAACCATAGTTTTCATTACCTTGGCAAGAGTTTCGCCCTGCTCTCCGTCAAGAATTGCCTGTTGTTCTTTTGTTAAAATCATTTTTTACTCTCCTTTGTATATCAGAGCTTCATACAAATATCCCACGCGCCCCAAATTACGGTGCGAAGATTGCCTACCGAAGCGGCATCTCCTACTATGTGAACATTTCCGCCTTTTTTCTTAAGAGGTGCGGGATTATATCCGACAGATATAATTACCGAATCCGCATTCTCATTAAAAGTTTTTCCGTCCTTATCACGGAGAATAACCTTATCGCCGCTTATTTCGGAAAGCGAGGTTTCAAGATGAACGGGAACTTTATTTGTTTTAAAGAAATCACGAAGATAACTTGTATTGGCAAGACAAATTCCCTTGGTTGTAATAAGGTCATCCTGCATCTCTACTATAACAGGCTTCTTTCCCTTAAGATAAAGGTCGTATGCAATTTCACATCCGGTAAGACCGCCGCCGATAACAACTACACGCTCACCGACCTCGCACTTGCCAAGCAAATAGTCGATAGCCTCAATTGCGGTATCGGCACCCTTGACGGGGATTTTCTTAGGCGTAGCACCGGTTGCAATAATTACCTCGTCTGCACCAAGCACCTTAACATCGGTTACTTCTGTATTCATTTTTATTTCTATCGGATATTTTGTAAGCTCTCTCTTGTACCAAGCGATAAGTGCTCTGTCCTTTTCTTTAAACGAGGGAGCAGATGCGGCAATAAATACACCGCCAAGCTCGCCACTCTTTTCGTAAAGAGTAACCTTGTGACCTCGTTTTGCAAGAAGTATTGCGGATTCCATTCCGCCGATACCGCCACCTACAACTGCGATATTCTTTTCCTTTTTTGCAGGAGATACGTTGTATTTCTTCGACTGCATCGTTTCGGGATTAAGAGCGCAACGGGCAAGTCCCATTGTATCGGTAAGATCCTGCGTATTTGCATGCCCCTTCGAGGATGAGAAATTAAAGCATCCGCTATGACAGCAAATACAGGGCTTGATATCCTCGATTCTATCCTCGATAAGCTTGGTTATCCACTCGGGATCGACAAGGAAGTGACGCGCAACGCCTATTGCATCTATTCTTCCCTCGCTTACTGCACGCGCACCGACCTCAGCATCCATTCTTCCCGCACAGACAACGGGAATATTTACGAATTTCTTAATATGCGCTACGTCATCAAGATTGCAGTTTTCGGGCATATACATCGGGGGATGCGCCCAATACCAGGAATCGTAGGTTCCGTTATCTGCGTTGAGCATATCATATCCTGCATCCTCAAGATATTTAGCCGCCCTCTCGGACTCCTCCATATTTCTTCCCACCTCGGTATATTCCTCACCGGGAAGCGCGCCCTCGCAAAATCCTTTCATTTTTGACTCAACGGAATAACGAAGAGATACAGGATAATCCTGACCGCACGCCTCTTTGATTGCCTTCACAACCTCAGCGGCAAAGCGATAACGGTTTTCAAAGCTTCCACCGTACTCGTCTGTACGTTTATTGAAAAATTCGATTGCAAACTGATCAAGAAGATATCCCTCGTGTACCGCGTGCACCTCTACACCGTCAACTCCTGCATCACGGCAGAGCTTTGCAGTCTTAGCAAATGCCTCAATAATCTCGTGTATCTGCTCTTTTGTCATTTCGGGACACTCAATATCATGCGCCCAGCGGGATTTTTGAGGGCTGGGACTTGCAAGCTCGTGTGACGTATCAATTATAGGCTTTATAAGAGCGCGTGTGAATTTATTCTTATGTAGGGGAGCTACAAGCTCGGTTATCGCCCAAGAACGACCCATACCTGCGGTAAGCTGGATAAAAAGCTTTGCGCCCGTTTTATGGATTTCATCCATAAAAACCTTAAGTTCGTCAAACATTTTCGGATTTTGCCAAAGCCACTTTCCCCAAAAGGTATCTCTCAAGGGGGCAATACCCGGAATAATAAGTCCAACGTTATTATTTGCTCTTTCAAGAAAAAGCTTTGCGGCTTCTTTATCAAAATGACAGCCCGCAAGCTCAAACCAACCGAAAAGGGATGTTCCTCCCATAGGACACATTACTATACGGTTCTTGATCTCAATGTTGCCTATTTTCCAAGGAGTAAACAGTGCCTCGTATTTTTTATTCACTTAAAGTTCTCTTCCTTTCACTATATATTTATTCATCTTACGAGAATTTTTACACATTACAAATTTTCTAATTTTCTAATCTGTAGTATAGCACAAACTTGTTGACGTGTCAACAAGTTCTTGAAATATTTATACAATACAACTAATTTTCGAAACATCTTGCGATAAAATGATATGAAAAAAGTATAGAAAAATGCAAAAAATCTCTTGACAACATAAAAATCGAGTGCTATAATATGCACATAAAATGCGTTTGAACAGGAAGAAGTAGATTTAAGAGGAGCCTAAAGAGAGTTGCCGGGCGGTGCAAGGCAACGGTGAGCCTTAAATTGAATACATCCTGCTAGCAGTGCACCGAAAAATTCAATGAATTGAGTAGGCTGCAACGGGTGTTCCCGTCACAGAACAGGAGTGTTGGTGGACACTCCCAAAGATCGCAGTCGCGAGGCTACGGTAAACTGAGGTGGTACCACGGGATATTTTCTCGTCCTCTGTATTCTTAAATGCAGGAATACGGGGGGCGTGTTTTTTATCGCCCAAGGCGGTCTTACTTCCGTGTTCCTAAAAAAGGAGGAAAAACACATGACAAAAGCTCAGCTTTACACTATTATTGCCCTTGTCATCTATGCGGTTGCAATGGCACTTATCGGTTGTATCAGCTACGGCAAATCAAAGACCCTCGAGGGATTTCTCCTCGGTGGCAGAAACGTTGGTGCTTGGGTAACCGCGTTTGCTTACGGAACTACTTATTTTTCAGCGGTCGTATTCGTCGGTTATGCGGGACAGCATGGCTGGAATATCGGTATCGGAAGCATTTGGATAGGTGTCGGTAATGCGGTTCTCGGATGTCTTCTCTCTTGGCTTCTCTTTGCTAATAAGACAAGAAAGATGACCAAAAAGCTTGAAGCAAAGACCATGCCCGAATACTTTGAAAAAAGATATGATTCAAAAGGTATGAAGATATTTGCCGCAGTTATTATTTTCGTGTTCCTTGTTCCCTACTCAGCTGCGGTTTATAAGGGACTCGGCTCTCTTTTCAGCACAGTATTCCCCGGCGTTGAAACCTGGGTATGGATGCTCATTATAGCCTGCCTTACTGCTGTTTATCTCGTAGCAGGAGGATATATTGCAACAGCGTATACCGACCTTGTTCAGGGTATTATTATGATAGTCGGTGTTGTTTGCCTTATTATTGCCGTTCTCAGCCATGATAATGTTGGCGGAATTACAGGGCTTTTTGAGAATCTCGGAAAGTTCGAATCTCTTCCCGGTGATCCCAACCCGACAACAGGCGATCAGCTTACGGATATATTCGGCGGCTCATCATTCAAATTCCTTTGCATGAATATCATGCTCACGAGCTTTGGTACGTGGGGTCTTCCGCAGATGATCGGAAAGTTCTACGCTATAAAGGATACCGCAGCAATCAAGCGCGGAACTATAATTTCCACCATTTTCTGCATCATCATCGGTTGCGGCGCTTACCTCATCGGTTCTACCTCACGTCTTATTCTTGAAGGTAAGCTTCCCGAGGGCGGCGTTGACTCAGTCATCCCAACTCTTCTTATGGAGGTTCTCGGAAACGGAACTCTCGGAATAATCCTTCTTGCGATTATTATGATACTCCTTCTTTCCGCATCAATGTCAACACTTGAAGCGGTAGTGCTCACATCTGCTTCTGCGGTTGCTGTTGACCTTATTCCTTCTGTCAGAAAGCAGGAAACCACGCCTAAGACTCAGATGCTTCTTACCAGAATTCTCTGTCTTGTATTCGTTGCTTGTTCGTTCATTTTCGCAACGCAGAATATTCCGATTATAGTTAGCCTTATGTCTTTCTCCTGGGGCGTTGTTTCTGGTTGCTTTATCGGTCCTTACATCTGGGGTCTTTTCTCAAAGAAGATAACCAAGATAGGTGCTTACGCAGGTATGATAGCAGGTCTTCTTACAGTTGGCGGCGCTACCCTCGTTATCACGATTACCGACAGCTTCTCCGCGGCAGCTGCAAAGTCCCCGGAAATGGGAGTTTCTGCTATGGCGGTATCTCTCATCGTTGTTCCCGTAGTAAGTCTTCTTACCAAAAACAAGGCTAAGGAAGACGAGCAAAGAGTAGAAGAAATCTTCGAATGCTATAAGCAAGAAAATTAATTAAGCGAAAAACAAATAAATATTTTAATTACCCACAAAAAGCGACTTTTTGTGGGTAATTTTTCATAAAATTCAAAAAAGAAATTCTTAAAAAAACATTGACAAAGGTTAAAAAAGGATTATAATACAGAAAACGAATACCCAAAAAGGCGTTAGAACGGAAAGTAGTAAGCAAATTGTTGTGATTCCAGAGAGCTGCCGCACGGTAAAAGGCAGTATCACTTATTCGCTGAATTCATTCCACAAGCTGAAGATTTTTATAAATTTCGTAGGCTTCACCGGGTTCGACCGTTATATCGACAGGGTGAGATTTGCACCTTATGAGGCTCTTTTTGCGAGAAAATGGCGAAACAGAGTGGTAACACAGCTTAGCCGGAGGCTAGCTCAAACACAGTAAAATATGTTTGAGCTAGCCTTTTTTATTTTACACGGATATAGGTTTGTTTGATTTATTTCTACAAATTTCAAATATTATTCAAAAAGCTATTTATTTTTCGCGAAAAATGTGGTAAAATTATCTGTAAGATATTTTATTATAGGGTTTTGGACTTTAGTGCCTTCCCTGTTGCTCTTTTGGAGGAAAAAGTGAAAAGACTTTTACATTATTTGAAGGGGTATGTTGCGGAATCAATACTCGGTCCGCTTTTCAAGCTTTTTGAAGCAACGCTTGAACTCATAGTCCCTCTTGTAATCGCGGCAATAATAGATAACGGAATAAGCACGGGTGACAAAGGCTACGTTGTTAAAATGTGCCTTTTGCTTTTGCTGCTTGGTGCTGTTGGACTTGCATTTTCGGTCACGGCTCAATATTTTGCAGCAAAAGCCGCAGTAGGATGTGTGTCAAAACTGCGGTATTCGCTTTTTGAACATCTCGGCACGCTCTCATATTCCGAGATAGACAAGCTCGGCACATCTACTATGATAACGAGAATCACCTCGGATGCAAATCAGGTGCAAACGGGAGTTAACCTTGCCCTTAGGCTTCTTTTGCGCTCACCGTTTGTTGTTTTCGGTGCTATGATAATGGCATTTACCATTGACTTTGATTCCGCATTGATTTTTGCAGCGGTAATCCCGGTGCTTTGCATAGTGGTATTCGGAATAATGCTTATATCTATTCCTTTATACAAAAAGGTACAAGGTCGAGTAGACCGTGTCGTCGTTAAAACACGTGAAAATCTTTCGGGCGCGAGAGTAATTCGCGCATTTTGCAAAGAAGACAGCGAGATAGAGGAGTTTTCATCAAGGAACAATGCTCTCAAATCAGAACAGAGCTTCGTGGGAGCAATTTCTGCTCTAATGAATCCCCTTACATACGTTATTATCAATATCGCTATCATCGTTTTAATTTACACGGGTGCCGTGCGAGTGAATATAGGTGAGCTTACCGACGGTCAGGTAGTTGCGCTTTACAACTATATGTCGCAAATACTCGTTGAGCTTATAAAGATGGCAAATCTTATAATAACCATCACAAAATCCGTTGCATCGGCAGGCAGAATAAGCGCGGTATTTGATATTAAGTCATCCATTAAAGACGGCGAATTTACCGAGGGAAAAGGAAGTGAATACGCAGTTGAATTCAACAGTGCATCAATAAAATACGGCACGGCAAGCGACAATTCCCTCTCGGATATTTCCTTCAAGGTGCGCCACGGTGAAACAATTGGAATTATCGGCGGCACAGGATCGGGCAAAACAACACTTGTAAACCTTATTCCGAGATTTTATGACGTTACATCGGGCGAGGTTATAATCGATGGAAGAAATGTTAAAGAATACAAAAATTCAGCACTTGTAAAAAAGATTGCAACAGTTCCGCAAAAGGCTGTTTTATTCGCCGGAACCGTTCGTGAAAATATGCTTTGGGGCAACGAGGGTGCAAGCGATGACGATATTTGGCAAGCGCTTGAGATTGCACAGGCAAAAGGCGTGGTTGAGGACAAAGGCGGTCTTGATGCAAGAATCGAGCAAGGCGGAAAAAATCTTTCGGGCGGGCAAAGACAAAGACTTACTATTGCACGCGCACTGGTATCGCGCTCCGATATACTTATACTCGATGACTCCGCTTCTGCACTGGACTTTGCAACCGATGCGGCTCTCCGCTCGGCTATAAAGAATATGAATGACGGCAAAACCGTGTTTATCGTTTCCCAACGAGCCTCCTCTATTATGTATGCAGACAAGATTATAGTTCTTGATGACGGGCACTCAGTCGGAATAGGTTCTCATGAGGAGTTGCTTTCTTCATCGGATGTCTACCGCGAAATATACGAGTCACAGTTCAGAGGGGAGGATAAGTGATATGAAAAAGAACACGAAATCTCCCGGCACTATAAAAAAGGTGCTAAAATATATCGGAAAATACAAATATCTCCTACCCGTGTCAATTTTTCTTGCGCTTGTTACGGTAGCATTATCGCTTATTGTTCCCATTATGATAGGACGCGCAATAGACCTTATGATTGGCAAAGGGCTTGTTGATATTGACAGAGTTATAAAAATTCTTATTTTCACAGCGATGCTTGTAGGCGTGGGTGCTATCGCTCAATGGCTGATGAGTGCGATAAACAACAGAATAACCTTTAATGTCGCTCGCGACGTAAGGCGTGATGCTTTCAAAAAGCTCGAAAGTCTTCCCCTCTCCTATCTTGACGCTCATTCACACGGTGACCTTCTATCAAGAATTGTAAATGATACCGAGCAATTCTCCGACGGTCTTCTTCTCGGATTCACACAGTTGTTTACGGGAATTATGACTATTCTTGGTACGCTTGTACTTCTCGTTATCATAAATTGGCAGATAGCACTCGTTGTGGTTGTGCTTACACCGCTTTCTCTCTTTGTTGCAAAATTTATTGCAAAAAGAACATTTAATATGTTTAAAGAGCAATCGGCGGCAAAGGGCGCGCAAACTGCTATTATTGATGAAATGATAAGCAACCAAAAGGTTGTTTTAGCCTTTGGATACGGTGAACGTGCAAACGAAAAATTTGCAGAGGCAAATAACAAGCTGGAACGCGCATCGCTTCGAGCAATATTCTTCTCTTCCCTTACAAACCCCACAACAAGATTTGTTTACAGCGTTGTTTACGCGGCAGTTGCACTTACCGGAGCACTTACTGTAATTGCAACCGGCGGTGCATTTTCGGTTGGAACGTTATCGGTGCTTCTCTCTTACGCAAATCAGTATACAAAGCCTTTTAATGAGATTTCCGGAGTTATAACCGAATTTCAAAATGCACTTGCATCCGCAACTCGCGTATTTGAGCTTATAGAAGCTGAAGAGGAAACTCCCGACATAAAGGATAGCTCGGAGCTTGGTTGTGCCGAGGGTGAGGTTAAAATCGATTCGGTATCCTTCTCTTATACCGAGGATAAGCCGCTTATTGAAAACCTCAATCTTTCCGTAAAGCCCGGTCAACGCATCGCAATAGTTGGTCCGACGGGATGCGGAAAAACTACGCTTATTAACCTGCTTATGCGCTTTTATGATGTTAAATCCGGTGAAATATCGGTTGACGGGCATAAGATAACAAGCCTTACAAGAAAAAGCCTTCGAAAGAATTACGGTATGGTGCTTCAGGACACTTGGATGATGAACGGTACTATAAAAGAAAATATAGCCGTAGGAAAACCCGATGCAACCGACGAGGAGATAATTGAGGCGGCGCGCGCAGCTCATGCACACAGCTTTATCAAAAGGCTTGAGCATGGATATGATACTGTGATAGGCGAAGATGGCGGAAGTCTTTCGCAAGGACAAAAGCAGCTTATATCAATCGCGAGAGTTATGCTCATATTGCCGCCAATGCTTATACTTGACGAAGCAACCTCATCTATTGATACAAGAACCGAAATGAAAATTCAGGAAGCGTTTGGAAAAATGATGATGGGACGCACTTCGTTTATCGTAGCACACAGGCTTTCAACAATAAGAGAAGCCGATGTCATACTCGTTATGAAGGACGGTAATATTATCGAACAGGGCAAGCATGACGAGCTTCTTGCGCGCGGTGGATTTTATTCCGAACTTTATAACAGTCAGTTTGCACACTGATAAATACTAAAAAACCAAAAAGGGGTGAAACAATGGCAATTACACCCGAATATAGTAAAATATTCAGATTAATAATATCCTCTCTCGAAAAGGAAAAGAAAAGCCGCCGCGAACTTATCGAAGCGGTAATAGACGGCTATGGTCTATCTGAGGAGGAGCTTAGCAACAATTCTCTTGGAAGCCATCGCTCTATTATCAGAAGCCGTGCAGGAACAGTTATTTCCGATATGGAGAAAAAAGGTCTTATCGGTAAAAAAGATGACGGACTTTATCGCAAGACCGAAGAAAACGTTATCGTAATACGCGTTGAACAATGTGAGGAGGAGATTCTGAATCTTGTCAAGGAAACACCAAGAACACGGGCAGAAATACGCGATGCTCTGATAGGTTTTTTCAGAACCGACTCGACATCAAGCTCCAAAGACGATAACAGGCTCTTTACTTACATAGGTCAAGTACTCAAAAAAATGACACGGGATGGTCTTTTCCTATTTGACGGGGCGAAATATTCAATTTCGCCCGACCGCGAGGCGAGCATCAAAGACCATGCTGAGGTTTTAAAATTAAAAAGAGAATTCCTGACAAAGCTTCATTCTAAAGGCGGAGAATTTTTTGAGTATTATTTCCTCAATCTTTTGACAAAATATTTAACAAGAACAGGAAAAACAGTAACCGAGAGCTACGTTACCGGCGGCTCGGATGACGGTGGTATTGACGGTATTGTGAAAACGGTTGACTCACTTGGATTCCGTGAGCATATAATGGTGCAGATGAAAAACCGCCTTGATGTGACCAAGGAAACCGACATTCGCGGCTTTTACGGCGCGGTATGCGCAAGACAGGGCTCGCGCGGAATTTTTGCCACCACCTCGGATTTTCATCCCATGGCAACAAAGCTGCTTGATTCTATTGATAACTGCGTAGGAATAAACGGAGATAAAATATTCTCTATGGCATGCGATACATCCTACGGAATTAAGCGAAACGGAAACCGTCTTATAATAGATAGCGAAATACTGTAAAACGGAAGGAATAAAAATGACTGCAAGAATAGCTAAAGAAAGAATTGAAGCCGCAGTTCTGGCGGCTGTCGGGAGATTGAATGGGGCAGGACTTCTCACAAAGTCAAGAACCTTTTACACAGACAAGAACCTTGCCGAAAGCACTGAATTTTCGCCGAGCGCACTTCTGCTTTTCGGAGATTTGGCATTTGGATGCGATGATATGGAGGATGACGATTACTGCAACTATTCGATATGCTGCGAGATAAAGACCGGTCTTGTCGATGAGGGTGAGCTTGAAGCGGGAATTGCCGACTTCAACAATGAAATCGATTCTATAATAGAAAAACTTGCAAATGCTACATCTAAATCCGCATTTCTTGAAGAAATATCACGAAAACAGGCAGAAGAGGCGGAAGAGGCGGCGCGCGAATTTGCAAAGGAAATGCGTAAGGTTAAAATCAAGCTCTACTCTGCCGTTGCTGCAATAGTTGTTATAATATTGGCGGTGCTTATACTTGTGCCTATCTTCACCTAACGGAGGTAGTTATGGATTTTTCCAAATACGGACCGAAGAGGACGGCAAACTGCGAAAGCTGCGAGTTTTATGAATACGATGAATATACCGACTCATATTTTTGCAAAATGAATCTTGACGAGGACGAGATGGTAAGCTTTATGTCGCATAACACCGGCGGCTGCCACTACTACCGCTTCTATGACGAATACAAGAGCGTGCACAGACAAATTTAGTTTTTTCGTATCAACAAAAAATTAAAATTGAGTCGTGAGAAAAAGCGAGCATTTGCGAGATTTCGAGAGATTTCGAGAGCTTTAAAATTCTAAATCAATTTTTTCAAAAAAAGTTTTAAAAAAGCATTGACAAGTGTGTATTTGTATGGTATAATGTGTAGGCTTTGAAAATTCGTGAATAACACGATAACAAAAAATTTGGAGGAAAACAAAATGTCTACTTACATGGCAAACAAGAATACCATCGAGCGCAGATGGTTTGTTATTGATGCCGCAGGTCAGCCTCTTGGCAGAACTGCAGTTAAGGCCGCTAACATTCTTCGCGGCAAGCATCGCCCCGAGTTTACTCCCCATGCAGATTGCGGCGAATTCGTTATTATCGTTAACGCAGACAAGGCAATTCTCACGGGTAAGAAGCTCGAACAGAAGTTCTACCGTCACCACTCCGGTTATATCGGCGGTCTTAAGGAAGTAAGCTACAAAACGCTTATGTCCACTCGCCCCGAGATGGCTATGGAGCTTGCTGTTAAGGGTATGCTTCCCCACAATTCTCTTGGTGCAAAGGCTTTCACCCGTCTGCACGTTTACGCAGGCGAAAATCACGAACAGGCTGCTCAAAAGCCCATCGTACTTGAGTAATAGGGAGGATAATGAAGATGTACACAAGTGCTAAACCTTATTTCTACGGAACCGGTAGAAGAAAGAAGTCCGTTGCAAGAGTACGCCTTTACCCCGGTACCGGCGTTGTTACCATCAACGGACGTGATATTGATGATTACTTTGGACTTGAAACCCTCAAGCTCATCGTTAACCAGCCCTTTGGCGTAACCGAAACCACCGGCAAGTTTGATATCGTTGCGAACGTTCGCGGCGGCGGCTTCTCCGGTCAGGCAGGTGCAATCCGTCACGGTGTTGCTCGTGCTCTTCTCTCTGCAGATGAGACCTACAAGCCCCTTCTTAAGAAGGCAGGACTCCTTACTCGTGATCCTCGTATGAAGGAAAGAAAGAAGTACGGACTCAAGGCTGCTCGTCG
The DNA here is from genome assembly GCA_964424525.1 of uncultured Ruminococcus sp. Lineage (GTDB taxonomy): Bacteria > Bacillota > Clostridia > Oscillospirales > CAG-272 > UBA1740. Next base: position 11,455 of record CAYRJG010000069.1, read on the forward strand.
TGCACCTCAGTTCT
>CAYRJG010000070.1:0-11436 GCA_964424525.1 uncultured Ruminococcus sp.
TAGGCTGATCCTCGGTAGGTTTATCCTCGGTGGGCTGATCTTCGGTAGGATCATCTTCGGTAGGATCATCCTCGGTGGGATCATCCTCGGTAGGATCATCCTCGGTAGGATCATCCTCGTCCGGCGTGTCTACTGTTGCATTACAGTTATCACACTTGCCGTCACCGTTGTTGTCAGAGTGCGTGGTGCAATCTTTTACTTCGGGTTCGTCTTCGTTGCAGGCAGTAGCAGCCATGCAAACCGAAAGAACGAGAAGGATTGCGAGAAGAATAGTTAACAGTTTTCTTTTCTTCATAATTTTTCCCTCCTTGGGATTTTGAATACAAAATTTTAAATTTAGTGATAGTCTTTTACTTGTTCCCCCAAATTCATTTTATCAAACATTTTTTAACAAACAATGTCCAAAGGGAAAGTTTGTAAAAATAGCACAATAAAATTATGCAGTTTTACCAATTTTGAGCTTATTATAAAATCAAATAGCCGTTTTTCGTATTACAACGTTGTGATTATAGATGTTAAGGAGATGAAGCGCGTCCGCGGTGGCTTTAAAATAAAGGACGCAATTTCTGCCGCGCTCGTCGGCAAAAAGAAGTGCGTAGGCATCCGGCTCGGCTTTATGTGGTAGGGCAGAGTAGCTCTTTTTGGGCTTATGGAGAGATATTTGCTCGGTTGCTTCCGAAAGAGGAAGAATCGCTTTCGCCTCGTTGATGTGAATTTTTATCGGTTTGCGATTTTTTCGCCCACCGTAAATAACGGTAAATGTGAGAATTGAGCCGGATATTTCGTATTTATAGTCTTGTTTTACATATCTCCAGGTAAAGAATACCAGTATCCAAAGTGCCACGGGAATGAGTGCGCCAAGCGGAATTATCCTGGTTATGTAAATTATTGCAAAATATATGATAACAAAGGATATATAAAGCATAATGAGCAAGAATTTCATCAGCCCAAACACCCCTTCTGGTTTCCTTGAAACAGAATATTCATATTGGCAAAATTCCATATGTTTTATCTCCTTTTTTGCGGTGCTATACTCACATTAAAACTAAAGTAGATTAATTTTACTCTTTTTTTTCAAAAAAATCAACATGTGTAAGACAAAAAAGAAAAGCTACCGTTAAAATCTCTGTTTTGCATAACAAGCGGGCAATATATTTGTAAGTTTTAACAATATAATTTTCGGAAGATTTGTTTTGAAAACTTTGCGAAAAAATTTGACAAAATTATTGCAAAAGCGATAAAGAAGTGGTATACTGTTAATAATAAGCAAATATGGCATTATGCCATGGGAGGAACAAATGAGCGAAGAAACCAAAAAAACTCATCTGAGATTTCTGCATTGTAGTGATATACATCTTGACGCACCCTTCGTAGGGCTCACCGCTGAAAAGAGCGAGGAGCGCCGTAGGGTTTTGCGTTCGTCCTTTATGCGTATGATGCAGTACGTAAGGGATAGTAAGATAAACGTAGTTCTTATGAGCGGAGATATATTCAATACCGAATATGCAACCAACTCAACGGCAGAGGTTCTTATAAGAGAATTTGTAAACTGCCCTGAAACGGTTTTCATAATTGCTCCCGGTAAATATGACCATTATCTTGATAACCCAATATATGCATCGGGTCGTTTGCCGGATAACTGTTTTGTGTTCTCATCGGAGAAGCTTTCGCGCTTTGACTTTGAGGAGTACAACGTAACCGTATACGGATGGGCATTTGTTAATGAGGCGCTTGTTGAAAATCCTCTTTACGACCGCCAGGTTGATGACGGTTCGAGAGTAAACCTTGTGTGTGCTTATGCTGACCTTGACGGTGAGGTGGATTCACCGAATTGCCCTGTAAGCACAAATGACCTTAAGAAATTCGGTGCTGATTACTATGCGCTCGGCTCTCGCCATGAGGCAAGTAAGTTTGCAACCGTCGGAGCATCGAAATATGCCTATGCCGGTGCACTTGAATGCACGGGATTTGACGAGCCCGGTCTTGGCGGAGTTAATCTCATTTCGGTAACATACAGTGACGGTGAGCTCACCATTGAAAATAAGAAGATGGAATTCGGTCATGTTCGCTTTGAAACGGAGCAGCTTGATATTACGGGAGTTAACACGGGTAACGAGATAATCAACCGTATAAGCAACCTTATTACCGAAAAGAAATATGATAACGAAACCGCCCTTCGCGTTGAGCTTGTCGGATACATAGACCCCGCATTCTCCGTTCCCACAAATCTAGAGAACGATGCATTCGGTCTTTACTTCTTTAATCTTAAGGATAAAACTATTCCGCTTTACGGAACAGAGCATTTCAAGCGTGATATGACTATGAAAGGCGAGGTGTTCCGCACCTTCTATCCTGCTCTTATGAGCGAGAATGAGGAAGAGCGTCTTGTGGCGGCGCGCGCATTCAGAATTGCGCTTGCAGCACTTGAGAATCGCGAGCTTCCCTCGTGAATTTCGGCATCTTTTTTCGTTTTCCGCGACTTGCCAAGGCTAAATTAAATAAAAGTTGATAAAAAAAGAGCGTTTCGGGCAGAAACGCTCTTTTTGTTATGATTTTCTTTTTATTTTTGCTATAAGTGCGGGAACGTCGGTTTGTGAGAGAATTACCGCAACGAAAACTATCGCACAGCCGATATATTCGCGCTCGCTCATTCGCTCACCGAGCGTTATTGCAGAGCCGATAACTCCAAACACGGATTCAAGCGAGAGTATAATAGATGCCGCGGCAGGATCTACGCCACGCTGACCTATTATTTGAAGAGTATAGGCAATACCGCTTGAGCCGATACCAAGAAACAGTATAGGCAAAATGTTTTCAAAAATTAGCACGGGTGAGGGGATTGGCTCGCTTATCAGCATAAATATGGCGTTTATAACGGTCGCGGTTACAAACTGTATAAATGACATTCTCACTCCGTCGCACTTTGGAGAAAACCTATCTATTGCAAGAATGTGAATGGGAAATATAAGAGCGCATACAAAAACTATCATATCACTTGGCACAACCGAGAAATCACCCGTTATGCAAAGGAAATAAAAGCCTACTGCGGCTATGGCAACGCTTATCCAAATGTGAAGACGCGCGCGCTTCTTTAAGAGCAACGCGTAAATCGGAACAAGGACAACGTAAAGAGCAGTTATAAAAGAGGTTTTTCCCGCATCTGTTCCTGCGTTGATTCCCGCCTGCTGAAAATAGGATGCAAGCGCAAGCACGGCACCGCAAATAATTCCACCTATAAGCTCGGTGCGCGTAATGTCAATTATTCGCCCTTTTCCAAACAAGCGGCGACCCGTGTGATTTATTTTGTCAAGAAAAATGATAACCAAAATAAGAAATATTGCCGCAACCGCACTTCGGAGTACACCTATTGTAAAGGGCGGAAGCGCCTCTGCTGCCTTTTGCGCAGAAAATGCAAAGCCCCATATCATAGCGGCAAGGAGCATCATAAGCGATGATAAATATTTTTTCATAAAAATCGTCCGTCTAAAAAATTTATAATATTTCCTATATTCTAACACTTGACGAAAGAAAAGTCAACGTTAGTGTTGACTTTTCTTTTTCCCGAGTGTAAAATAGCATTAATAAGTAAAATGCGTGAAAAACAATTCAAAGGAGGGAGTTTTGTGAAGATAAAGCATTACAGTAAAAAAGAAATGGGGATTGCCGTAAAGAATGCGGGGCTTGTGGTGCTTGGCTCTGTAGTGCTCGCCTTCGGATTCGGAATCTTTCTTATGCCGTATGATCTTATTATTGGCGGGGTTGGCGGTATTGCGATAGTTCTTGCCGATGTTTTTGAAGGAATCTCCGGTCTTGAATTTTTCACGGTTGATGTCTTGGTAGCCATTTTGACTTGGGGGCTCTTCTTTCTCGGTCTTATATTTCTTGGGTGGGATTTTGCGCTTAAAACTCTTATCTCAACCATAGTCTATCCGCCGGCACTTTCTCTTTGTATGAAGCTTGCGCGACTCGATATTCTAGACGGATTCTTTATGTTTACACAAGGGCGCGAGGGAGATATTGCGGTTCTGACGATAGCAGCAGTGTTCGGTGGTCTTATAGTCGGTGCGGGATGCGCTCTTGCCTATCGCGGCGGCGGCTCAACAGGCGGCACGGATATTTTGGCTCTTATTCTTGCGAAATATATAAAGCGGCTTAAAAGCTCGGTTGCAATCTTCATTACCGATGCTACGGTTATTATTCTCGGTGTTTTTGTCTTCCGCGATCTTATAATCTGCCTTCTCGGCATAGTAGCTGCGTTTGTCGGCGCGCTTGTGATAGATAAAGTTCTTCTCGGTCAGAGTCAGGCGTTTATCGCTCATATAGTTTCGGATAAATACGAGGACATCAATGAGGAGATAATCAAGCGCCTTGACAGAACAAGCACGATAATCCATGCGACAGGCGGATTTTCGGGGGAAGGAAAGCCGATGATAATGGTTTCCTTTAATATGCCGCAGTATGCCGAGTTTATGATGATAATGAAAAGAATAGATCCCGATGCTTTTGTGACTATCCACAGAGCGCATGAGGTAAATGGCGAAGGTTGGACAAAGCACGATCTTGACGTTGAGGCGGCGTTGCGCGCGGCGCAGGAGCATAAGCCGATTAAATTCGATAACTGACCGAATGGCGGTTTAATATAAAATAAATTACGGAGGAATCACGACTGTGAGATACGAAGGATTTACGAAAGATGATGAAAAACGGTTTCTTGAATTCACCAAAAGAGGATTGACGGCGATATTCATTTATACAAACCGACTTATCCACAACGGTGAGAACAGAGTTTATAACGAGAGTGATATAGGAGAGCGTGCGGTTGCCTTTTCTGGCGATATATATGCCCCCGTGTCGCTTTTTACAAACTTTCTCGGTGTAGAATATAAGAAAAGATGCGGAAAAATCGGCTTGAAGCGCGGTGAAAAAAGTGTCAGCATAAAGGATGATGTCAAAGAGGGGTATCTTCCGGTTGAATTGGTCTCTGCAGCGCTTGGACTTTCGACAAAGCGTTTTTGCGAAAACAAGTTCCTTGTAATCGGTAAGGAAGCCGATCTTTCGGAGCTTGCAAGCGATGAGGTTATGGTAAAGGCAGGCTCATATGCTGTGTTCGGTGAATACGAGCCCGAAAAAATCACAGACGAGGAATATGAGGCGGTTTGCCAAAAATACCACGATAAGCTTGTAGGAAATGAAAAAACCAACGACATAAACAATCCGAATGTTCAGAAAAAGATTGCCGCAGTAAACGAAAATTGCGCCAAAGCTCTTGCGGGGCTTGACCGTTCGGGCGATCCGCCCATTCTTTGGGGCGAAAAGTTGCTTCGTGATACCGATGACGGATATGAGCAGTACAGATTCGTTCTCCATCTTGCGCGCGGATATGCGACCTTCGGCAGTGAGTATTACGGTAAAAAAGAGGTTCTTGACGATATAATTTATGCGCTTGAATGGATGTACCGCCACGCATACGGTGACGATATGATTGAAGGTCGCGGCTGGCGCGATCCCAAGCTTCCCAACTGGTGGCATTGGTATGTCGGTGCACCCGAAATGCTTACCGATATACTCTTTATTCTCTATAAAGAGATATCTCTCGAGGACAGAAAGCGATATCTCAAGTGCTTTGTCTGGATCACCACATGGATGTGCACCGAACCGGCATGGTATATGAGCCGCCTTAAGGTCTGCACGAAATACGGTATCCTTCTTCACGATCCCGCTTTCCTCAAAAAGGAGCAGGAGGACTTTGATAAGACAATTGAAATAAAGCGCCCCGACTATCTTGATTATTCGCACCAGTATCCGCATAATATCTCCTACGGTGCGGTAATTCCCGAGAGAGCTTTGTTCGTTGCATCCCTCCTCGCAGGCACAAGCCTTGAATATATCAGCCCGTCTGTATATTCTCTTTTCTATCTCGTTAAATATATGTTCGATCCCGCAATGTATAAAGGACAGGGAATGTTCATGCTGGGAGGCAGACACACTCATCAAATGAATGAGATAAATGCCGGCGCAAGCATACTTGCAAAGCATCTTGCTATGCTTGGAATGTTTGGTGAGGATGAGGATAAATTCTTGAAATCCTTTATCAAGCGCCATTCGATAACTCCCGAAATGCGTGCTTCAATGATAAATTCGGCATCCTTCTATGATCTTTCAAAATATGAAGAGATACTTGCCGATGACACAATTCCTTACGAATTTGATTTTGAGTATGCTCATTCTTGGTACACGGGCGACAGAGCCGCACAGCACAGAAACAATTACGCCTTCGGTATTGCCATGGCATCCTGCCGCCATATAAATTATGAGTCGATTCTTCTCCAAAACCCCAACGGATGGTACACGGGTGACGGTTCGTATCATCTTTATACCTCGTATGACTCTCATCAGTATGACGGTGTGAACTTTATGCAGAATATGAATATCGCATACCGCTTCCCCGGCACTACCGAGGATATGCAGGAGAGAGTTGCGAGAGGAATATATTATGACCCTTGGAAGGCACCGAATAAATTTGCAGGCTCAATGCAGCTTGAAAATAAATATATTGCCGCAGGTATGGAGTTTATCTCGGAATATTGTGATTTTGACCATCAGAAATATGACGAGGTAAGAGGTTACAGCCGCGCTTTGCATAAAAACGACCTTATATGTAAGAAATCTTGGTTCTGTTTTGACGAAGAAATGATTCTTCTCGGTGCGGGAATTACTTCTACAATGAATTCTCCCGTAAACACGACCGCAGAGCATAGAAGAATTGTAAAGGATGATGAATTTACACAGTTCATAAAGTGCGCAGGTAAGACCGTCGAGGTTCCGAAAGCGGAGTTCGAAGCTCGCTTTGAAAATCCAGATTACCTTCTTTGGCAGGGACATGCGGGATATGTATTCCTCGATAAAACCAATCTCTACGTTTCTCGTTATAACTACACAACCAATGTTGAGCAGCCATATCTTGAGGTAAGAATAGAGCATGGAGCAAATCCGACCGATGCATCATACGCATTCGCGGTTCTTCCTTATGCAGATGAAGAGAAGCTTGAAAAATATGCAAAGCGCCCCGATGTGGAAATCGTTTCGAACACGACTTCCATTCAAGCCGCAAGAAAGAGAAATCTCGGAATTTCAAGCTATGTATTCTATGAGGCAGGGAAGTGCGAATCTGTTGAAACCGATACCCCGTGTATCATTTCACTTGTTGAAAAGGCAGATGAGATAGAACTTACGGTATGTGAGCCTATCCACGATTGCGAGGGACTTAAGATAAAGCTTAACACTCCCGTAGAGCTTATGTCTGCCGATGATAAGCTTGATGTTAGCATTTTGCGCGGCGGCGCGGAAATGACAATAGACTGTAACGGTGCTATGGGTGCTCCGTTCAGGGCAAAATTCAAAAAAATATAACTGTCGAGGGAATATTTTATGAGGTACAGTAATTTTACCGCAGAAGACGAAAAGAGATTTATCGAATTTACAAAGCGCGGAGTTACAGCAATATACATTTATACAAATAAGCTTGTATCAAATGGCGAAAGAGCAGTTTACGACAAGAACGATGCAAAGGTAAGAACTGTTGCTTATTCGGGCGTAATGTATGCCCCCGTGTCGCTTTTTGTCGATTTTCTCGGTGCGGAATATAAAAAGAGATGCGGCAGAGCATCTCTTGTGCTCGGAGATAAAAAGATTTCCGTTTGCTATGAGAAAAAGGAAGGCTACCTTCCGGTTGTGGAAACCGCATCGGCTCTCGGACTTTATTCCAAGGTGCTTTCTGACGGAAGCTTTGTGGTTATAGGCGCGAAGGAAGACCTTGACGAGTTTGAAAAGGATGAAATGCTCGTTGCGGCAGCACCTTATGCTCTGTTTGGTGATTATGATACATCATCATTTACAGACGAAGATTATGAAGCTGTTTGCAAAAAGTATCACGATAAGCTTGTCGGTAACGAAAAAACCAACGATATAAATAACCCGAATGTTCGCTTGAAGATAGACGCGATAAATAAATCCTGTAAGTCTGCGCTTGAGGGACTTGACCGTTCGGGTGACCCGGCTATCCTTTGGGGCACGAAGCTCCTCAAGGATACCGAGGACGGTGCAAGACAGTATTCCTACGTGAAGGCGCTCGCCTTCGGATATGCTACCTACGGAAGCGATTATTACAAGGATAAATCGGTGCTTGACGATATCGTCTACTCACTTGAATGGATGTACCGCCACGCATACGGTGATGATATGATTGAAGGTCGTGGCTGGCGCGATCCCAAGCTACCCAACTGGTGGTATATGTATATCGGCGCACCAGAGCATCTTACTGCTATTCTTCTCGTTCTTTATGATGAAATATCTCTCGAAGACAGAAAGAGATACCTCAAATGCTTTGAGTGGATTGCAAGCTGGATGTGCCTTGGTTCCAATTGGATAAAAACAAGAATAAAGGTCTGCACGGAGTACGGAATTCTTCTCCATAAGCCCGCGTATCTGATTCAAGAGGCAGAGGATTTTGATGCCATTCTGCACGTTCCGCGCCCCGACTATATCGACTTTACTCATACCTATCCGCACAATATGTCCTACGGTGGAATATATCTCAGCCGCGGTCTTTATGTTGCATCGGTGCTTGCCGGCTCGCCTATCGAGTATAACAGCCCCAACGCATATAAGCAGTTCTATCGCTTGAAATATATGTATGAGCCGGCAATCTATAAAGGACAGGGATTCTTTATGCTTGCAGGCAGATATACAAAGCAGATGAACGAAGCGCAGAAGGCGGCAAGCTTCCTTGTAAATCTTCTTTCTATGATAGGGGTTTACGGTGAGGATGAGGATGCGTATATCAAGCAGTTCTTAAAGAGAAATTCCGTCAACCCGATATTCAAGGAAGCTATAATCAAGTCGGCATCCCTCGTTGACCTTGCAATCTATGAGGAAATTTTGGCTGATGATTCCATTCCTTATGAATTCGATTATGAGCGCGCTCATGCGTGGTATAGCGGTGACAGAGCTTCCCAGCACAGAAATGATTATGCGGTCGGAATTGCCATGGCATCATGCCGCCATATAAATTATGAGTCGATTCTCCACGAAAATAAAACAGGATGGTATACCGGTGACGGTGCCTTCCACCTCTACACCTCTTATGATACTCAGCAGTATGACGGAGATAATTTCATCAATAATATCAATATAGCCTACCGTTTCCCCGGAACTACCGAGGATATGCAGGAGCGCAAGGCAAGAGGAATAAGCTTCAACCCGTGGAAGGCTCCGAATACCTTTGCAGGCTCTATTCAGATCGATGAAAAATATATTGCGGCAGGTATGGAATTTATTTCCGAATATTGCGATTCCGATGAGCATATATATGACGAGGTGCGCGGAGAAACACGTGCAGTTCATCATAATGACCTTACCTGTAAGAAGGCTTGGTTCTGCTTTGATGACGAAACCGTTCTTCTCGGTGCGGGAATCAAGTCAACAATGAATTCTCCCGTAAATACTATCGCGGCTCACAGAAGAATCGTAAAGGATGACGAATTTACTCAGCTTATAAAATGCGCGGGTAAGTCCGTCGAGGTTCCCAAGGGTGAGTATGATGAGAGATTTGAAAATCCCGATTATCTTCTCTGGCAGGGGCACGCAGGATACGTATTCCTCGATAAAACAAATCTCTACGTTTCTCGTTATAACTACACAACCAATGTTGAGCAACCCTACCTTGAGGTAAGAGTAGAGCACGGAGAAAATCCGATTGATGCATCTTACGCATTTGCGGTTCTTCCTTATGCGGATGAAGAGAAGCTTGAAAAATATGCCAAGTGTCCCGATGTGGAAATTATCTCAAATACCAATTCTCTTCAAGCGGTAAGAGAGAAAAATCTCGGAATTTCAAGCTATGTATTCTATGAAGCGGGAAAGTGCGAAAACATCGCAACCGATACCCCATGTATCATTTCAGTGTCCGAAAAGGATGGCGGATTTGAATTTTCCGTATGCGATCCCACCCTTGAAGCAGAGAGCATAATCGTGAAAATTTACGGTTCTGCAAAGCTTGTCGGTGCGGATTTTAAGATGGCTATTGCCGAAAATGACGGATACACCGAAGTTACCGTAAATTGCAAGGACTCTATGGGCGCACCGTACAGAGCAAAATTCAAAAAAGCATAATATACTAAAACAGTAAAAGAGCGAAGGCACATTTTTCTGCCTTCGCTCTGAATTTTATCCTTGTTCGGCTTGATCCTCTTCGGGTGGAGGCGATTGGGGCGTCGGCTCTGCTGGGAGCACCTCATCGGGCGGTGTAGGCGTCGGTGTGGCGGGCAGATTCGGAATTCCGTCGGGTGCCATAAGACGTTCAAAACAGCCGTAATTATCCGCAACCTCAAAGCGGACACCGAGAATCTTTATGTATCTTGCGTAATCGTTTGTGTAGGTTGAAAGAGGTCTGCCGTAGGCATCGTCCGTCTGCGCCGCCACGAGTATATCTTCACCGTCAAATCCAACAACGAGTAGGGTATGGTAATATCCTTCCCCCGTTCTGCCAAGCTGAATAACGTCACCGACCTCAAGCTCATCGGCCCCTACCTCGCGTCCGAATGGACCAACTCCTTCGTTTCCTATCATAAAATCATAAAAAAACTGAACTCCGGTCCAGGAAGGCGCGCGCTCGTTAAGCGAAATGTAATACCACCCAAAGGTCGGAGTGTAGTTCATCTCACAGCTTCCGGCATATACCGCTTGGGAAACGAAATTCGTGCAGTTGCCGCCTATCCCCGCAAAGCTAGAAAAAAGCGGATTTTGTGAAAATGCGTATTTCCGTGCGTAGGCTACGGCATTTTCTCTTATGTATGGCTTTGTTGCAAGCATGTTTTTCCTCACTTTCTTTTTTGAACAATATTATTTTATTCAAAAAAATAAATTTTGTTAAAATTATATATTGTAATGCGAAAAAGTTTGTTGTATAATAACTTATATAAAAAAATTTAATGAACTTTTCGGAGGAAAAAAGATGGATTCTAACAAAAGACCCGAATCAATGGCGCGTATTACCACACCCGAGCTTGCAAAGGCATTTATTGATGAGCAGGTAGCTCTCGTAAGGCGTGAGGTTGGAGATAAAAAGGTTCTCCTTGCGCTTTCCGGCGGTGTAGATTCCTCGGTAGTTGCAGCACTTCTCATAAAGGCAATCGGCAAGCAGCTGGTTTGCGTTCACGTAAATCACGGACTTATGCGCAAAAATGAGTCGGAAAACGTAGTTGAGATATTCAGAAATCAGCTTGATGCAAACCTTATTTATGTTGATGCAACAGACCGTTTCCTCTCACTTCTTAAAGACGTTTCCGATCCCGAGAAAAAGAGAAAGATTATCGGTGCCGAGTTTATCAATGTGTTCGCCGACGAGGCTCGCCGCCTTGAAGGCGTTGACTTCCTCGC
>CAYRJG010000071.1:0-11436 GCA_964424525.1 uncultured Ruminococcus sp.
GCGCCCATAGCTCAGTGGATAGAGTGCCCGGCTACGAACCGGTAGGTCGAAGGTTCGAATCCTCCTGGGCGCGCCACTAAAAAACCGCTTCTTTTGAAGCGGTTTTTTATATTCAAAATTAATACAAATTTCATAATTTCTAAAATAAATATTTACTTTCGTTTATAATTGTATTATAATCAAGCATATAGGTAAATAATTCATTTATCAAAATTACAAAAAGGAGATTTATATGAACGCCCCAAGGTTGAACACAAAACGGACCATTCTCGTAGGCTTTGCATTTTTTCTTATAACCGCATTCTGGCAGGCTTACGATGCAATTATACCACTGATGTTAACAAACCGATTTGGATTACCACAAACCGCATCGGGTGCCATAATGGCGCTTGATAATATTTTTGCGCTCTTTATGCTTCCTCTCTTTGGCGCACTTTCTGACAAAACGAACACAAGGTTGGGAAAACGCACACCATTTATACTATTCGGTACGATTGCAGCTATAATTTCGTTTATTGCACTCACATTCGTTGACAATTATCAACTTGCACTCATATCCGATGAAATCAGGTCACACTACCCCGTCGGTATCGAAAATGCGGCCGAGCGAGAAGAAATGCTCAAAATGGTTATGTCAAAAACACTCGACCTCACGCTTTCTAACATTTGGCCGTTAGTCTGCTTTATCGGACTTCTACTTATAGTTTTGCTTTCCATGGCAACATTCCGTTCTCCGGCAGTAGCACTTATGCCGGACGTAACCGTAAAGCCCCTCCGTAGCAAAGGAAATGCCATTATAAATCTTATGGGCACAGCGGGTGGTATTTTCGTTCTCATTCTTGGCATGGTATTTAAAACCTCAAGCGATGAAAACGTATATATGCAGTACACCGGTTATATAATTGCAGTATGTGCAATTATGGCAATAGGACTTGCTGTCTTCCTCATATTCGTTAAAGAAAAGAAATGGAATCAAGATATGTTAGCCGAACAGGCACTGCTTGATAAATCTTCTTCTGACGATTCAACCGTTTCAAACGCGAGCGAAGACTCAGGAAAGCTTTCTAAAGATAAACTAAAATCACTTATCCTCATTCTTGCATCGGTTGCGCTTTGGTTTATCGGATACAATGCTGTTACAACAAAGTATTCGCTTTATGCAACAACCGTTCTTGATCAAAATTACAACCTTACACTTATAATTGCTCAAGTTGCTGCAGTAGTTGCTTATATTCCGGTCGGAGTTCTTGCAAGTAAATTTGGAAGAAAGAAAACTATTCTTACCGGCGTCGCAATGCTTACATTAGCCTTCTCCTCTGCCATTTTCATCACCTCTTCCACACCCGGATGGTTTATGTATATCATATTCGCTCTCGCGGGTGTTGCTTGGGCCACCATAAACGTAAACTCCTTCCCAATGGTTGTTGAGCTAGCTACCGGCTCAAATATTGGAAAATATACCGGTTACTATTATACAGCATCTATGGCGGCACAAGTTATTACTCCGGTACTCTCCGGTGCCATCATGGATTTGTTTGGCGGAAGCATGCGTCCACTTTTTCCATACGCTGCAATCTTCGTCGCGCTCTCGTTTGTAACAATGTATTTTGTCAAGCACGGTAACGCACAGGATCTTGGCGGAAAAGGTGCAAAAGAAATCATCGCAGATAATTTCGCCCAGGATGATTGATTATATAAAAAGCATCGCTACTCAAAATAGCGATGCTTTTGATTTTTATTTCACGGCAGAATTGAAAATTCAATTCCGTCATAACTCAAAACTGTATCAATATCAATGTCAAGCGGCAACAAAGCGAGAGCGATAAAAAGTTCTTCATTATCGTCATCAACAAGCGTTGCATATTCTCCGCTTATAGCCTTTACGATAAACCGTTTCATTGAATAAGTGCTTCTGCAATCTGAATTGCGTTGGTTGCCGCGCCCTTTCTTACCTGGTCGCCGCAGCACCAAAGTGCTATACCATTTTCGTTAATAAGATCCTCGCGAATTCTACCAACAAAAACAAGATCCTGATCGGCTGTGATAAGAGGCATGGGATAGATTTTATTTGCAACATCGTCATAAAGCTTGCATCCTGCACACTCCGCGATAGCAGCCTTAACCTCTTCAACAGAAAGCTTGTTTTCTGTAATAACGGTTGCGGATATAGAGTGTGAACGAACTACGGGAACTCTTACACAAGTACATGTAACTTTGAGCTCCGGCAGGTGAAGGATTTTTCTTCCCTCGTTCTGCATCTTCATTTCCTCTGTGGTGTAACCATTATCGAAGAAAGAACCTATCTGAGGAATAAGGTTTTCAGCAATCTGATACTGGAATACTTCGTTTTTGATTTCTCCGCCGTTTACAATTGCATTCATCTGATCAGCAAGCTCAACAGGACCCTGTGCGCCTGCACCACTGGTCGCTTGATAGGTAGAAGCAACAATAGCTTTTATCTTTGAAAGTTTGTTAATTGCATTTATTGCAACAAGAGTAATAATGGTTGAGCAGTTAGGGTTAGCAATAATTCCCTTTTTGTTATTTCTTGCATCATCTGCATTGATTTCAGGCACAACAAGAGGAACATCTTCATCCATACGGAATGCGCTGGAGTTATCAATGAAGATCGCACCGGCTTTTACAATATCGTCAGCAAACTGCTTTGAAATCGCATTGGATGCAGCACCGAGAACAAAATCAAGTCCTCCAAACACACCGTAATCTGCAAGAGCTACCTCAACATCCTTACCTGCAAATTTAATCTTTTTACCAATACTGCGCTCGCTTGCAAAAAGCTTAAGCTCGTTAATAGGAAACTTACGCTCCTCAAGAACCTTGATCATTTCGCGACCAACCGCACCGGTTGCACCGATTATACCTACATTATACTTTTTCATTATTATTTTTCCTTATAAAATTACTAAATTACTTTTATTAAAAATCGTGAAGAACTTGAATTGCCTTCTTGAAATTCTTATCATCAACACCGATGATAATATTTACCTCATCGGAGCCCTGAGTAATAACTCTAATGTTAATACCGTTCTCTCCGAGAGCCGTAAATATTTTACCTGCAATACCGATATTTTCGGTAAGATTACGTCCAACTACCGCGATAAGGCTTATTTCATCTACTATCTTAACGCTGTCAGGCTTAAGAACTTCTTCGATCTGCGAAATAATCGCATGAAGCTTATCTTCGATTGCGCTCGAAGGAACGATAACTGAAAACGCATCAATGCTGCAAGGTATATGCTCTACATTTATTTCAAGCGATGCAAAGATTTGAAGAGCCTTAAGGATCATGCCGGGTTCCTCATCCATTCTGTTCTTTGCAATAGTGATAATGGAATAATTCTTTTTGCCCGAAATACCGGTGATGGGGCGAACTCTCGCCTGCTCCTCGCGGTCTTCCTCAAATTCTTCCATAATAAGAGTGCCGGGAGCTTCAATATCTTTAGTATTCTTAATATAAAGAGGAATATTCTTGTCGCGAACCGGGAATACCGCTTCTTCGTGAAGAACCTCTGCTCCCATGCATGAAAGCTCTCTTAATTCTGCAAAGGTAACTCTATCAATAGGACGAGGATTTTCAACAATTCTGGGGTCTGCTGCCATAATACCCGAAACATCGGTCCAGTTTTCATAAGCAGTGGCATTGAGCGCTGCTGCTACTATCGAACCGGTGATGTCCGAGCCACCGCGAGAGAAGGTTTTGATATTTCCGTCAGGAGTTGCTCCGTAAAATCCGGGAATAACCATTCTCTGATTGGTTTCGGCAATCTTTGCAAGATTTGCATAAGATTTTTCAAGATCAACCTTGCCGTTGTAATTGAATACAAGCCATTCTGCACTATCAACAAAGGTATAACCAAGGAATTTTGCCATTATTTTAGCATTCCAATACTCACCTCTGGAAACAATGTAATCAACGCTTGTTTTCTTGTTGAGTTTTTCTTTAAATTCAACAAAATCTTCGCTTATGGTATTATCGATACCACATGAAGCACATATTTCAAGATAACGCGCTTCGATCTTATTAAGAAGCTCGTCATAAGGCGCATTATACTTAATGTGTGCGCGAAGAAGATATAAAAGGTCTGTAACCTTTATATCCTTACTAAATCTTTTACCCGGAGCAGATACTACTACAAGTGCTCTCGCGGGATCGGCTTCAACGATATTTTTAACCATATCGAAGCATTCTCCGGTCGCAACCGAAGATCCGCCGAATTTTACTACCTTTAAAATTTTACCTCTCGATTCCTGCAATGAAAAATTCACCATCTTTCTTTATAATTTCATCCGAAATTTTATGTATTTCGGAAACATTAACGGGTTTTGTAATTATATATTTATCCGAACCAAATACCGATATTTTATCAATAACTTCCGAAGAAATTTCGCATTTTGTTCTAATATAATAGCTCTTTACCTGAATTGAATGATCACAAGCAAGGCGAGTACCGGGAGAAATCAAAGAAACATCGCCTGACATTATATCAATAACGTCGTGTGCTACTGCTGTACCGGTCGGATATTTTCCTGCGCCCTGTCCATAGAAAGAAAGTTGACCAACATTTTCTCCAACAAGAGATATCATATTATTATTCTTTTTAACACTTGCAAAAAGTGATTCGTTATCAATTATAGTCGGCTCAACACAAGCGGAAACCTTACCGTTTTCCATTACTGCGGTGCCAACATATCTGACAGTTTTATTAAGTTCCTTTTTAATATATTCAATATCACATTTTTTGATATTACGAAGCGAATATACGAGAACATCCGACTCATTAACTTCGGAATCAAATGCAATTGACGCTGATATTGCTGTTTTACGCGCGGTATCAAGTCCATCAATATCTGCCGAAGGATCTGCTTCTGCATATCCAAGCTTTTGCGCTGTACGAAGCACCTCGTCAAAATCAGAGGAATCGGTAATCATAGCATCAAGAATAAAATTGGTAGTTCCGTTCATAATGCCGTATACCTTATTGATATCATCGCAACGAGTTGCGCGATATAGGTTGTGAAGCCAGGGAATTCCGCCACCCGCGCTTGCGGAAAAACGAACGGTTACTCCGTGCTCTTTTGCAAGAGTAAGAAGCTCATCGTAATACGTACATATTAAATGCTTGTTAGAGCTTACGACATGTTTGCCTGCCTTGATAGCCTTTACAAGAAAAGTATGCGCAGGTTCAAGACCACCGATTGCCTCAGCAACAACACCGATCTCATCATCACAAAGAATATCATCAAAATTAGTTGTGAGAATATCGCCAAGCTCTTCGTGAGGACGAATATCAAGAACTTTACCAACCTCGTATCCTTTTTTGACAAGGATCTCATACGCACCGGAACCAACGATTCCGAAGCCAAGAATTGCAACTTTCATCTTTTTTATCCTTTTTTACCTGATTTAAAAAGCCCAAATATTTATATCAAGAAAAACCTATTGTTAAAATGCACAAAAACGAGCGTTTTTTAACGCAGTTTTAGGTTAAATTTGATGTTTTTGTGTCTTTGTGACAAAAACACTTGTATTTGAACGAAAAATAGTGTATCATATATTATGTCAAATGTCAAGAGGGGTTTTAAAAAAATGTTTTACACCAGCACAAGAAATGAAAAAATCAAAAAAACACCTGCCGAAGCTATACTGATGGGAATCGCTGAGGATGGTGGATTATATGTTCCGGATGATTTTGCTTCAGCCGGATTTCCCATGTCTGAACTATGCAATATGAGCGAAAAGGATATTTCCGCAACAGTACTTTCACTACTCTTTTCGGGTGGCTCAATGTTCGATGCAGACAAGGAAAAATTCAAAAACGCGGTATCAAAAGCGTATGACGGAAAATTTGAAAACGGTGACTATGCTCCGATTGCCAAGGTCGGTGATGCTTTTGTTATGGAGCTTTATCACGGTCCAACCTGCGCGTTTAAGGATGTCGCGCTCCAGCTTCTTCCTCATCTTATATCCGAGGCAAAAAGATCTGTTGGAATGACGGATGATATTGTCATTCTGACAGCAACGAGTGGTGACACCGGCAGTGCTGCTCTTGAAGGTTTTTCGGATATTCCCGGAATTAAAATCGTTGTATTTTATCCCAGACACGGTACAAGCGCAGTCCAGGAACGCCAAATGGTTTCCTGTGCAGGAAAAAACACTTGTGTATGCGCCGTTGAAGGCAATTTCGATGATGCACAAAGTGGAGTTAAAAAGATTTTCGCTGAGATCAAACTTCCCGAAGGAGTAAAGCTTTCCAGCGCAAATTCTATTAATATAGGAAGACTTGCACCTCAAGTTGCATATTATTTTAAGTCTTATCGCGATTTGGTACGCAACGGTGAGATAAAATTCGGTGATAAAGTAAACTACATAGTTCCCACCGGAAATTTCGGTGATATCCTCGCCGGATATTTTGCAAAAGAAATGGGATTGCCTGTTGGCAAGCTTGTTTGCGCTTCTAACAAAAACAACGTGCTAACCGATTTCTTTGAAAAAGGACTATATGACAGAAACCGCGATTTCCATATTACAAAATCGCCTTCTATGGATATTCTTATTTCAAGCAATCTTGAGCGTCTTCTTTATTTTGTTTGCGGTACCGAAAAATGTGCTAAATATATGAATGACCTCAAAGAATTCGGTAAATACCAGCTTGAAAAATCCGAGCTAAAAAAAATACGCGAATTATTTGATGCAGGTTTCGCAGACGACGAAGAAACCTATGAAACGATAAATGAAGTATACAAAAAATACGGATATCTTATAGATACGCATACCGCAGTAGCGTGGAACGTATACGAAAAATGGAACAAAAAGCACGGTAACGGATATAAAAGCGTTGTTCTTTCAACCGCATCTGCTTATAAATTTTCCTCGGGAGTTCTTCATTCACTCGGTCTTGAATGTCCTAACGAATTCGATGCTATTGATGTTTTGTCAAAAAGAACCGGTATTAAGCCACCAAAATCAATAGCAGAAATACGCGACAAGAAAATCCTTCACAACAATCTTGTTAAAAAGGATACTATGATGTCGCTTGTTCAAAACATCATCCGTAAAGACAAAGTCACAGTACGCGTACCGGCAACTTCGGCTAATTTAGGTTCCGGATATGATTGCACCGGTATTGCATTCAGAAGATACGACGTATTTTCTTTCGAAAAGACTAATGGCACTGTTGAATTTGATAACTTCGAACCTGAATTTTCAAACGAAAACAATTTGGCATATATTGCTTACAAGAAAGTTTGTGACAAGCTTGGATGTCCTGCATTTGTTAAAATCAAAAACATAAAAACGAACATTCCGATTGCAAGGGGACTTGGCTCATCGGCAGCCCTCATTGTTGCCGGTGCATACGCGGCAAACGTTCTCTGCGGAAGCAAACTCTCCGTGCAGGAAATTTTCGAGATAACAAATAGTATTGAAGGTCACCCTGACAATATCGCTCCCGCGCTTTTTGGCGGTCTTTGCACATCTATTGTAGAAAACGGAAAGCCCATAACTCAAAAATACTCCGTTTCGGATAAAATCTGCTTTACCGCGCTTGTTCCCGATTTCGAGGTCGCAACCAAGGATGCGCGTGCAGTACTTCCCCAAAATGTTAGCCGCGAGGATGCAATATTCAATATGCAAAGAATTGCACTTCTTCCCTACACCTTCACAAACGGAAAGCTCGAACTTGTTAAGCTTGTAACCGATGACAAGCTCCACGAGCAATACCGCAGAAAGCTTTACAAAAACATAGACGAAATTGAAAAAGCTGCAAATGAATGCGGTGCTATCGCTTTTGCTGTATCCGGTGCCGGTCCAACCTGTCTTGCATTTTCGGAGCATCCTATTTATGAAGAGCTTAATTCAAAAATTCATGCGCTTGACAACAACTGGATAGCATACGGATTAGGCGTTGATAACGAAGGAGCAAAAGAAATATATGATGAGCAGTAAATACTTACTCGTTGACAAAAAGATTCTGCCTCCGTATTATGAAAAAGTAATTGAGGCAAGAACTCTCCTTGCAAGCGGTACGGTCAACGACGTTTCGGAAGCTGCAAAATCTGTAGGAATTTCCAGAAGCACATATTACAAATATAAAGATTATGTGTTCTCTACAAATCCCGATACCGATGGAAGAAAGGCTATTATATCCTTCACACTCTCCCACAAGCCCGGTATTCTCAGTGAGGTTCTCGGAAAGCTTTCTGAATTCGGTGCAAACATTCTTACTATAACACAAAACCTACCTATTAATTCAAAAGCACACGTTATACTTACTATTGACGTTTCTTGTCTTAACGTTGAAATCGAAGAACTCGTTAAGGGAATAAACGGAATAAACAAGGTAAGTGGTACCAAGCTTATTGCAATAGAATAATTTGTAAGGGTAGCTCATTTCGAGCTACCCTGTTTTTTATTTAATTACGATATTAACTATCTTTCCGGGAACAACTATTTCTTTTACAACAATTTTATCACCGATTGCCGCCACAACCTTTTCTTCTGCGCGTGCAATCGCCAAAACATCATCTTTGGATGCTGATTTGGAAACGAGAATAATTGCGCGCACCTTGCCGTTGATCTGAACAGGCATTTCAACGGTATCATCCACAGTCTTCGCAGGATCATATTCAGGCCATTTTGCAAGAGAAACAAGCCCCTTACCACCAAGTGCCTCGTATATTTCTTCTGCAATGTGAGGAGCAAAGGGTGAAAGAACTGTAGCGAGCGTCGCAAGCTCCGTTTTGGTAATCTTTCCAACCTCGTAAACGGTATTAAGAGTACCCATCATAGCCGCAATAGCGGTGTTGAACTTCATAGCATCGATATCCTCGGTTACTTTCTTGATAAGCTTGTGAATAACCTTATCAAGTTCGGGAGTTACTCCTTCACCGTCAGCAATCTCAAGGAGATTATAGAATCTTTCGAGGAATCTCTTACAACCCTTGATTGACTGAGGATTCCACGGAGCAGATTGCTCAAAGTCACCGATAAACATCTCATAAAGACGCATTGTATCTGCACCAAAATCTCTGATAATGTCGTCAGGGTTAACGACGTTGCCGCGAGATTTGGACATTTTTTCGCCATTCTCTCCAAGAATCATACCGTGGCTCGTTCTCTTAAGATAAGGCTCCTTTTGAGGAACAACATCTATATCAAAGAGGAATTTGGACCAGAAGCGTGAATAAAGAAGGTGAAGAGTGGTGTGCTCCATACCACCATTATACCAGTCAACCGACATCCAATATTCAAGAGCCTCACGTGATGCGAGAGCCTTATCGTTTTTAGGATCGCAATATCTAAGGAAATACCATGAAGAGCCTGCCCACTGAGGCATAGTGTCGGTTTCGCGCTTAGCACGTCCACCGCATTTAGGACAAGAACAATTAACCCATTCATCCATAAGAGAAAGAGGTGACTCTCCGGTTGCAGTAGGCTCGTAAGATTCAACTTCGGGAAGTTCAACGGGAAGCTGATCTTCGGGAACAGCAACCCAACCGCACTTTTCGCAATTTACAAGCGGAATGGGCTCTCCCCAATATCTCTGACGAGAAAATACCCAGTCACGAAGCTTATAATTAACTCTTTCTGTGCCAATTCCCTTTTCTTCAAGGAATTTAACCATAGCTACCTTTGCATCTGCAACATCAAGACCGTTAAGGAATCCGGAATTAACAAGCTTTCCGGTTGCAACATCAACAAATGCTTCGTTTTGAACATCGCCTCCGGCAACAACCTCAATTATGGGAAGATTGAATTTCTTTGCGAATTCCCAGTCACGCTCATCGTGTGCAGGAACTGCCATAATAGCACCTGTACCGTAGCCTGCAAGAACATAGTCGGAAATAAATATAGGAATTTCCTTTCCGTTTGCGGGATTTATTGCTTTTACTCCGCGTAATTCAACTCCGGTCTTATCTTTAACAAGCTCGGTTCTCTCAAAATCGGACTTTTTAGAAGCTTCAATTCTGTATTTTTCTACCTCGTCAAAATTAGAAATAAGATCTTTCCATTTGTCAACCATTTCGTGTTCTGGTGCAATAACCATATATGTAGCACCGAACAATGTATCGCATCTTGTGGTATAAACACGAAGCTTATCGCCTGTTGTGGTAACGAAATCAATCTCTGCACCGTTTGACTTACCAATCCAGTTAATCTGCTGTGTTTTTACTCTCTCGATAAAGTCAAGTCCGTCAAGGTCAGATATAAGTCTATCGGCATACTCGGTTATCTTCAGCATCCACTGGCTCTTAACTTTTCTGATAACCGCAGACTGACATCTTTCGCAAACACCGTTTACAACCTCTTCGTTAGCAAGAACAACCTTACAAGATGTGCAGAAATTAACTGCCATTTCCTTTTTGTAAGCAAGTCCTTTTTCGAAGAGTTTAAGGAATATCCACTGGGTCCATTTGTAATAATCGGGATCAGTAGTATTTATCTCGCGTGACCAGTCAAATGAAAGACCAAGTGACTTGAGCTGCGACTTAAATCTTGCAACGTTCTTTTCGGTTACAATTTTAGGGTGAATCTTATTTTTGATAGCGTAATTTTCGGTAGGCAAGCCAAAAGCGTCCCATCCCATAGGAAAAAGAACATTATAGCCTTGCATTCTTTTCTTTCTGGAAACTATATCAAGCGCGGTATAAGGGCGAGGATGTCCTACGTGAAGTCCCTGACCTGACGGATATGGGAATTCAACGAGCGCGTAATACTTGGGAAGAGTGAAGTCCTGCTTCGCTTCAAATGCGTTGGCGTCATCCCACTTTTTTTGCCATTTTTCTTCAATGCTTTTGTAATCGTACCTCATAACTTTATTCCTCTATATTATTTATTTTCATTTTATCATCTACAATCTTTTCAATATACGATATATCGCGTATTGATTCTTCGGGCATAAGCCTATCCAGATTATAAAAATCTCTGGATTCTTTATCAAAAATGTTAATTATCACAGTGCCATAATCTATCAGAATCCAAGAATTGCCGCGTTTTCCTTCGATTTTACCACCGTCAAGTCCTGCTTCGGAAAGCTTGAAAACCACCTCATCCGCAAGTGCTGCCACCTGTGTAAGTGAACGACCTGTTGCATTTATATAAAAATCGGTCATCGGGTTATCCTCTCCGACCTCGTATAGTCGCACATTTATAGCCTTTTTCTCAATCAGTATAGTTACAGCCGCTTCCGCAATATTCGAAGAAGCTGGTTTGTTTAAAATTTCATTATTCAATTTGGTCACTTTACCTTTCATAAAATAGATACAAAATCAACATGAGCGTTTTATTAAAATATAAAATAGTATTACGATAATAAAAATTTTTCGTCAGGGTCGAATATAATTTGATCTTTGTCAAATACCTTTTCCAATAATTTCTTGCTTTCCATTCTCTCTATAATGTAATAAGAACCGCCA
>CAYRJG010000072.1:0-11424 GCA_964424525.1 uncultured Ruminococcus sp.
TTTATTTTGAATTGAACCGCCGTATGCCGAACGGCACGTACGGTGGTGTGAGAGGTGGATTAATTTCTACCTACTCGATTAACTTTCCATTTGTTTTGCTAAAAAAATTCCTGCTGTTTGTATAAGCTTTGATTCAACCGAGGACTCGATTTTTTCGCTTATAGGTGAATCATATTGCCAAGCAGAAATGATTGCACCTGTAATATCTCCTTCTGAAATAATCGGCATAGCACAACTTACATAATGAGCACCATCATCTGTAAGCGGTATTGTTTCCTTCCCTCCTTCTCTTTGATACAAAGAGCGAGATTCAATTATTTCCTCTAAAGATCGTGAAATTTTCCTATCGACATATTCTCTTTTGGATGCACCTGACACCGCGATTATAGCATCTCTATCACAAATAAAAATGGGCATACCTGAAGTTTTTTGAAGAGTTTCAGCATATTCAGCGGCAAAAGCGTGCATTTCACCAATAGGAGAATATTTTTTGAATATTACTTCCCCATCTCTATCTGTATAAATTTCAAGAGGGTCGCCCTCACGTATACGCATAGTTCTTCGTATTTCTTTGGGTATAACAACACGACCGAGGTCGTCAATTCTTCTCACAATTCCTGTGGCTTTCATATATAAATCTCCTTAAATTCAAGGTTGTAATGTTATTATTTGTAAAACAAGGAGATTTATACTGATGTGTCGAGTTTTAACGTAGATCACAACCGGATATTCTTCTTACAATTAGTATGGATTAAACATCCCTGTTTTACAGATTTTTTGTGATAGCAACTGTAAAACAGGGATGTTTATTATTGCTTTTGAATTTTGAAAAGTTTATTAATCGGTTTGTAGAGATAATGATATAACATTTTCACCCGATGACAGTTTGGAGTGATAGTCCTTATATTTAAAATCTGCCTTTATTTTTTTTGGAATATTAATGCAAAATGTTATTTTTGAATCCTTTTTTTCATATTTTACAAAAACCTCTCCAAAGCTTGTGCTGATACTTCCCTGAATTTTGGATATCAAAGAATTTTCAATCGGAGAAATTATAAGATTGCAATATCCGACGCTCCCCTCTTTTTGTTTGATTCCCAGCAAATAATCATATAAAAATGCAACAACAGAACCAAACATAGGATGATTGTGTGATCTTGCGCATGAATTCCAGTATTCGAGAAAGGTCGTTCTTCCGTCTTTCATCCATTCACCGTATCCGTATGTATCCGTTTGGGTTAAAAGTCTTATCGCAAGATCGGCATTTCCTGTTTCAAGCAAAATACGAATTAAAACTTCTGTTCCGAATATCCCTGTATCTAGGTGACCGATTTTGTTATAATAAGCTATTGTACCTTCGAGCGTAGTTTTTGATCCGATTCCCATATCAAGTGCAAACGCGCCGGCACCTTGAACATTTGAAAAATAAATATTTCTGGAATTCTCGGAATATGCTAGTTTGGTGATTTTTTGTCTAAATTCAAGACGTTTTTGTAGATCGGGAATGTCTTCTTCCCTGCCAATTACTTTTGCTATTTCAATTGCTTTTTCAAGCGATTTAATATAGTAATAATTATTAACGAAAGGCGGCGGAAGAATAACACCGATTTCACGCGGGCATGCCCATTCACCAAGACACCAATATCCTTCTCTATCGCTGGTTACAAGACCATTTTCTGAATGAAGCTCAAGATAATCAAAGTAACGTAGCATTTGCGGATATAGTTTTTTGAGCACTTCGGTATCACCGTAATTCTTATAAAACTCATAAGGAAGTATTACTATTGCAGCCCCCCAACCACTAGGACCTCCTCCGCTATAAATATATGGAGCACAATATTGAACGCATCCGGTGATTCGATCTTGAGAGTCGGATATATCGGTTATCCACTTATCAAAAAATATTTTTGAGTCAAGGGTAAGCATAGCTGCGCGACAGGTAATTTGACCGTCACCCGTATAGCTTTGCCATTTGATTCAGATCAACCGGTATTGAACTGGATATATAAAGCATTTCTTAACACAATGCTTACAAATATGCATACAGGATATCCATCCGACTGTCCTCATATAAAATGTAGAATCAATTTTTACATCGGAATGAATACGCTTAAATTCAATTAATTCGCAATCGCCTTTTATGCTTAAATATCTACCGCCAAGCCATGTAAAGATTGGTGAAACCAATCTTTCGCATCCGTCGCATATAATATTAAAAAATTGCTCATGCATATATTCATCATCGAGATCGCAATTTTTTAATTCTTCTGAAATTTTTAGTAGTATTTTCCCCATAACCCCATTTTGAGTTTTGATAACGGGGATGCCTGTTGTATTTTCTCCAATGTCATAAATTTTTCTATTGCTGTATGTATAAAGTAGTTTGGGTGTATATACGGAAATTTCTTTATCTCTTGGACATTCGTTAGTTTCCCAGACGGTTTCAAGCGGTCTTTCAATAATAACAGAATGAAGATCTTTGGCAGAACGATCTAAAAATAACATATCGTCGTTCCACATTTCGTAATCATGTATTTCACCGAGAAGATTATTGCTTGCTTTTACAAAAGAATCGCGCCACAGAGCCGTTTCATCTGATGTAAATTTTATGATATTACCTTCATTATCTGTAACTTTTATTGAGTAACAAGCTTTTTTTGTTTCCTGTTCTATACATACCCATAGTGTCGGTATACCATGAGTTACCTAGCATAATTGCAATAGTGTTTTCGCCTTCGACTACAAGATTGGTTATATCCATGATTTCCGGATAGCATCTATAACCTAGTATTTCATTTTCCGGCATTGGCCCCTTTTCATGCGAGGTTGATAATGGCAAAAGGTAGGTATCGTGCGCACGCTTTCCGTTTATGTAGACAACAAATGTACCTAATCCAAAAACGGTAAGGTCACACTTAACGCATGACCTTACCGAAAAAGTATTTAGTATTATAGGACAAATAGATTAATCGCCAGTTCCAATCCATTTAGCATCATAAAAAAGATTTTCGAATTCCATAAACTAAAACTCGCTTTCTATTTCATTCCATATTTTATCGGATTTTTCTTGAATTGATATAATTCTATCAGATAAACATTTCTTTGCTTTTTCAAATTTTGAATAAGCTTTTTTATCAGCACCATGAATATCACTGCCAATAGCTACAACATATCCTCGATCTATCCAATCATATAAATGCTTTTTATTCCCAAACGAGCAAAGCGAAGATGCGTTTAATTGAATTTTGGAAACACCAATGTCAAAAAGGGATTCGATATTATCCTTTGGATATCTATCAGCGTGTGCAAGAATAACCTCAATTCCCGATTTTAAAATTTCGTGTACTGTATCACAGTATTCTAATTTAAAATCATTAAACGGAAGCTCTAGCAGCAAATAATTAGTTCCTAAAAAACATAGCTGATCAAGTCCCGAAAATCTATTCAATCCATCACACAAAAGTACTTCTGCTCCTAATTTTATCTTTGGAGAGTCGATATTTTGTGATTTATTAAGTGATTTTGCGGCAACTTTTCGAGCACTCAAAAAACTATCCAAAGTATGAATATGAGGATAAAAGTGTGATGTAGCAACAATTCGGCTTGTACCAAACTGTTTTGCAATATTTAACTGTGAAATACTGGTGGCAAGCGAATCACTGCCGTGATCAACACCCGGAAGAATATGAGAATGAAAATCAGCTAAATCTACATTCGATTTTTTCATAAATCAAACATTTTCCTTAGGTGTGTTGTAATAATTTGAATTACGATAATAATTTTTAGAATCATCCGATGCTTTGGGATTTACAGCGGTTACGACAATACCTAAAATCTGACCATTGACGTTTTGAATGGTTTCTACTGCATCAGAAAGATGATTGGTTGTAGAATATTCTGCACGTGTCGATAATATATAACCGTGAATCTTATCCGCAAGCACAAGAGCGTCCGAAACAACTGAGACAGGCGGTGTATCGAAGATAATATAGTCATATTCTTCGGATAACATATTTAAAAGCTCATCCATTCTTTTTGAATTAAGAAGACCGATGGCGTTTGAGGTTTCCTTACCTGAAAAAAGAATTGAAAAATTGGGTATATCTGTTCCAATGATGTTGGGTTTATTATCTATGCCCGCCAAGAATTCGCTTAATCCGCTATGAGATTTGTTTTTTTCGTAATATTTTGAAAGTATTTTCAAAACTCTTGGTTTTCTCATATCGAGATCAATAAGAAGAATCTTCTTATTATCGGAATTCTTCGCAAGCGTTATAGCAAGATTAATAGAAATATAGGTTTTTCCTTCTCCGGAAATAGAGCTTGCAACAGCAAGTTTACGACATTTATCGGTTATCGGAAAATATAAAACTTTAGTATATAAAGATCTGAATGCTTCATTTACGGCAAAAGGTGTACTATCATCTACCAAACGAAGAGCATCTACTTTATCTGCGGAATGCGCTTTTTTCTTGGAAAAAATCATTTTTGCACCTCCCCTTCCTTGGGCGCGGCTATTTCGTGTACAGGAATAACAGCAAGTACGGGAATATCGAAGTTATCCTCAATTTTTTTGCGACCTCTAATCACGGTATCAAAAATTGATATTACCCAAATCACAGCCATAGACGCAACAACACCTGCCAAAAACGCAATAATTGCATTTCTAACTGTGTTTTTGCTGTTGGGATATTCGGGTTTTATTGGATAATCAATTACAGTTACCTTAAGTCCGGTTGCTTCGAGCTTTTCGGGAATGTTGGGAGAACGATGTGCCAGTTCCTTTGCTACGTTAAATGCCACACTGGGGTTTGTGTGTGTAACTTTAATTTCAAGAAAAGGTGTTTCGTCCTTTTGTTCTACAGACATCATAGATCTGATAGAGCCACTGGTAAGACCGTATTCCGTGGAATATACCCCTGCAATCTCGTCAAGTATGAGATCTGCATCATATATTGCAATTTTAAATATTGCAACCATCTGCTCGGCAACATCGATATCCGTAGATATGGTGCTACCTGTACTATCCTTTTGAACATATACTAAAGTCGAACAGGTATAATAATCTTTTTTGACAAAGATAGAATGTATTGATACTGCTCCTGCAAAAAGGATACCTACGAGAAGCATTATCCAAATTTTGGGAAGAAAAAGATCCCAAATATCTTTAATCGTTATTTCTTTGTTTGTTTTTTTCATTATTACCTCTATGAAAATTTAAGAGTAAAACATTAGAGTTAGATTAATAACAGAAAGCGGGTACATATGCTCCCGCTTTCTGTTATTAAAACGGACTTTATTTTGCAGCCTCGTTTGTTATTACTACAGCTTCTTCATTCTGGCGAGCTGCATCAGTAGATGCTTCTGCATTCCAGTTGAGTTCATCACAATAAAGTGCATAGAAAACATCACCGGTATAGAGAAGATTCATATAGTAGCAGTTATCGCTGTCATTTACACGCAAAACTTTTCCGTCTTCGGAAAGCGTATAATTAGTACCGATTACACCATACTGGAGATAGTTTCTGAGTTTGGTATCGTAATTCGATGTAAGCGCGTATACTATTTCCATAGAACGCTCGTTAAGAACTTCGCCCTTATCAACGATCGCAAATGCGGATGAAAAAGCCTCGTCTTCGTCAACTATGGGGTATGTAATAATATTGCAAACCTTATTTTCTGCTTCAAGCTGTGCTTTGAGGCTGTAATTTCCTTTTACAACCTGAACATACTTGTCGGGGTCGAGCTTCAATTCTGTTGCAATCTTATCACGCAATTCAGCAGTATCAGCATAGGTTTTATAGGAATCAAGCACCGATGCGTTGTACTTAAGCGTTTGCTTTGCAATCTCTTCATCTATTACGAGAAATTCATATTCGCCAATTTTGTGGTTATTGGGGATAGACAAGAGCTTACTTTCTTCGCCAACTTGAACGTATGATGCATCAAGTAGCTTCTCAACACTAACATTAAGAGTACCAAATTTATCGGTGTTAAGATATTCGGAGAGATCTGCGAGCTTACCAGTCGCAACCAGTTTCTGCATAAGTTCGGGAGAATTAACAAGAACTATATTTGCAGCATCATCTTTAGTTGAATTAACTGCATCAAGTACTTTGGAATCGTACTCGGACTCTGAAATAAAATGAACACTTACCTCCGAATGATAATCTACCAAAGTATGCTGAGCAATTGCACTTTTAACGGTTGTTTTTGCGTTATCAGCAGTATTGTCATCAGTGATAATATAAAGATTAAGGCTGACATCTTCAATCTCCGTGTTATTCACGGGATATTTGTCAAGAAATTCGCTTCCCAAATTGTCATCTTCGCAAGAAACCAAAAGCATTACTGCCATGACAACGGAAAACAATATACACAAAAGTTTTTTCATAATTAAAAGAACCCTCCAAATATGAGTATACTTACTTATATATTTTACAATATATATTAAAAAATGTCAAGAGATATTTTATTTTAATAATAAATATTGTAAATTTTGTTTTTATAAATTAGTTTGCAAGATAATCCTTGAGCGTTTTTGAGCGCGAAGGATGTCTGAGTTTTCTTAAAGCTTTTGCTTCAATCTGGCGAATTCTTTCACGCGTTATCTGAAATTGCTTACCAACCTCTTCGAGTGTTCTCGGACGACCGTCCTCAAGGCCAAATCTTAATTTAATAACCTGCTCTTCTCGCGGAGTGAGGGTGTGAAGAATATTGCAAAGCTGCTCCCTGAGCAAAGAATAGGATGCGCTGTCGGACGGAGCGGGAGATTCGTTGTCCTCAACGAAGTCACCAAGGTGGCTGTCTTCTTCTTCTCCAATGGGGGTTTCAAGTGAAACCGGATCTTGGGCAATTTTCATAATGTCACGTACTTTTTCTGCGGTAATACCGAGTCTTTCTGCGATTTCATCAGTAGTAGGTTCTCTGCCAAGTTCCTGTAAAAGCTGACGCGCGGTTCTGGAAACCTTGTGTATCGTTTCAACCATGTGAACAGGAATACGAATCGTTCTTGCTTGATCAGCTATAGCACGCGTAATAGCTTGTCTTATCCACCAAGTAGCATAAGTTGAAAATTTATATCCCTTGCTGTAATCAAATTTCTCAACGGCTTTGATAAGACCGAGATTTCCCTCTTGGATAAGATCGAGGAAATACATTCCTTTTCCAACGTGACGTTTTGCGATACTTACAACAAGTCTAAGGTTCGCCTCGATAAGCTCGTCCTTTGCTGCCTTGTTTCCTATCGCGATCTGTTCAGCAAGATACTTTTCTCTTTCGGGAGAAAGAAGCGGAATTTTTCCGATATCTTTCAAATACATACGAACCGGATCATCAATAGCAAGTCCTTCCTGTAAAAGGAGTTTTTCCATTTTCTCGGCTTCATAAGCTTCGACATCGCGTTCTATGTCCTTGAATGTTTCGCCATCGAGTTCATCCGGAGATGCTGAGTCGATATCTACCTGGGATATATCGTAGTCAATATCCTCAAGAGCTTTCATAATATCCGAATTTAGAATACCGCCATCGCTCTTGGCGTCAATTATTTCATTAGCGTTGATTTTGTTGTCTGCCATATTTTTGTCATCCTTTCGCTTCTTTATTTCTGATAAAATCTAAAAAGTTATTTAAATCATCTATAGATTCATTAGATGTTGCCCTCTTTTTATTTACGGAATCTTTGAGCATATCTATACATTCCATAAGAACCGATTCGCTATTATCAAGGTTCATTCGGTCAACTCTCATTTTTACAATTCTGCCAACCTCTTCTGTGTTAAATTCGATATTTATGTCGGGAACATCTTCGGGATCTTCGGCAAAGTAACATTTTTTGAGATATTCAAAGACTCTTTTATTGAATTCGGTAAAAAACGAATCGCTTTGCAAAAGATCGTTTGAAAACACCGATTTCTGATGATCTATTCGGTTTTGCAAAATTCCTAATATATTTTCTTCGTTGGTTGCAACAGCCGGAGCTTTTGAAAAATCAGGGTTTACTTTATCTGAATATCCCGCCGCTTTTTGCTTTAATTCTTCGGAACTTTTCTTTTTTTGCGAATATACATTTCTTCTATATAACCGTTCCACATCATCTCGAACCGAATTTGGATTTACAT
Organism: uncultured Ruminococcus sp.; assembly: GCA_964424525.1. GTDB lineage: Bacteria > Bacillota > Clostridia > Oscillospirales > CAG-272 > UBA1740. The sequence goes on from CAYRJG010000072.1 coordinate 8,121, forward strand.
TCAACACCTTAGCAACAGATTGTATGTAAATATCACGTTCTGCTTTGGAATAAACGGTTGATATAATGTTTTCGAGTTCAGAAAGAGCGTTGATTCTGTCTTGAGGAATGTCTGTGTTGTATTTAGAAAGAACAGAATCCATATTGTATTCAAATTTTGATTTTGAACCCGAAATAACTTCAGCAAACTTGTCCTTACCGAAAGTCTTTATATACTCGTCAGGGTCTTTTGCACCGGGAACCTTAATAACTCCAACATCAAGTCCAACTTCGCCAAGCATTTTCAGTGCACGTTGTGCGGCTTTTTGTCCTGCTTCGTCGGCATCATAGCAGATTATTACTTTTTTTGTATATCTGCTCATTAAGCGCGCTTGTTCGGATGTGATTGCTGTTCCAAGTGTGGCAACGGCATTTGTAAAACCCGATGAATGCAAGGCAATTACATCCATATAACCTTCGCACAAAATCAGTTGTTCTGCCGAAGAATTTTTGGCGAAATTTAACGCAAATAGATTTCTGGATTTCTTAAAAACAAGCGTATCCATTGTGTTTCGGTATTTGGGTTTTGAGTCATCCATTACACGACCGCCAAAAGCAATTACATTTCCCGAAACATCGATTATCGGAAACATTACTCTGTTGCGAAAGCTATCGTAATAATTTCCTTTCTCGCTTTTTGACACCAAGAACGCTTCAAAAAGTTCATCTCTGGAATATCCCTTTTGGATCATATAACGTTGCAAGACATCATAACCGTCAGGTGCGTATCCAAGCCCAAAGTGCTTTATTGTAGCAATTGAAAGTCCTCTCTGAACAGTAAAATACTCAAGTGCTGCTTTTGATTTTGGATTGTTATCAAATAGCATTCGATTGAAAAATCTTGCTGCATCGGTATTCATTTTATAGAGTTTATCTCTTGTAACCGTAGATTTTGGGTGGTATTCCTTTTCGTTTTCACGTATTACTGTAATCCCTGCTCTTTTTGCAAGAAATTCAACAGCATTCGGATAGTCAAGATGTTCAATTTGTCTTATAAAAGTAATTGCGTTACCACCGATACCACATCCAAAGCAATAAAAGCTATTATCGGCAGGATACACGGTAAAAGACGGTGATTTTTCACTATGAAAGGGGCATAAACCTTTAAGGTTAGAGCCGGCGCGTTTTAAAGAAACGTATCCGTTGATCAAAGATTCGATATCGTTTCTCAATAACACTTCGTCAACTGTTGCTTTACTTATCAAATCCGAATGCTCCTTTCATGTTTTTATATATTTAATATACGATAAAAAAACAATTCTTTTAAAATTTTAATATTTGCTCTGCCACCAATAGTTTCGTTTATTGCTGTAGAAAAGCTTTGCATATTATCTTTTTTTATTTTTCCAAGTATAATAACAGAATCGGTATAATTAATATTATCGACTCGAAATGTATATTCGGAAATAACAGGCAAAATCTTTTGATAATCTGAATAAGAAATATTTATTTCAGCTGTTTTATATATATCATAAGTAATGATTTCTGCTTTTTCTATTGCTCCTACCGCCGCTGAAGAATAAGCTCTTACGAGTCCGCCTGTTCCCAAAAGCGTCCCGCCGAAATATCTTATTACTACTACTGCGGTATCAGTACAGCCGTTTTTTCGTATTGCATCAAGCACCGGCAAACCGGCAGTTCCCTGAGGTTCTCTATCATCGGAAAATCTCATTATTGAATTTTCGCGCAGAACATATGCATAAACATGATGCCCGGCATCGGGATACTTTTTCTTAACATAAGCAATAAAATCTAAAGCGTCTTTTTCGGTGGAAACCGGTACGGCTGTAGCAATAAATATGGATTTTCTGTCTTCGTATTCGAAGCTTGCTTCGTTTCTAATAGTAGTATACGGTTTCATTTTGATACCATCCTAACAGTCCGTTATAATGAAATCTTTGTAAATTCCCATACCTTTTTCATCGAGAATGCAAGTCATTAATATACCTTCATCCGTGTAATCGGATGATAATACGTTATATTCCTTATATATATTGTTAACTTTAGATTGCGCGTTGTAAGGAATTAATAGCGTGTACTCTTTTTTTGACTCATTTATTAGTGCTTCAATTTTTTCGAGAAGATCATTGATGCCATCTCCGTTTTTTGCCGAAACAAGAACTTTGTTGTTGTCTGAACTTGAGGTATAGATTTTTTCTGTAATATCACATTTATTATATACGTAAATTTTTGGTTTATCCGAGACACCGAGCTCCGATATAACCTCTTCGGTTACTTTAAGCTGCTCCCCGGCTTCGGGATCATTAGAATCGACAACAATAAGCAATATATCCGAAAATCTAACCTCATCAAGGGTCGATTTAAATGCTTTTACAAGATGATGCGGTAATTTTCTGATAAATCCTACTGTATCGGTAAAAAGAACAGGCTCACCTGAAGGCAACTCTGACTTTCTGGTTGTAGCATCAAGGGTTGCGAAAAGCTTATCTTCACTTAAAACATTTGCATTGGTTAATTTATTTAAAAGAGTGGATTTTCCGGCATTGGTATAACCGACAATTGCTATTTTTGGGATTCCACTTCTATCTCTTTGAGCGCGCATAACCGCGCGGTTGTGTTCAAGCTCTGAAATTCTGGATTCAAGTGCTGAAATTTTTTCTCTCAAATGACGCCTATCCGTTTCAAGTTTCGTTTCTCCGGGACCGCGCGTTCCGATTCCGCCCCCTTGGCGCGAAAGGTCAACTCCGTGTCCTGTAAGGCGAGGCGCGGAGTATTTAAGCTGTGCAAGTTCTACTTGTAGCTTTCCTTCTCCGCTTATTGCGTGAAGAGCAAAGATATCCAGTATAAGCATACTGCGGTCGATAACCGTAACATCTCCGATATCTGCTTCAAGATTTCGAATTTGCATAGGAGAAAGCTCAAAATCGAAAACAACAAGTTTTATTGAATTGGATTTACAAAGCTCTGCAATTTCTGCCACTTTTCCTTTACCGATGCAAGTACGAGCGTCAAATGACTCCTTGATTTGAATTACCTTGGCAAAAGATGTAGCACCGGCAGTATTTAATAAACGCTCCAGCTCATCAAGGCTAGACTCACATTCGGCAACCTTGGAGCCCGATTCAGCGATAGAAACGAGTATTGCCGAATCATTTATCAACTCAGACATTTTACCTCTCCTTTCGACAATAAATATAGAGAAAAAGAGCGCGGAAACCCAGTAATTGCCGGATATCCTGCGCTCTTATGTTCAGTTAATTACTTAACCTTTGCAAGACGCTTCTTGAACTTGTCAACACGTCCGC
>CAYRJG010000073.1:0-10882 GCA_964424525.1 uncultured Ruminococcus sp.
CTATCAGCTACGGTCATATCGGTGCCGACCTTATCACGCTCTGCTCAATGCTCCGCATACCCGTATGCATGCACAACGTTACTCCCGACAAGATTTTCCGCCCCGCTGCATGGAATGCATTCGGCGCAGACAAGGAAGGTCAGGATTACAGAGCTTGCGCGACCTACGGCCCGCTTTATAAGAAAAATTAATCTCAAGCAAAACGAAAAATTATTTCATATTTATAGCCGAGCCGAAAAGCTCGGCTATTTAATTGCTTTTCAAAAACGAAAAGATGCTATACGGGGTAATCCTTTAAAGGAAACACATGGTATAATAACCTCACGGGTTCGCTCTTATAAGGAGCGAACGTGTAGGCAAAGCCTACAAAAATCGAAGATTTTCCATGAGAACATTGGCATAACACAGGTCGTGTTGCGACACGACACGAAAGGCAAAGCCTTTCCACAAGCCGAAAACAGCTTGTGCTTCTGTGATTATGGTATAACATCTTTTTTTCGAATATTGATTTTTCTGATCAAACAAGTTTTTTCTTTAGGAATTTCCGAAGCTTTGAACCCTTTTTTATAGTATGTACTCCTATTTTTATAACAAAAGGACTAAATATAATTCGGAGAAGCCGCGGGGTATCATTTTTAGGTATCACCAAAGCGGCATTTTTCTTTTTTCGCACAGAAAAATGCTTTATCTTCGATATGCTTTTAACAAATCGCTCTATATATTTGCAGTTTCGAGAGTAAGAAACATCAATATCCGAGTCGCATTTATAAAGCTCGTAAAGCGATTTATCGATTTCCGTAAAATTATTTCCGAGAACCTCGACGTACACATATAAAATTCCATCTTTTTTATAAGGTGTTCTCAATTTAGGCACATCGTATGCCGCTTTTATTTTCTCGTATAGCTCGATATATCCTGAACCTTTTGCAGTACCATAATGATATCTTGCCATGGATGCGCCCCATTCGGAAAGATTATCAAGTATTTTTTCTCGATACCTATTCGCCCCGATATTATCACGCATTACTCCAAGCACAAAGCTCATAGTTTCTATTTGACTCAAAAGCTTTTCAGCCGAGCAAGCGGTAACGCTTTGATTGTCGTGGATTCTGTAAAAATAAAATCCTGTATGAAGATTCACTACACACTTTGCATACTTATAATTGAAGAAATTGAGAAGAACATCTTCAGCATACACTACTCTTCGAGCACCAACAACGCGCTCCACATCCGAAACCGCCAATTGATAAATCTCACGCCTTACTATCTTATTCCAAAACACAAAATATGAATGCTCTCCACCCTTTTGCTCGAAAAACAAAAGAAGCGGCTCATCGTCCCCGCGGCAGTCTATATCGCGGCATATAGTCGTATCCTTTGTGCAATACCTGTTCATTGATGAAAGTCGGAAAGACCAATCGTTGATAACAATATCTGCATTTTTATCTTCAGCTACCCGGAGCATAGGTAAATGGTAGTTGTAGGATACCGTATCATCACTGTCAACAAAGGTTATATAGTCACCTTTTGCGATTGAGATTCCGTAAATCCGCGCACCGAGATGACCTCTATTCTCAATTTTAGAATAGACAATAGGATACTTTTCAATTATAGATGAATAATCAACAGTTGAGCCGTCATCAACAAATACAACCTCAAAATCTGCTGTGGAAATGGTTGAAGAATAAATCGAATTTAGGCATTCGTCAACATAGGATATATCGGTATTATAGGTACAAATAATTATACTGAGCTTCATTGATTTACCACCGTATATATTTATTATATTTATTATATCAAAGTACACAGATAAAATCAAGTATTATCTTCCAACTTGCTTTTATCTTTAAACAATTGACTTTATATTTTATATATGATAAAATATAAACATACAGTTATTTTCTTAATGGTATTGGAGGAAACATGTCTAAAATTAGTAAGGCATTTAATAATTTCAGATATTTAGGATTCAAAAATTCGCTGGGTATGCTAAAGGAAAAGCTTATCATCGACCGCAAGCGCTTTAACGATGAGGTAAAGCACGATATCCCCGAATTTAATAATGAGTATAAAAAAGCTCAACTCACTCCGACAGAATCATCAACGCCTATAAACATCTTATATCTTGTTCACAGGTTCTACCCTTACAAAACAGGTGGTACCGAAAGATTTACTTATAATCTTGCTAAAAACGAGCTTCAGCGCGGAAACAAGGTAATAGTGATTACTCTTGAACCTGACGTTGCCTGTGAAAAAGGCTTTGAAATATACGACAATATGCTTTATAAGTATTACGAGTATGACGGGCTTATTATGATAGCTTTAAAATATCAAAAGCCGCCTCTTGGCATATTTTATAAATCGATAACCACTGAGGATGCTTCTATGCATAGCTTTGCTCGCTTTATCGTAGAAAAGCATAATATCGATCTGGTTCATGCGACCTATCCGCAGCCTTTTGCATCATTTCTTGCAGAATGTAAAAAGTTAGGTCTTCCATACGTAGTAACCTGCACAGATTTTTCTATGATGTGCCACTATGCTTCTATGGTGGACTCTAACGGTTGCTTCTGTGCCGGAACAAACGAGCAAACAAAGTGCGCGAGAGTCTGTCCAACATACGGTTGCCGCGATTTCAAGGAAAGATTTGCAGCAGCAAAGGAAGTTCTTCAAGGTGCGGAAATTGTAACGGTTCCTTCAGAGTTTGTGGCACGAGTTATGGCTAAAGAGTTCCCGGATGTTAAATATCTTACAACGTCTCACGGAATATCAAACGCATTTACGCATAAGGTCAGAACAGGAAAGGTTAAAAAATTCGTTTATGCCGGAACGCTCTCGCCATTAAAAGGCATTCACACCTTAATTAACGCCTTTACACATCTTGAAGGCGATGATCTGACATTGGAAATATACGGTGACGGAAATTCGAATTATTTGAAGAAGCTTCGCAATATTGCCGATGAAAGAGTTATATTCCGCGGTCCAAGATCGCGCTCCGAAATGCCCGATATTTACTCGGAAGCCGATTGCGTCGTTATCCCTTCTATGTGGTATGAAACATACAATTTTGTTTTAAGAGAAGCACTGATGACCGGAGCGATAGTCGTGGCTTCCGATATTGGAGGAATGCCGGAGGCTGTCAATAACGGAAAGAACGGTTTCTTATTCCAACCCACCAATGCAGAAGACCTTGAAAGAGCTTTGCGTGATGCTCTTGAATTTGATTTTTCAAATTATGAAAAATCTTATTTCCCGAGCACAGAAGACGAAGGAGAAATATACTCCAGTATATATGCAATAGCAAATAAGGTCTAATAACAAAAACGTCCCGAAAGCGTTTTAAACGCTTTCGGGACGTTTTTACTAAATCATTAATACGTCGGCAAAACTTTTGTTTTTAAATACTTTTCATAAGCATCACAAATTCCGTTTACATCTGAGCCAAAGGTTACTTGATTACCGTGATCAAGCCATAAGATTTTATTACACATAGATCTTACTTGAGCAATTGAATGGGAAACTAAAATTGTAGTTGCTCCGCCATTTATAATTGATTTCATTTTTGCTTCGCTCTTTGCCCTAAACGCGCCATCTCCAACCGAAAGAACCTCGTCCAAAATCAATATATCGGGATTAAGAAGAGAAGCTATAGAAAACGCCAGTCTTGATTTCATACCGGATGACAGATGCTTAAAAGCGTGATCCTGATATTCCTCAAGTTCTGCAAAAGCAATTATTTCATCATACGTTTGGTCCATAAAGTTTTTGGTGTATCCAAGCATAGCTCCACGTAAATAAGCGTTTTCCTTTACGGTCATATCACCGTCAAATCCACTACCGAGCTCGAGCAAAGCGGCAATTTTGCCTTTGCAAATTACCCTTCCCTCTGTCGGCACCATAATTCCGGAAACTGCTTTCAGAAGCGTAGATTTACCGGCTCCGTTTGTTCCGATAATACCGAGCATATCACCGCGATTTATAGCAAATGTGACGTGCCTGTCAGCCCAAAACTCTTTGACTTCATATTTTTTCGTCAAACGACGGATAATGTATTCTTTAATTCCAATTTCCTTAAAATCGCCTGTCATGTATCTTATGGATACATTGTCAAGTATAAGGATCGGTTCTTTTTTTACAACGGTTTCTTCCATAAATCCCCCGGATTAGATGTAATATAAGAACTTGTGGTTATACTTTTTGTAGAAAAATGCGCCGATTGCAAACGCGACTACCGCATACCCGATAGCAAGCAAAATAACATAACCATTAGGCAGCGCAGCATCAAGAACTATGCTCCTAAAGAACTTAATGTATACATAAATAGGATTCAAGTGCAAAAGCTTTTGCATCAGTTCGGGCAGAACATCGACAGTATAAAAGATTGCAGACATATACATAAGAAGCATTGTAAAAACGCTCCAAAGATATTGTATATCCCTAAAGAACACGTATAATGCAGAAAGCACAAGACCTATTCCTATATTAAAAACAATTAAGCAAACTATTGGAATAATCAAACAGAAAAACCAAGGAGTGAAGGTTACGCCGTCAATAATGCAAAAAAGAAGGAATACTACAAAAGTTAAACCAAAATTTATAAGAGATGAGATGCTTCTTGAAAACAAAAATAAATATTTAGGAACATTTATTTTCGAAAAAATCGAAGCATTTCCCATAAGTGAAGACATTCCGCCACTTGTTGCATCACTGAAAAAAGAAAAAACAATATTACCGCAAAACAAGTAGGTAGTAAAATGCTCCATCCTATTTCCAAACATATTTGAAAACACGAGTCGCATAACAAGCAACGTCAAGAGCGGAGATAGGACACTCCATAACATTCCAAGATACGTTCTTTTATATTTCTTTTTGAAATCGCGCTTTACAAGTTCGGAAAACAGGAATTTATTTTCCCTGAATTTTGTCACAAAAGAGCTCGCAATACAAACTTTTTTACTCATAAAAATATCAAGCACCATGCTTTCTTTAATTTAAATTTGTGCCGCTCATCAAAAAGCCATACTGCCAATATATCAAAATATAAAAGCTTAAATTTAATCAAAAACACTTTAATATATATTATCAGCACAAAAAAGAATAAAAAATAACCTTATTCAATCTACCGAAAGACGAGGGTCAACCGCCTAAAAATATTAATTATACTATACCGTTAAAACAAATATATTATAACATACAGCCATATTATTGTCAATAGAAAACCTCTTTTTAGTTATTGTGTCGCTTGAATTGAAGCTCCGCCCAAAAAACATTTTTTACAATTACGTAAATTTTGATTAGTTGTAATATAATATGACAATAATTACCCGTAAGAGAGTCGAACACACAAGTCTTATGGCGATAATTTTTCGCTGCTTTTGCCGTAGTTTTCCTAGTAAAGTCCGCACTTAACTTCGTCAAACTTCGACAAAATCAATCTAAAACTTATTCGCCGTAAGATGCACAGCAGTTTAGAAGGAACGTATTTTTTTATAGGCGAGCTGGATTTTTCGAGAAATATGTGGATATTTAAGAAAAATTGGGCGATGTATATAGGAAAATACGTCCTACTAAACCTTATGAGCTCGATTCTCTTACGGGTACTCTAAAAAACGGAGGAATTACTGTGAAAGATAAGTCCAAACTAATACTGAAAATCAACATAGGTGCGGCAATTATATGTATTGCTCTCGGCGTGCTTTTGCATTTCCTTTTTGAATTGGCAGATAAAAACTATTTTGTAGCCTTGATTTCCGCGGTAAACGAAAGCACTTGGGAACATCTCAAACTACTGTTCATACCCTACACATTAATCATGATAATTGAATACTTTATCTATGGCAAAAATATGCTCGCATTCTTTTTGCCAAAGCTATGCGGCGTTATCGTTGGTATTATTTCTATCATCACATTCTTTTACACTTACACGGGGATATTCGGAAAAAGCATTGATGCAATAAATATAATTATCTATGTTTTAAGCGTTGTGATTGCATACGGTGTTGCCAACATTCTCTCAAACTTACCAAAAAGAAAAGAAAACGTATCGGGTTTTACCGAATCACTTGCAATAATCGGCTTTGCCGTAATAACAACAGCATTTTTTATATTTACATTCTATCCTCCTCATATTCCTCTTTTCCGAGATCCTACAACAATGGGCTTTGGAATTGCATAGAACCTGAATTTTCGCACGGGATCCACCTAGCCTCTTAACGCATTCGAGGGTAGCTCAAGTTTTTTGTACTTGAGCTACCCTCTTTAACAAAATTTAAAATCAAAGCATTTTAACGAGCTCCTCTTCCGTGATAACGGGAACTCCAAGATCTTTTGCTTTAGTAAGTTTGGATCCTGCTTCTTCTCCAGCAACAACGTAAGAGGTTTTCTTGGAAACCGAAGAGGAAACCTTACCACCGTTTTTCTTTATCAATGCAGATGCTTCATCCCTTGACATCGTAGGAAGCGTTCCTGTAAGGACAAAAGTAAGTCCCGCAAGGGTATCAAGCTTAGGCTCGGATTTTGCCGTAGTCATTACACCAAGCTGCATAAGGCGCTCGCAAAGCGCACGATTATCTTCATCCGCAAAAAACTCAACCAAAGCAGTAGCAGTAATTGCGCCAATATCATTTATTGCAAGAAAATCTTCGGCAGTTGCATTAAAGCATGCATTTAGTGTTTGCATTTTAATTGCAATTTCTTCAGCGGCAACCTCGCCTACCTGGCGGATTCCAAGAGCAAACAAGAGCCTTTCAAGTCCTCTGCTCTTTGACTCCTCAATAGCAGCCACGAGATTTTCGGCACTCTTTTGTCCCATACGCTCAAGACCCTCGATATCTTCAACTTTAAGAGTATAAAGATCGGCAATTCCGGATATTTTTCCTGCACCGAGCAAAAGCTCAACTACCTGTGGACCAAGACCCTCTATATTCATAGCACCCTTTGAGGCGTAGTGAACTATTCCGCGTGCATTCTGTGCGGGGCATCCTGCAAACACACATCTCGTTGCGGCTCCGTCACCACTCTCATCACGAACGACGGGATGTCCGCACGAAGGGCACACATCAGGCATTTCAAACTCAATCTCAGCACCCGTGCGATATTTTTTAACGCTCGAAACGATTTCGGGTATGATTTCCCCTGCTTTTCTGACGATTACGGTATCGCCTATTCTTATATCCCTATCCTTTATATAGTTTGCATTGTGAAGGGTTGCTCGCGATACCGTAGTTCCTGCAAGGCGCACCGGCTCTAGGTTTGCCGTAGGAGTCAAAACTCCTGTTCTGCCGACTTGAATGTCAACCGAGATAAGCTTTGTTTCTTTTTCTTCGGGGGGGTATTTATATGCGACAGCCCATTTAGGAGTGCTCGTTCCCTCGCCTATTCTCACTCTGCTTTGAAGATCATTGACTTTAATAACCGCACCGTCCATATCAAAGGAAAGATCGGGACGCATATTTCCGAGTTCTTCAATGTGTTTTCCGACTGATTCACAGCCGATAAGTGCTTTATATTCGGGCAGAACAGAAAAGCCAAGTTCCTCAAGACGATTAAGAGTTTCGGTGTGGGTTTGGCATTTTCTACCGTCTGTATACAGTTCCCCCTCTTGAAGATTGAATATAAAAATCGCAAGTCTGCGAGATGCGGCAATTTTCGGATCAAGCTGACGCAGAGAGCCCGCAGCAGCATTTCTTGGGTTAGCAAATAGAGATAGACCACTCTCCTCTCTTGCCTCATTCAATTCCTTGAATACCTTGCGCGGCATATATACCTCTCCTCGAACATTGAGGTATGGAATATCCTCTTTAAGTCTTAAAGGTACGGATTTGATTGTGCGGATATTTTCGGTAACATCCTCACCAACCTCTCCGTCGCCTCTCGTTGCACCTTTGACAAAAACTCCGTTTTCATATACCAATGATACCGAAAGTCCGTCAATTTTCGGCTCTACAGAAAACTCGGCTTCACTGCCAAGCTCAGTCTGCATTGAGGTTATAAACGAGTATAGTTCTTCGTATGAAAATACATCGGTAAGGCTCCCCATTCTTACATTGTGAGTAACCTTTTCGAATTTATCAAGTGCCTTACCGCCCACTCTTTTTGTTGGCGAGGTTGGCGCATCAAGTTCAGGGAACTTTGCCTCAAGCTCGACAAGCTCGCGAAAAAGCGCGTCATATTCATAGTCCGAAATTTCGGGAGTGTCCTTTTCATAATATAGCCTTGAATTATATTCAAGAGTTTTGCGAAGATAGTCGATTCGCTTTTTAGCTTCGGTAATATCCATATTCACCGTCCCATTTATTTTTATTATCTTATTTTACCATTTTTATATTTATTTGTCAACAAAAATACACCTTTTAGCTAATGCCATAATCACTCATTTTTATCTTAAAGAAAATTTGTATTGACTTTCTTGTTTTTTTATTTATAATTAAAACAGAGGTGTTACAACAAGCGATTTAATCGCCCATTCTGTTCACCTCGGTGAAAGGATCTTCTCGATGAAAGACTTAACAAAAAAGAATTCGAGTTCCAAAGTATTATCTTCTATAAAGTATTTCCTTTTTCTGAATTTGGGAATACTTATGATGGCAACCGGCATCTATTTTTTCAAGGCACCAAATGGATTTGCAACCGGCGGAGTCAGCGGTATATCAATAATTCTTGCACAGCTATTCCCTGTCATTTCGCAAGCAACTTATATGCTGGCAATTAATATTGTGCTTCTTATAGTCGGTGTTATAGTTCTTGGTCGCCAGTGCGGTCTTCTCACTATCTATTGTTCAATAATGATGTCAATGGAAAACTGGGTATTTGAGATGCTTGTTCCTCTTGACGGACCATTGACCGAATACACATTACTTGAACTTGTATACGCCGTGATGCTAACGGGTGTCGGTGCAGCGATAATCTTCAAATGCAACGCATCCTCTGGCGGTACGGATATAATTGCCCTTATCCTAAAGAAATATACGCATATGAACGTTGGTGAGGCTCTTCTTTTCTCCGACTTTGTTATTGCGACGGCAAGTTTCTTTGCTTACAGATCGATAACTGTAGGACTCTTTGCTATGCTCGGTCTTTTCGCAAAGGTATTTGTGGTTGACGATATTCTCGACTCAATAAATATGTGCAAGGCTTTCACAATCATAACGACCAAGACCAAAGAGATCGAAGAATTTATTATGAAGGAAATGAAGCACGGTGCAACCGTTCAAACCGCGGAAGGTGCTTATTCGGGCGAAGAAAAGAACGTCATTATTACTGTGTGCAAAAGAACAGAAGCAGTAAAGCTTCGCAGAAAAATCAAGGAAATAGACCCCCATTCCTTTATCATTATTACAAAAACGAGTGAAATAATGGGTAAGGGATTCAGGGACGTATAATATTCAATACATAAAAAATCCGAGCCAAGGAAAAATTTACCGAGGCTCGGATTCTAATTTATTTATCAAGTGCTTCAAGTGCAGCTATCTTAACAGTAAGAACCAATATCTCGCAAGCAAGGCGAAGATCCTCATCCGAAGGATAGGTCGGTGCGATGCGGAGGTTTTTATCTTCGGGATCTATTCCGTAAGGAAATGTTGCTCCGACAGGAGTAAGAACTACACCGGCATCCTTCATTAAAGCAAATACACGCTTTGCACATCCCGGCATAACGTCGAGTGAGATGAAGTATCCACCGTTAGGCTTCGACCAATCTGCAATTCCAAGACCGCGAAGCGACTCGAGCGTAGAGAGCGTTATTTCAAACTTTCTGCCAATAAGAGATGCAAGAAGCATCATATGCTCGTGAACGTTTTCCGCGTTTTTCATATACTTAACGTGACGAAGCTGATTAATTTTATCATAACCTATTGTCTGTGCGGAAATATAAGGTCTTATCTGTGCAAGGTTCGCGGGAGATGCCGCCATAATAGCAACACCTGCACCCGGAAATGTTATTTTGGATGTTGAGGAAAAATAGAATATACGGTCAAGGTTTCCGCATTTTTCTGCTTCTCCAAAGATATCAAGAAGCTCATCACCGTGCTCACCGAGATCGTGAACCGCGTATGCATTATCCCACATTATGCGGAAATCGGGCGCGGCACATTTCATCGAAGCAAGTCTTCTGACTGTTTCATCGGAATAGGTATTGCCCGTAGGATTCGAATATTTCGGAACGCACCAGATTCCCTTAACACTGGGATCCTTGACAAGGCGCTCTACCTCATCCATATCGGGTCCCGATTCGGTCATTTTTACAGAAAGAAGCTCAAAGCCGAAAATTTCGGTAATCTTAAAATGGCGGTCATATCCCGGAGTAACGCATATCCATTTCAATTTTTCTTCCTTCGACCAAGGACGCTCGGAGCTAAGGACTCCAAAAAGCATAGCACGAGAGAGAGTATCATACATAAGCTGAAGCGATGAGTTACCGCCTACGGAAATATATTCCTTGGGAATTCCGAGAAGCTCGGAAAAAAGCGACTTTGCTTCGGGAATACCGTCAACAATACCGTAGTTACGTACATCAACGCCACCTGCAAGGCAATCCTCTGTTGTTATCGGATAGGAAAGAAGAGCCTGGCTTACATCAAGCTGCTCGGCATTTGGTTTTCCGCGTGAAAGGTCAAGAGAAAGTCCTCTTTCTTTATATTCTTTATATTGTTTTATAAGCTCGGAGTATAGCTTTTTTCTCTCCGACTTGCAAATTGTCTTAAAATCTTTCATTTTTACACCATTTTTGAAAGTTTTTGAATCAAAACTTTCATTTTATTCATATTTCTATCTTAAATACCTCTATATTATAGTATATTATGAAAGTTTTTTCAAGTGCTTTTGCAAAAATAATTTTATTTTTTATGAAATTCTACGTTTTATATAAAAGTGCTGTTATTTAGGG
>CAYRJG010000074.1:0-10850 GCA_964424525.1 uncultured Ruminococcus sp.
GCGCTAACCTTAAAACTTTCTATTTTTGAAAAGAGTTATCCTATTTTAGTAGGGAAGAATTGTAACGAAATACTGAATTCTAAAATCCCGAAGTCGGAAAGAGAAGAAGCTTATACATTGAAAGCGGATATAATGGCGCACGAAATTTTTTTCAATTCCTTTTCCTCTCAAAATACGGTTTGCGAAATTGTGAAACGGAATTTTGGGAGTGAAGCGTCGTTTTTGTATATGCTTTATGAAAAATGCATCAAAAACAGCGGATTTCTTTTTATTTATCGAAATAAAAAAGAAATACAATATTACATAGGAGAAAATTATCAATCGCAGCTTTTAAGTAATACACCAATCCTTGCTGTAGATCTCTTTGAACACGCGTATTTTTATGATTACGGATTTGATAAAAGGGCATATTTGCAAAAAGCATTATCAAATCTCGATCTTTCAAAATTAAATATCTCAAAAAGGATTGAAAAAAGAAAAAAGTAATGTTATAATAAACTGTAAAAACTTTTTAGGAGAAGGATATGAAAATTCTTAAAGGAAATGCGGTTGTAGGTCAGTCGGGCGGTCCTACTGCGGCTATAAATGCAACGCTTTCGGGTGTAATACGCGGAGCATTAGAGGCAAAGGAAAAGGGTTACATAAATACTCTATACGGTATGCGAAACGGTATAGAGGGATTTTTGGAGGAGAGATTCGTTGATCTTACCGAAAAATTTGCGAGCGGTCGCGATCTTGAAACGCTTGAGGCGACTCCTGCCGCTGCACTCGGTTCTTGCAGAAAAAAGATGAAATCCCCAGATGTTGACCCGGATACTTATAAAAAGATTTTCGAGATTTTTAAGAAATATGATATCAGATATTTCTTTTATATCGGCGGAAATGATTCGATGGATACAGTATCCAAGCTTTCAAAGTACGCAAAGGAAAACGATTACGAAATTTGTGTTGTCGGTGTTCCTAAAACTATAGATAATGACCTTATGGCAACCGACCATACTCCGGGATTCGGTTCTGCCGCAAAATTTGTTGCAACAACTCTTAAAGAAATGCTTCGCGACATATCTGTTTATACAATTGACGCTGTTACCATTGTTGAGATAATGGGCAGAGATGCAGGCTGGCTTACTGCATCAGCGGCTCTCCCGAAGGTTTCCGGAGGAATAGCTCCCGATCTCATTTATCTTCCCGAAAAGATTTTTGATGCAGATAAGTTCATCGAGTCTGTAAAGGAAGCTCTTAAGCGCCATCCCGCAGTTCTTGTTGCGGTTTCCGAGGGAATAAGATATGCAGACGGAACTTACGTTGGTGCTTCTACCGCAAAAGGTGACTTGGACGCATTTGGTCATGCCCGTCTTTCGGGTGCCGGCAAAAATCTTGAATGGCTTGTTAAGGATAAGATCGGATGCAAGGTTCGCTCGGTTGAGCTTAATCTTCCGCAACGTGCCGCAGGTCATATTCTTTCTGCTACCGATATTTCGGAATCTGTTGCGGTAGGTCGCGGTGCTGTTCATGCTGCGATTGAAGGCAATACAGGTGTTATGATGACTATTGAGCGCAAATCAACATCTCCTTACAAATCTTCCGTAGGCTTTGCCGAAATTGCAAATATTGCAAATGAGGTAAGACGTGTTCCCGATGAGTATATCAATGAAACATGCGATGGAATTACCGAGGAAGGAATAAACTACCTAGCCCCCCTTATTGTTGGGGAGGTTGCTGTTGAGTACGAAAACGGTCTTCCCAAACATATAATAATTTAATTATATAAAACGAAAGCTCGCCTATTTTCGCGAGCTTTCAACTTTTTTATAAAAAATACTTGATTTTAAAGCATTGTTGTGCTAGAATAATATAGAATTAAATATTGCTTATCAAGAGAGGTGGAGGGACTGGCCCTGCGAAGCCCGGCAACCTATATGAAAATACAAGGTGCTAATTCCTGACAGATGAGGTTTTCTCGCTCGGGGATTGCAGAATTGCGATTTTCGGGTTTTTGTTTTGATGAAGCTGTTGATAAAACGAAAGGACGTTGCTTATGAAAAAAATGCTTTTTACATCGGAATCTGTTACAGAAGGACATCCCGATAAAATCTGTGACAAAATATCCGATGCTATACTCGATTCGATACTTGCCGAGGATCCTAATAGCCGTGTTGCTTGCGAAACTTTTGCTACAACAGGTATTATTACCGTTATGGGAGAAATAACAACCACTGCTAAAGTTGATGTTCAGAAGGTTGTAAGAGATACCGTAAATGAAATAGGATACAATCGCGCAAAATTTGGTTTTGATGCAAACACCTGTGCAGTTCTCAGTTCGATTCACGAGCAGAGCGAGGATATAGCACTTGGCGTTGATAAATGCCTTGAGGCAAAGGATGGCGAGATTGCCGATAAGTTTGATACCGGTGCGGGTGACCAAGGTCTTATGTTTGGATATGCTTGCGATGAAACCCCCGAGCTTATGCCCCTGCCGATATCTCTTGCTCACAAGCTGGCTATGAAGCTTACCGAGGTTAGAAAGAACGGCAAGCTCTCGTATCTCCGCCCCGACGGAAAAACGCAGGTAACGGTTGAATATGTTGACGGTGTTCCTGTCAGAGTAGATACTGTTGTTGTGTCTACACAGCATAGCGCGGAAATTGATAATAAGACGATTCGCAAAGATATTCTTGAGCAGGTCATCCTTCCTGTTATTCCCAAGGAACTTATGGACGGTAAAGTCAATATATATGTAAACCCGACAGGAAGATTTGTTATCGGTGGTCCTCAGGGAGATACCGGACTTACAGGCAGAAAAATTATAGTTGATACATACGGTGGTTATTCTCGTCACGGTGGCGGTGCATTTTCGGGTAAGGATCCGACAAAGGTTGACAGAAGCGCCTCCTACGCGGCAAGATATGTTGCCAAGAATATCGTTAAAGCGGGACTTGCTAAAAAATGCGAGGTTCAGATCGCTTATGCTATCGGTGTCGCTCGTCCTGTTTCGGTTATGATAGATACTTTTGGAACGGCTACTGTCGATGAAGAAAAAATTGCAAACGCAGTTGATAAGCTCGTAGATTTAAGACCTGCTGCGATAATTGAAAAATTTGATCTTCGCAAGCCGATATATAAGCAGCTTGCGGCATACGGTCATATGGGCAGAGAGGATCTCGGTGTGAAATGGGAAATCTGCGATATTGCAGATGAACTTAAAGCTCTTTGCAAATAAATTTTTTGTAGAAAAAAAGCAAGTCTTGTGCTTGCTTTTTCTGCTTTTCTGTTCTCTTTTTGCATTTTTCGTAAAATGATAACTTGTTTAAACGGGTGAGGTGATAGTGGATGAATGGGCGCGGTAAAAAAGATAATATTGTAACCGTCAGCGGCGTAATCGAAAACGTCGTGTATAAAAATGATGTCAATGATTATACGGTAATTGAAATTGTTGACGGAGATAATAATTTAATTACCGCTGTTGGAACCATGCCTATGGCTTTTGAAGGCGAGCAGGTCATATTAAGCGGGGTATGGGTGTTTCATAAGGAGTTTGGAAGGCAATTTTCTTTTGATTCATACGAGAAAAAATTGCCCGATGAAATTGATGGAATCCTTCAATATCTTTCTTCTAAAACCGTTAAAGGTGTTGGCCCGGTCACTGCATTGAAGATCGTAAATCGTTTTGGCGTTGATACGTTTGATGTCATGGAAAATCACCCTGAATGGCTTGCGGATATTCCAGGAATTACATATAAAAAGGCCGCGACTATCGCAGAGTCATTTCGTGAACAAACAGGCATTCGTAATGTGATGATGTTTTGCAAGGACTTTCTTGATAAGGGTGAAATCACCCGTGTATATAAGCAATTTGGCGCGGGAGCTGTTGGAATAATAAAGGAAAACCCCTATATTCTGTGCTCGGACGAAAATGGAATTCCTTTTGAAAAGGCAGATAATATTGGACGTACTTTCGGAATTTCTCCCGAATCAACGCAGCGCATACTTGCCGGAATAAAATATACTCTTGAATTTAACTCAAATATTAACGGACACACTTGTTTGCCGCGAGATAAATTAATTATGGCAGCAGCCGATGTTCTTGGAATCTCTTCAAGTTTTGTGACCGAAAGATTAGATGACTATATCGAATCGGAGGAGCTTTCCGAATATCGTCATGATGGTGTTTCCTATATTATGACCGAGGATGTCGCAAATTCGGAGAAATATATATATAAACGAATATCCGAAATGAGTAAATACATAAAAAGCTTTTCCGCTTCGGATATTTATGTAATGATAGAAAAGGTTGAAAATTATTTCGGCATAAGATATGCCATGGAACAGAAGCAAGCTATGTATAGCGCAATCAATGACAGTATGATGATATTGACAGGCGGTCCCGGAACAGGAAAAACCACGGTAGTTAAGGGGCTTCTTTCGATATTTCGCAGTCTTGATTTGAAATGTGTGCTTTCTGCTCCTACCGGGCGAGCTGCCAAACGATTAAGTGAGGCAACTTGTGAAGAAGCAAAAACCATCCATCGAATGCTTGAAATGGACAGAACGGAAACCGTGGAGCGTCGTTTTAAAAGAGATGCCAAAAATCCGCTCGATGAGGATGTGGTAATAGTTGACGAAGCATCTATGATTGATCTTTCGTTGATGACTGCACTATTTAAGGCTTTAAAGCGCGGTGCAAGAATAATACTTATCGGAGATGCGGATCAGTTGCCAAGCGTTGGAGCAGGGAACATCTTTTGCGATCTTTTGAATTGCGGAAGAATAACTACCGTGCGTCTTACTGAAATTTTTAGACAATCAAAAGAAAGCTTGATCATAACTAATGCACATAAAATTAATAAAGGAGAAGACCCAATATTAAATGATACAACCAAGGATTTCTTCTTTGTAAGACGCGAAAATGAGCGTCAGATTCCCGAAACTATCGCCTCTTTAATTACCGAACGATTGCCAAAAACCTACGGCAAACAGATTAAAGGCGAGATTCAAGTTATCACTCCGTCAAAAAAAGGGTATGGCGGAACTGTTACTTTGAACCCTGAATTGCAGGAAAAAATCAATCCGCCATCTAAATTTAAACGCGAGGTAACGCTTCGTTCTGCTGTTTTTAGAGAAGGTGATAAAGTTATGCAAACTGCCAATAATTATGATGTGGAATGGGAGAAAAATGGCGTTTCTGGCGTTGGAGTTTTTAATGGAGATATCGGAATAATCGAATTTATCGATTCCAAAGAAGAGGAAATAACCGTTCGATATGATGATAAAGTTTGCAAATACAGTTATGAGCTTGCATCTGATGAATTAGAGCTTGCTTATGCTATTACCGTGCATAAAAGTCAAGGTAGCGAGTATCCCGTTGTAATACTTCCGATGTATTCATGTCCACCTATGCTTTTGACAAGAAATCTTTTGTATACCGCGGTTACAAGAGCTAAAAATATGGTAATAATAGTGGGCAGAAGTAATATTCCGCATAATATGGTTGCAAACAATCGAGAGGTTTTGAGATATACAACTTTGGGCTTTAGGCTTGCTGATGATTAAATGAATAATTATTTTGCAAAAATGTTAACTTTATTTTAAAATCCACTTGAATTTCTCAACAATATATGATATAATATAACAATAAACGATCGGAAAGGAGCTAGGTATGGTTACAAAAATCGGTATAGATCTTGGCTACGCTAATATTACACTTTCAAACATATCGGCAGATGTATACCGCGAGCCTTCGATGGTTCTTGTTGACAAAAATACTCACCGAGTTCTTTCCATAGGTGCGAGGGCTGCTATGGCAGAAGATGCCGAGGAGCGAGAAAACGGAATTCTGGTTCGTCCTTTCAAAAACGGACTTCTGTATTCTTCGGATCTTACAAGAGAGATTATTTCAAACATCGTTGAAGCGGTTAAATTCGCTGACAGAATAAGATGCTTGATAGCTCTTCCGTCCGATTTTTTAGCAAAGCAAGAAAATGAGATCCATG
The DNA here is from genome assembly GCA_964424525.1 of uncultured Ruminococcus sp. Taxonomy (GTDB): domain Bacteria; phylum Bacillota; class Clostridia; order Oscillospirales; family CAG-272; genus UBA1740. The sequence continues at coordinate 5,991 of CAYRJG010000074.1, forward strand.
CCATGCTTGCTGATGCGGGTGTCCACGAAAGCTATTCCGTCAAGCGTTCCGTTGCTGCTTTGGTTGGTGCAGGATACGCTCCCACTATCAGTGTTATTTCTGTTAATATCGGTGCCGCTTCTACTGAAATTGCCGTTCTTTACAGAGGCAATATTTTGTTCTCGGTCAGAGAGCCTATCGGCGGTGAAGATTTTGACAGAGCTGTTAAACAGCACATCTTCAATCAAGGTGACATGAATGTTTCCTTGCTTGTTGCCAGAACGATTAAGGAACGTCTTGGAGCTGTATGGCAGGGCAGAACTTCTGAAAGAATTGATATTGACGGAACTCTTTCTTTAACGGGAAGTCGCGTTAAAATGTCCATTTCAACAGAGGATGTTGTCGGAATATTTGAGGAGCCACTTCAAAAGTTGTTTCTTTCAATAGCTAATGTTATCAAAAAGATACCGATGAACTATGTAAATGAAATCTTTGAAAACGGCATTGTTTTGACCGGTGGTGCATCGGAGCTTTACGGACTCGATCTTATGATGGCAAAAATTCTTGGTATAGCCGTTGTTCGTCCGCCTTATGCAATAGACGCTGTTTCTAAAGGACTTGCAAGAATACATACCTTTCTTCCTGTAAAAAAGCAGGTTCTGCTGAATAAAAATATCACCTCGCAAATTGCAAAGTTTTATGAAACCAAAAAAACTCAATTTTCATCTAAGTGATGCTTTTTGATTTTTTCTTCTTTTAATTCGCTTCAATCTATTTTTTTGTTTATAAACGCGGTTTGTAACGCGGCAGAAAGGAAAATTTATATGAAAAAGAAATCTGCTAAAATCTTGGCATTTATTATGGCGCTTTTTATGCTTGCCGGAACTGTTTTTACTCTTTTGGGCATTCTTCTCTCTAATTGATTGCGATTTTGATACGCACTTATTTTTTTGGAAGGTTTAGAAAAGTATGAATATTGATGTAATTGAAACTACAAATCCCAAAACAATGCCACCCGATAATGAACTTGGATTCGGAAAGTGCTTTTCCGATCATATGTTTGTTATGGAATACGAATCGGGAAAGGGATGGTATAACGCCAGAATAGTTCCTTTTGGTAATATCTCACTTCATCCCGCTTCTACCGTTCTTCATTACGGTGCTGAAATTTTTGAAGGACTCAAGGCTTACCGTACAGATGACGGTACGATTCAGTTGTTCCGCCCGATGGAGAACATCAAGAGAATGAATACATCTGCGGAACGTATGTGTCTTCCGCTTCTTGATGAAAACGAGGCACTGGAAATTCTTGAAACTTTTGTACGCCATGAAGCAAAATGGGTTCCTCACTCAAAGGGGACGAGTCTTTATCTTCGTCCTTATATGTTCGGAAACGATGAAACGCTCGGTGTTCATACCGTTCATAGAGCAGTGTTTATGATAATTGCTTCACCCAGTGGCAGTTATTATAAAGAAGGCATTAACCCTGTAAAAATTATGATTGAGGATCAGGATGTTCGTACCGTAAGAGGTGGAACCGGATATGCAAAGTGCGGTGGAAATTATGCTGCTTCCACAAGAGCAGGCGAGCGCGCGGCTCAAAAAGGATATTCTCAGGTTCTTTGGCTTGACGGAGTTGAACGTAAGTATATCGAAGAGGTCGGTGCTATGAACGTTATGTTCAAGATCAACGGAGAGATAATAACTCCCGAACTCACCGGATCTATTCTTCCGGGTATTACAAGAAAATCTTGCATTGAGGTTCTTAAAAATCTCGGTTATAAGGTTAGTGAGCGTCTTTTTTCGGTTGATGAGCTTCTCCTTGCACTTAAAGAAGGTCGCCTTGAAGAGGCTTGGGGCTGCGGTACAGCGGCTGTAGTTTCTCCTATCGGGCGTCTTATGTATCAGGATGTTGAATATGTCATCAACGAAGAAAAGATCGGTGATGTAACGCAAAAGCTTTATGATACTCTTACCGGTATACAATGGGGGCTTGTTGAAGATACATTCGGATGGATTCATAAGCTTTAATAGTATAATTTTTAGAGCTACCGCTTTGTGCAAAACACACAAAGTGGTGGCTTTTTGTTTGTAAAAATAGGGTATTATGTCAAAAATATTTTTTAGTTTAAAAATATCTTGACAAGGCAATAAAAATAATATAAAATATTTTTATATTTTATAATTAACTGACGAGTTATAGCAATTCGCTTGCATAAAAAACCTACTTTTGTGTTTTTTAGAGTTGATTGTTATGTACTACTGAAATGGCGCATTTGTAAAGATTTTCTTCAAATTTGCGCAATAGCGGATTAACGCACTGCATTAAAGAATAAAAGTTGGCTCTTTTATGTAACGATTGGTGCGTAAAGGAGCTTTCTGCTTTTTATACTCGTCAAGTGGCTGTGGAGGAAATATGAAAGGTTATCAGAAATATCAAAAGCAGTTTTTTACTCCTTCCGGAGTCGAAATGTCTTGGACGAAAAAGGATACCATTGACAAGCCCCCCATGTGGTGCAGTGTCGATCTTCGAGATGGAAACCAGGCGCTCATAATTCCGATGAGCTTGGATGAAAAGCTTGAATTTTTTAAATTGCTATGTAAGGTTGGATTCAAAGAGATAGAAGTCGGATTTCCTGCTGCATCGGAGACCGAATATGAATTTTGTAGGACTCTTATTGAGCAAAAACTTATTCCCGACGATGTAACCATTCAGGTTCTTACACAATCGAGAGAGCATATTATCGCCAAGACCTTTGAGGCGATAAAGGGTGCAAAGAATGCAGTTGTTCATTTATATAACTCCACCTCGGTTGCTCAGCGCGAGCAGGTGTTTAGAAAAAGCAAGGAAGAGATAATCGAAATTGCTAAATTCGGTGCAAAGCTTTGCCAAGAGTATAGGGAAAAGGCTGAAGGAAATATCATATTCGAGTATTCTCCCGAAAGCTTCACGGGAACCGAACCGGAGTTTGCGCGTGATATATGCAACGAGGTTATTAAAATTTGGAAGCCTACTTCCGAAAGAAAGGTTATTATCAACCTTCCTGTAACAGTTTCTCATTCGATGCCTCACGTTTATGCAAATCAGGTTGAATATATGCATAAGAACCTCTTGTGCCGTGAAAACGTTATTATTTCGCTTCATCCTCATAATGACAGAGGCTGTGCTATTGCCGATAGCGAGCTCGGCCTTCTTGCAGGCGGAGATAGAATTGAGGGAACGCTTTTTGGCAACGGTGAGAGAACCGGTAATGTTGACATAATCACCCTTGCTCTTAATATGTACTCCCAAGGAATTGACCCCTGTCTTGATTTCTCGGATCTGCCTTCGATTACTGCGGTTTATGAAAAGGTGACGAGAATGCACGTTTACGAAAGACAGCCGTATAGCGGTCAGCTTGTATTTGCTGCATTCAGCGGATCTCATCAGGATGCTATTGCAAAGGGAATGAAATTCAGAGAGAATAAGGATATAACATGGACTGTTCCGTACCTTCCTCTTGATCCTACCGATGTCGGAAGAGTTTATGATGCAGATGTTATACGTATTAATTCTCAATCCGGTAAGGGCGGCATCGGATATATTATGGAAACACAGTTCAACCTCAATCTTCCGCCTAAAATGCGTGAAACCTTCGGATATCATGTAAAGAGCGTTTCCGACCATGCACACAAAGAGCTTTCTCCCAAAGAGGTATACGATATCTTCATGCGAGATTTCGTTAATGTCAGCAATCCCGTTAATGTATTGAGAGCTGTTTATACCGATCTTTCGGACGGAAACATTTCGGGCGTTGTTAAGATTTCTTACAACGGAAAGGAAACCGAGGTTGTCACAACAGGAAACGGACGTCTTGACTGTGTTAGCAGTGCGGTCAAGTCGGTTATTAATAAAAACTATACGCTCGAAACTTACGTACAGCATGCTCTTGAGGGAAAGACTACATCGAAAGCTGCATCGTATGTCAGCGTTGTATTAGATGGACAAATTTATTGGGGAACCGGTATTGATAGTGACATCAGTGCTTCATCAATAAAAGCACTCATCAGCGCAGTAAACGCGATGTTGAAAAAAGAGCAGTAAGGAAAATTTATAATGAAATTAACAGGCGCAGAAATTATAATTAGAACTCTTATAGAGCAGGGGGTTACCGATGTTTTCGGATATCCCGGCGGTCAGGTAATCAATATTTACGATGCGCTCTATAAGTATAAGGACGAAATAAATCATATCCTCACAGCCCACGAGCAGGGAGCTGCTCATGCAGCGGACGGTTATTCGAGAGCTACGGGAAAGGTTGGCGTTTGTATAGCAACATCCGGTCCCGGTGCGACCAACCTGGTTACAGGTATTGCTACTGCTATGCTTGACTCAATACCGATGGTTGCAATTACGGGTAACGTACCGTGTTCTCTTATCGGTAAGGATAGCTTCCAGGAGATAGATATAACCGGTGTCACTCTTCCTATAACCAAGCACAACTATTTTGTAAATCGAATAGAGGATCTTGCTGATAATATAAGAGAAGCTTTTTCTATTGCAAAGTCGGGAAGACCCGGACCTGTACTGGTAGATGTTCCAAAAGATGTTCAGGTTGCGCTTTACGATTATGAGCCTCAAGCGGTAGTTCCCAAAATTCCGCTTCCCGATCCTAAAAATGAGGAAATTGCGGAGGCGGTCAAGCTTGTTAATGAGTCCAAGCGTCCTTACATATATATCGGTGGTGGAGCTGCCGGTCTTGGTATGGGTAAGGAAATTATGGAGTTCGCTGAAAAGATTGACGCTTACATCGGTTGCACGTTTATGGGTCTTTCGGCCATTCCTAATGAATTTGAGAGATTTCTCGGTATGCAGGGAATGCATGGACATTACGCATCTTC
>CAYRJG010000075.1:0-10758 GCA_964424525.1 uncultured Ruminococcus sp.
CCAAGTGTTTCGTACAATGTTTTCATTACAGTATCTCCATTCAAATAAATATTTGCGATATACTGTATCGATTGTCTTTACCACTTGTTATTTTTGAAACCTGCGTTTGCGGACATCAGCTAAAAGATGGCAGACTTTTATTTTTTAATTTCTAAACACAAAGTTGATCTAATGTTCCAAAGGTATATCCTTGATTACGCCATTCGTCTATAAGCCGTGGCATAATTTGCGCGTTTACACGAGAATTCGGATGAAGTAAAATTATTGCCCCATTGTGAGTGTTTTGCTTAATCTTATTAAATGCTTTTTCGGGATTGGTTTGGCGAGCGTTATCCCAATCGTCGTAAGCGAAGCTCCAGAAGATTGTTTTATATCCGAGTTCATTGACTGCTGCCAATGATTTTTCACTATATCTTCCCTCCGGGAAACGAAAATACTTTGCCATTTTTTGTTGGGCGACTTCTTCGTATAAAATTTCAAGATCGGAGAGGTTTTTAGAAATTTCCTCTTTGGACATATTGCAGATATTTATATGATTTTTTGTATGATTGCAAACTAAATGTCCTTCTTTTGACATTCGCGTAACTAAATCCGGATTTTTTAATATTATATTATCAAGTATAAAAAAAGCTGCAGAAACGTTCTTTTCATTTAATACATCAAGTATTTTTTTAATATTTCCGTTTTCGTAACCTGCATCGAATGTTAAATATAATATCTTTTTTTCATCATCGTCTGCAACGTTTCTGTCGATAGAATATCCATTATATTTCGAAATCAACTCTTCCTCTTTGGTTATTTCGGGTTGTTTGTTTCCGTTGCGTTTGCAATACCAAGAATATTGTGTAGCTTCGGCATTTACATAATTTGCGAGTATTGCAGTAATTGTTAGTGCAGAAAGAATCACTGTAACTATTTTTTTGATTTTCATTATAATCTCCGTTGTTTTTCTTATACATATTTTGCACATATTTTAAAAAAACACTACGGAAAAATTAAACAAAAAATAAAGGATGCACCATCCGGTACATCCTTTATTGAAATTACTTATACTTGCGCTTTCTAGCTGCCTCAGACTTCTTCTTACGCTTTACGCTGGGCTTCTCATAGCACTCTCTCTTGCGAAGCTCGGTAAGTACACCGGACTTAACACACTGTCTTTTAAAACGACGAAGTGCGCTATCAAGAGTTTCATTTTCTTTTACTCTGATTTCTGCCATCTCTATTTCCCCTCCCTTCGCTGTGCAAAGAGATTAAATCTCAAATTTATTACCAGTATATTATATATTATTATTTTATGTTTGTCAAGATGTTTTTTTCTTTTTTGTAAATTTTTATTTTTCCATTCTTTTTTTGGCAGCGGTAAGCGTGTTCTTTAACAACATTGTAATAGTCATGGGACCTACTCCACCGGGAACGGGAGTAATCATAGATGCTACCTTTTCCGCTGATTCAAAATCTACATCTCCGCAAAGTTTTCCGTCTTCGGTTCGATTGATTCCTACATCAATAACAACTGCACCGGGTTTTATAACATCTCCGTTAACAAATTTAGGCTTGCCAATCGCAACAACAAGTATGTCTGCACGCGAAATTGCTGCATTAAGGTCTTTTGTTCTGGAGTGGCAAATTGTAACGGTTCCGTTTTTTGCGAGGAGCAAAAGCAACATAGGCTTACCAACTATATTGCTTCTTCCGAGAACAACGCATTCTTTGCCGTTAATATCAACATTGTAGAACTTGAGAAGTTCCATAATACCTGCCGGTGTGCAAGGAATAAAATCGTATTTACCAAGGGTTATTTTTCCCACATTTTCAGGATGAAATGCATCTACGTCTTTTTGAGGAGAAATAGCATTAATTACCCTGTCTTCCGATATGTGCTTGGGAAGAGGAAGCTGCACCAAGATTCCGTCAACAGTATCATCGTTGTTTAACTCGTCGATTTTATTTAAAAGTTCCTCTTCGGTTGTGCTTTCCGGCAACATGATTTGTATCGAATTTATTCCTACCTCGGCACACGCCTTATGCTTATTGCGAACATAAACCGTAGAAGCGGGATCTTCACCGACAAGTATTACGGCAAGGCCGGGGGTGATCCCGTGATTTTTTACCAAATCGGTAACTTCGTCTTTTATTCCTACACGTAGAGTTTCGGATACCAGTTTACCATTAATTAATTCTGCCATGTTAAATCCTCGCTTTTTACTGTTTTATATATAATTTATTGCTAGGCTTTTTAATTGCAAAATAAATGAGTGCAGAGATAGTTGCAACAAGAATAAGAGCAGCAAGAATTTGGCTTGTTCTGAACTCAAGACCAAATATCGAAGAATATAAGCTATCCTGACGTAAGCCCTCGATGAACATTCTTCCAAGACCGTACCAACCGAACACCAAAAGAAATACCTGTCCATCGTATTTTCTATGTTTATAGAAAATGTTAATCAAAGTAAAACCTAAAATATTCCACAAAGATTCGTAGAGAAACGTGGGGTGAACATATTGCATTTCGTGCCCGGTTAAAGCATTCGAAACTCCCATACGGCAAAATATATCTGTGGCGTATCCAAATGCCTCACCGTTTGTAAAATTGCCCCATCTGCCAATAGCCTGTGCAAGAATAATGCCGGGGGTGCAACAATCCGCAATTACCATAAACGGAATTTTTTTCACCCTTGAAACTATAAATACTGCAAGTGCGCCTGCAAGTATTCCACCGTATATGGCAAGTCCGCCGTTGCGTATATTCAGCATTTCACCAAAAGAATCATATTTTTCCAGAGATGTGAGTACATAGTATGCTCGTGCGCCTATAATTCCCGACGGAACTACCCATATGGCATAGTCAAGTATTTCATCAATTTTTATACCGACTTGCTTTGCACGCCACATTGTATATGTAACGGCTGAAATTATGCCAATTGTTATAATTATAGCGTACCACGCAATAGTGAAATCGCCAATGGTAAAAGCTACGCTATCTATATTAAAATCGCCTATTCCAATACCGGGAAAGGAAAGAATAGATTTTCTTAACATCATCATATTATATCTCATCTCCGATTTTAGTTATTTTAAAACGTAGTTACGATTTAAAACATCATATATAGTGATGCCTTCCAATTTTTTTGCCACATCCATACTAATAGTATCAAAAATGTGGTGATAAATGCAAGCGGTTTTATCCGGATTCATTGAACAGGATTCGTTGGATTCAAGACATCTTGATATTGCGATCGGCCCGTCGATAAGTTCAATCACATCTTTGAGTGTAATTTTTTCGGGAGGAACATTCAATTTGTAACCGCCCTGAACACCTTTATATGATTTTACAAAATCGTTTTGAACGAGCTTGTGAAGAATTTTAAGAGTAAATCTCAGGGTGACGGATATTTCATCCGATAATGTTTTTGCATCGACTTTTTCTTCGTGTGTTGCAAGCGCGCTTAAAATTCTGAGTGCGTAATCCGATTCAAGGGTTATTCTCATTGTTAACTCCGTTACTCTGATATTCTAAATATGGGATTCTTCCGAAAAAGAATCCCATATCTTAAATCACTTTTTATATTTGTCAAGGATGTTATGTATCTTCTTGGATTGGTCGAGAAGATGGCTAATAGTCTGGTCATGATTGAGAGTGTCGATAATATACGCAACATATTTGCACATATTAACCTCTTGATACCATTCTCTGGAAAGAAGTTCGGGGGTTCTGTATACAAGGTTGGTGGTGAATATCTTATCGAATATACCTTCATTGTGGGCAGCATCCATGGTTTCAAGACCGTTACAGAAAAGACCAAAGGTTGCAAATACAAAAATTCTCTTTGCACCTTTATCCTTAAGCTGCTTAGCAACGTCAATAACAGAATCACCGGATGATATCATATCGTCTATAATAATAACGTCCTTATCCTGAACGTCACGACCGAGATACTCATGTGCTACAATGGGGTTCTTTCCGTTGATTATTACCGAGTAATCACGACGCTTATAGAACATACCGAGATCAATACCCATAACCGATGAGTAATACATACATTTTGCCATTCCGCCTTCATCAGGAGAAATTATCATGGTTTTTTCGGGAGAAATTTCAATATCAGGATACGTGCGAAGAAGCGCTTTGATCATTTGATATGAAGATCTAACATTTTCGAATCCGCTAAGAGGTATAGCATTCTGAACCCTAGGGTCGTGAGCATCAAATGTAATTATATTAGTGATACCCATATTTACAAGTTCTTGGAGAGCCAATGCGCAGTCAAGCGACTCTCTGCCCGAACGTTTGTGCTGTCTTCCTTCATAAAGCATAGGCATAACAACACTGATTCTGCGGGCTTTTCCGCCGATTGCACCGATTACTCTCTTAAGATCCTGGAAATGATCGTCCGGACTCATAGGTACAGTCTGACCGTACATTTTGTAGGTAACACCGTGGTTAAATACATCGCATATAATATATACGTCATTACCTCTTAAAGACTGGTGAATGGTTCCCTTTCCTTCACCGCTTCCAAAACGGGGGCAGGATGAATTGATAAGATAGGTAGTTTCGGTATCATGACGGCGCCACTCTTTGAGATATGAGTCAACCTCCGCTGCAAAGTCCTCGCATCCGCGCATACCGATCACGCTTAAATCGCCAAACAAAGTATCCTTCATTTTAAACTCCTTAAGTTATGTTATTAATAAGGTCTAGTAATATTATATAATATTTTAAAGATAAAGTCAATATATAAAACGACAAAAGACATGACAAGTTTTGATTTTTTTATTGCAGTATTCACTAAAAATTTGTACACCGAAAGGAGTCACTTTATGGAATATCTTGATCAAGGAACATTAGCAGTGCGTGTTTACACTGCCGGAGGGGCGTTGCCGCTTCAAAATGCGGTTGTCCGTGTAACCGGAGCTGACGAGGATAATCGATTCGTTGAATACAGCGTTTTGACTGATGAGGACGGACTGACAAAAATAATAACGCTTCCCACTCCGTCAAAATCCTATTCGCTTGCACCGGGAGCCGTTGAAGCACCTTATGCGATATACGATATCGAAATTACATCTGATGGATTTTATACGAAACACATTAATAGTGCAGCTGTTTTTTCCGGAGTGAAAAGTTATCTTGAGGTAAATATGATTCCTGTATCTCTTATAGAAAACGGACTTTACCCTCGCGGAAATCTTGATGCGGTAGTATACGAAAATGAAAAACTTTAATATACAGTGTTATTGGGAGGAAATATGATAGAATATCCAACAATTCCGGAAAATATTGTTATACATTTAGGTCCGCCGGATAGCGATGCTCCAAATGTTACCGAAAATTTTGCAGACTACATAAAAAACGTTGCATCCAGTGAAATATATCCGACGTGGCCGCGTGAAGCAATAATCGCAAATGTTCTTGCACAGATATCTGTTGCATTAAACAGGGTTTATACCGAGTTTTACAAAAGCAGAGGTTATGATTTTGATATAACATCATCTATTGCACAAGATCAATCCTATGTTTACCAGAGAAATATATATTCCAACGTTTCGGAGATTGTTGATGAAATTTTCAACGATTATCTACGAAGACCCGGTTTTATTGAGCCGTTATATGCCACTTTTTGTGATGGAGTGGAGGTTAGTTGTGCAGGTTTATCTCAATGGGGGACGGTTGATTTAGCCAATCAAGGATTGAATGCGTTTCAAATCTTGCAAAGATATTACGGAACGAATCTTGAAATTGTTGAAGATGCCGAGGTGGCAAACGTAAGCGGTAGCGCTCCGTCTTCACCGCTTTCTGAAGGTGATACAGGGCGAGATGTCGAGTTGATTCAACGAAAATTAAATAGAATATCGGTAAATTATCCAGGAATACCGAAGATATATCCTACAGATGGATTTTTTGGTACATCTACAACCGATGCTGTGAAAAAATTTCAAGAAGTTTTTGGGCTTACAGTAGATGGCATTGTGGGAAAAAACACGTGGTACAGAATTCAATTTATTTATAATGCTGTAAAAAATTTATTTAATCTCAACTCGGAAGGACTTAAATTATCGGACCTTTCTACGAAGTATCCTTCTGTTTTACAAGAAGGTGATTCTTCATCCGGGGTGCTTGTATTGCAATATTATTTACATTATATTGCGAGTTTTATTCCAACCGTAATGGAAGTTACTCCGGACGGGTCTTTTGGTCCTGCGACACGTAATTCTGTTATTTCTTTTCAACAAACTTATGGTTTGCCAGAAACCGGTATAGTTGACAGAACGGTTTGGGACGAAATTGAAAACGTATATTTTTCTTTTTTACGAAGCATTCCTTTTCGGTTTACAGAAGGGCAACCGCTTCCTTTTCCCGGGAGAATTCTTCGGGTTGGAATTGAAGGAGATGATGTTTTAGCACTTCAAGAATATTTGAACTATATTTCAAGAACCTACCCACAGATACCGACAGTAACTCCTGATGGGATTTTTGGTCCGGGAACCGCTTCGCAGGTTCGAGCTTTTATAGACACTTTTGGTTTAACAGGCGATTCAGAGAGGGTTTCTGCTCCAATATGGGATGCAATAACCAGTATTTATGATGATTTATACACGGGAAACACTGCGATAACCGGACAATATCCCGGGTTTGTCATTTCGGAGGAATAAATATGTATACGTATGATATTACCAATCGCAAAGATGTTGTTCGAGAGATAAAAAAATATTTATACTTGGTATCCGAAAGCCTTTATGACAATACCATTCCCAGAACAACTATTGACGGCTTTTATGATGAGGAAACAACTGCTGCGGTAACTGCGTTCCAAAAAATTAAAGGTATTAATCCAAGCGGAGCTGTTGATTATGAAACTTTTACACTTTTATTTAACGATTATAAAAATCTGATTTTTGATATTGAATATAAAGATTATATATTGGAAAACAACAGCTTCCCTTTTAAAATTGGTGATTTTTCGGATGATATAAGAATCATACATTTGATTATAAACGAGCTTAGCGAAAGTTATGTAAATATTCCCAAAGTGAGAACAGATAAATATTATTCTGTGGAAACAGAAAATGCAGTATCGCTTTTAAGAGATTTGTTTTTTATGGATGAAGGCAAAGCGGTTGATAAGGAATTGTATTACAGAATGAAAAAGGAAATCGAGGCGCGAAGACATTCGGATGAAATTTATTAACATTTATTGATTTAAAACCTACGCTGTGGATATAATTTAAACAATAGAACCAAGGAAAGCAAGGTATGAAATGAGCAACAGATTTACAGAAAAGGCAGAAAGAGCTTTAAATACTGCTGTTAAAATAGCGGAGGAGTATGGTCATACTTATATAGGAAGCGAGCATGTTTTGCTTTCTTTGTCCGAAATTGTGGATTCGTCTGCTGCAGCTATCCTTTCCAAGCATGGTGTAACCGGAGAAAAAATCACAAATGCAATAAAAGAATATTCCGGAGTTGGTTTGAAGAGTACGTTAACTCCGAAGGATATGACACCTTGTTGTAAAAAAATTGTTGAAAATGCTTACAGAATATCGGTTAGGTTCTCTGCTAGCAAGATTGGCACAGAGCATATTTTGATGGCAATATTGGAAGAAAAGGCTTGCGTTGCTACAAAGCTGTTAACTTATCTAAACGCAGACATAACTGCCATAAATGATGAGGTATTAACATTACTGAGAACGGCTGAAAAAAATAGCATTAAATCAAAAACCGGTAAAGAAAACACTTCCCCGTTGCGTCAACATGGAAAAAATCTTGTAGAGCTGGCGAAAGACGGGGTTTTAGATCCCGTAATCGGACGAGATAAGGAAACAGAGCGACTTATTCGTATCTTGTCAAGAAAAAATAAAAATAACCCTTGTTTGATTGGCGAGGCAGGCGTAGGCAAAACTGCAATAGTAGAAGGGCTGGCTCTGCGAATAGCAACCGGAAATGTTCCCGATATATTAATAGGCAAAGAAATAATCTGTGTAGATCTTACCTCTATGGTTTCCGGAACGAAATATCGTGGTGATTTTGAAGAAAGAATCAAAGCGGTAATAAATGAAGCTGCAAATAATAAAACGGTAATACTTTTTATCGATGAAATACACACGATAGTCGGTGCAGGCGCAGCAGAAGGTGCAATTGATGCCGCAAATATTTTAAAACCTCAACTTTCGCGTGGTGAAATACAGCTAATCGGTGCTACGACCTTCTCGGAATATCACAAATATATAGAACGCGATGCGGCACTCGAAAGAAGATTCCAACCTATAACAGTTGAGGAAACAACCGAACAAGAAACCGAAGAAATTTTACACGGGTTAAAGGCAAGGTATGAAAAGCATCACAATGTTAAAATTGATGATGAAGCCATCAGCGCGTGTGTAAAATATTCTACAAGATATATACAAGACAGATTCTTGCCGGATAAAGCCTTGGATGTTCTTGATGAGGCGTGTGCAAGAGCGAATTCTAAAATGTGTACATTAGACGGGAAACATATAATGCCTCGTAATAATTTGCGGCAGATTAGTGCTGAAAAAGAAGATGCAATTAAGAATGGTGATTTGATTTTAGCAAAAAATTTGCATAATTTAGAGCTGGCATTTGAAAAGGATAAATCGAATAGTACGATGGAAAGCTCCAAAATTAAAATAGGTGTTAAAGATATAAAAGAAATTATTAATGAAATGACCGGAATTCCCGTTGTCGGTATTGGTGAGAAGCTTGATAAATACGATGTTATAAATAGATTATCAAAAAAAATAATATGTCAAGATGAAGCAATTCGTACACTTGCAGATGCAATTTTAAGGAGTGAAAGCGGAATTTCAGATCCAGAACGCCCGAAAGGAGTTTACCTTTTTGTTGGCAGCAGTGGTGTAGGAAAAACAGAGCTGGCGAAGTCGATGCGAGATGCATTGTTTTTCGACAATCGTTCTTTCTTCAAATATGATATGTCGGAATTTTCTGAAAAAAATTCAATTACAAAACTCATAGGTGCGCCTCCCGGATACGTTGGATATGAGGAAGGAGGCGCATTAACCGAAAAAATTAGGCGACATCCTTATAGTATTGTTTTGTTTGATGAAATTGAAAAGGCTCACATAGAGGTTCTTGACCTATTTTTACAAATTGCAGATAATGGAGTTTTGACAGATTCTTCCGGGCGGACTGTAAGCTTTAAAAACACTTATATTATCTTGACATCTAACATTGGTTCCGAAGCAATACAAGATAATTATTTGGGTTTTGTGGATACTGATGAAAATATTAAAAACAATGTTAAAGAACGTAGACTTCTTGAAGTTTTGAGAGCTCATTTTCGTCCCGAATTCATTAACCGCATGGATGAGATAATTATATTTACCCATATAGGTCGCGAAGGTATGAAAAAAATAGCCGATATTAAACTCGATGAACTGAAACAACGGGCAATATCACTCGGTTGCGAAATCGAAATTACCGAAGAAATTAAAGATTACATTGTGGAACACATAAAAGATAAAAAAGCAGGAGTTCGCGAACTGCTGCGAATTATATCGGCAAAAATTGAAAATCCTCTAGCATCATTTCTTGTGTCAAAAGAAAATGAATTTGTAAAAGCAAAAATAACAATTAAGTTGGATTGCGGTGAAATCAAAATTATATCCGTAAATAACGAAGCATATATATAAAAAGAACTCGCATTTGCGAGTTCTTTTTATATATATTAGATAAGCGGCTTTCCTTCCCATTCGGGCGCGCTTGGAACTCCCATTATTTTTGCTATCGTCGGTGCGATATCAAGAATACTAACATTTTCGAGTTCTTTTCCGGGAGCGAATTCCTTGCCGTAGAATATCATAGGAATTGTCATATCTTCATCGAGATCTGAACCGTGTGCTCTGTCATGTCCGCCGTGATCAGCCGTTACAATGATTGTGTATTCACCATTGGTTTCTTCTATAACCTTCTTTACATTATCAATTGCGTCGTGGATTCGTTTGAGATATGCATCGGTCATCCAACCGTTATCGTGTCCACCTTTTTCATCGGTTTCTACCATATAAAGGAATACAAAATCAGGATGAGCAAGCTTGATATAAGCGAGTGCGCTATCGGTAAGCATTGCATCGGTGTTCTCAAAGGAATATGCATTGATGTATTCAGCATGACGAAGCGAAGAAGGTCTGCTTATATCACGAAGCGGTTCCCAACCGTAATACATTGAGCTGACACCGCCAAGCTTTTTAATTTGCTCAAACAGGCCATCGATTGGACGCACTTGCGGAACGTAAGTATTAGTTGTTGTGCCATGTCTTTCCGGTGGAACACTATGGAAGAGCGACATATGGCAAGGTAAGGTTACAGAGGGGAAAACGGTTCTTGCATTAAATGTGTAAGATGCAATTTTTTTCAAATCATTTACGTAATCATTTTTGCAATTAAGAAGTCCGTCAGGGCGCATGCCATCAATAGAAATTAGAATAACTTTGTTTTCCATTATAAGTTATCTCCTATAAAATTATATTTCATTTAAATTATAACATATCTATTTCTCAAATTCAATAGAATACATAATTTATATAACAAAAAAGTGCAGGAGTTTTTTCTTCTCCTGCACTTAATTTATGTATGACGGGCATATCAATGCTCTGTGGTGAAAGTCCACTGAGGCGTAGTTACCGACGAACTCGAAAGCGACTCCCAAGGTTTACATCGCGAGGTGTAGGCGAGAAGAAGGGATAGCGAAATCGTAGCCTGACGAACAGAAACTC
>CAYRJG010000076.1:0-10678 GCA_964424525.1 uncultured Ruminococcus sp.
TTTTTTTAAACTTTTTTTCAAAAAACTATTGATTTTTTATATAAAGTGTATTATAATAGTATCAAAGTGGGTTGAAGTGGGGGATTTTACCACACTTTCCCGATTTTTAGAGTAAAAAGGGGGTAAGCAGATGTCATTCGTGGGATCATACACGCATTCAATGGATGCAAAGAAGCGAGTTTTCATTCCTTCCAAGTTTCGCGACGATCTTGGCGAAGAATTTTACATAACACGAAAATTTGATGCTTACCTTTCAATATACACAGCAGAAGATTGGGAGGCATACGTTGATAAGATTTCGAAGCTTCCCGAAGCTGATGCAGAAGAATTCCAGGATTTCATTCTCGGTGCTGCTCAAAAATGTGTTCCCGATGCTTCAGGAAGAATAATTCTTGATGACAGACTTATGAAGCACGCAAAAATAAGCAAGAATATTGTTTTTGTAGGAACCGGAAAGCAAATTCGTGTATGGGCCGAAGAACTTTGGAACGAACGCGAGCAAAACCGCAATTACGATAAGATGCGCGAAATAATGCGTCAATATGGACTCTGATGAACAGGAAGGTTTCTACAATGGCTCTTCCCTTTTCACATACATCGGTACTCCTATATGAATGTATCGAAGCCTTGAACATCAGAAACGGATACACATATATAGATTGTACCGCCGGCGGCGGAGGTCACTCTTTAGAGATAGCAAAACGCCTTGGAAAAGATTCCAGATTAATATGCTTTGACAGAGATAAAAATGCTATCTCCGCGGCAACAGAACGACTCAAAGATTACCTAGATAAGGTTACATTTATAAATGATAACTTTTCTAGCCTTGGAGATGTTATAGAGGATTTAAATATAACAAATTTAGGCGGAGTTCTTGCCGATCTCGGATGCAGTTCGCATCAATTTGACACCGCTGAACGAGGCTTTAGTTATATGCAGGATGCAAAGCTTGATATGAGAATGGACACCGATTCCTCTCTATCTGCTTACAGGGTGATAAACGAATATTCGCAGGACGAGCTTCGAAGAATATTCTTTGAATACGGTGAAGAACGTTTCTCTGCAAGAATTGCAGCATCTATATGCAAGCATCGTGCGGACAAGCCAATCGAAAGCACCCTGGAACTTGCAGACATAATAAAATCAGCAATCCCTGCATCAAACAGAGCTGACGGACCTCATCCGGCAAAAAGAACTTTTCAAGCGATACGAATAGAGGTTAACGGAGAGCTTGACGTAATTCCCACGCTTATAGATTCCGCAACCGCGAATCTTGTAAGCGGAGGCAGATTAGCAATTATTTCATTCCATTCACTGGAAGATAGGTTAGTAAAGCTCGGATACAAAAAACATCTTGGCGGATGTACCTGTCCCAGAGATTTTCCCGTATGTGTATGCGGCAAAAAAACAATACTCAAAGAAATCACGAAAAAACCCATTCTTCCCTCGGAAGAAGAACTTAATATTAATCCCCGTTCAAGAAGCGCAAAGCTTCGAATCGCGGAAAAAATTTAAAGGAGAAAATGACAATGAACAACCAGAATGCTTACGAAAAACTTTACAATGATATGAAATCCCAGTTCACGGTTATGAACAACGATTGCGAATACACTCTCGGCGGTTATATGTCGATGAAAGCAAATACTGCTGAAACTCCCCTTCCGGTTGCCAAGAATGCATCAAACGATACCGCAATCGCTGCTGTTTTCTCCTATGTCAACGACAAGCTTGCTGTTAAGAAAGCTCCCGTAAAAGATAAAACCATGCGCACATTTCCTATCCGTACATCTGCTGCATCATTTCTTTCTGCAGTAGTTGCTTGTGCCCTTATATTCTCATTCGGCATCTTTTCTGTCCGCGGTAATAATGTAGCTACTGTTGACGAAGGAGAATCTGTTTCAGAAACCGAAATTCAGGAAGACAACAATAACTGACGCGTCATATTTTCGCATTGTCAGCAATAAAATATAGCGATGACTCTCACATAGTCGTCGCTATATTTTTTTATTTTGAAAAGGCTATATAATTATAATGAAGAAAACACAAATTCCGGGCAGAGGAAAAATAGTAGGAACGAGAAAAAGAGCAACGGTTATTTTATGCACATTTTTGCTTTTTCTCGTTTTTCTTATTTCTAATTTGTTTACGCTTCAGTATTGTTTGCACGATTATTATACATCCAAGGTATACGATCAAATAACCACGACATCAGCCCTTCGCGCAAAGCGCGGAAATATATATGATTCCAATATGAATATTTTAGCAACAACCAATACTGTTTGGCGAATATTCATTTCAACAAAAGATATAAAAAAGGCAGAAAAAGAAACAGGTATTCTCTACTCTGAAATTATATCCAATGGATTATCAGATATCCTGTCAATCGAAAAAAATACGCTCATTGAAAAAATCAAAAATTCAAACGTGTTGGACGTAACAGTAAAAAAATCTGCAAGCGAAAGCGAATACGAGGCTGTTATGGATTTCATAATTCAAAATTCGCTTGAAAATCTTATTTTTACAGAAGCTCAAAGCTCTAGATTTTATCCCGAAGGAACACTTGCCGCACACGTACTCGGATTTACAGGAAGCGATAATCAAGGACTGTACGGTCTGGAATATTATTACGATGAATACCTATCCGGAAAAGACGGATATTACCTTTATGCAAAAGATGCAAACGGAAATGTATTAAATACAGAGTATTCAACCTATGTTCCTGCTCAAGACGGTTACAGTTTAGTGACTACTATCGATTCTTATCTGCAAAGTCAACTCGAAAGTCAATTAGAACAGGCAGTCATAAACCATTCGGTCACTAATCGAGCGACCGGAATAGTAATGGATAACAGTACCGGTGCCATTTTGGCAATGGCGACGACCTCGCCTTTTGATCCCAACTCACCATATCAACTTGATTCACTATCGCAGCAGAAGCTCTCAAGTAGTGGATTCAAGGAAGGAAGCGAAGAATATCAAAAATATAAAAAAGAACTACTTGAAATAATGTGGTCCAACAAAGCCGTAAGCGAAACATACGAGCCCGGCTCCACATTTAAAATCGTCACAGTGAGTGCCGCGCTTGACTTAAATATCGCAGATATGAATGATACCTTCTCTTGTTCTGGATATCATATGGTAGGTGGTTGGAGAATAAGATGCCATAAAATAACAGGTCACGGTACATCCTTCCCCTTATCATACGGATTACAGATGTCCTGCAACCCTACAATGATGAAGCTGGCTGAAAAAATTGGTGCACAAAATTTTTATTCTTACGTAGAAAAATTCGGTTATACAGAAAAAAGCGGAATCGATCTGCCGAGTGAAGCATCAACAATTTTTCACGCACCAAGCGCAATAGGTGCTACCGAACTTGCAACCGCTTCGTTTGGGCAACGCTTTAAAGTATCAATTATAAATCATCTTACAGCCATTAGCGCAGTTGCAAACGGTGGAAACCTCCTTACCCCCTATGTTGTAGAAAAAATAATAGACAATGATGGAAATACTATATTTGAGCGCGATACAGAAATAAAGCACCGCGTAATATCCGAAGAAACAGCCACAACAATAAGTCAGGTTTTAAAAGACGGCGTCAGCGGTGACGGAGGAGCCAAAAACGCACGAGTTGAAGGATATGATATAGCCGCAAAAACAGGAACATCTCAAAAATTTGATGTGCTTGACGAAAATGGAAATTCCTATCTTCGAATAGGCTCGACAGTTGCTTATAATATTGCGGATGAGGGAGGAATTTCCGTCATTATTGTTATTGACGAGCCTCAATCCAGCGTGAAATACGGAAGTGTGGTTGCTGCACCTTATGTATCCGCCTTTCTCGAAAGCGCTCTTCCCTATCTGGAATACGAATCCGATAAAAACATTGAAGAAACAGAAATTCCCAATCTCGTCGGATTAGCTCGAAATGACGCAATTAGTGTCCTCGAAAAAACGGGAATTAATTATGAGGTAATCGGGGACGGAGATAAAATATTATCCCAATCACCGACTCACATTGATACATTATCAAATAAGCTCTCCACTATTGTTTTATATACTACGCCAGAGGAGGAATATGTAACAGTACCGAATTTGGTAGGAAAAGAAATTTCCGTTGCCGCACGAGAATGTATTAATTTGGGATTAAATATAAAAATAAGCGGAAGTATCGATGGCGGAACGACTGTTCGACAATCACTGCCGGTGGGCGCCAAAGTAAAAAAAGGAAATATAATAGAGCTCTTTGCCCTTATAACAGATTTTGAAGATTAAGATTGGGAGATATATTATGAAACTTTCGGAGTTACTTTCAGATATTGAGCATGAATCGTCAGTCGATACTCAAATAATAGAGATTGAAAACGTTACAACAAAAATCGGAGAAATTAATAATAACACTCTATTTGTTATAATAAATGGTATAAATTTTGATACCGGAAAAATAATAGATAATATAATAAAAAACAATCCCGCGGTTCTTGTATGTGATAGAGATTGGGGAATAGATGCTTCCTATCCTATTATTAGAGTGAAAAACTCGCGTTGTGCCCTAGCGCATCTATGTTCAAAAATTGCAAAAATTGAATACTCAAAATTAAAATTCATCGGAGTAACCGGAACAAACGGAAAAACAACCACCGCAACAATGATTGAAAAAATGCTTAATTTTGCCGAAATTAAAAGCGGATTTATCGGCACAGGATGCATAAGAATCGGTGAAAAGCTATTAAACAATAATCTATATTCCATGACAACACCGGATCCCGAAATTTTATATCCGACAATAAAAAATATGCAAAACGAAGGATGTAAAGTAATTGTTATGGAAGTATCGAGCCACGCGCTCGCGCTCCAAAAAGTAGCTCCAATTCATTTTGAATGTTCGATTTTCACCAATTTATCTGATGAACATTTAGACTTTCACAAGGACAAAGAAGATTATTATAATACCAAATTAAAATTATTTTCTCAATCTAAAAACGGAATTTTCAATGCAGATGACGAATATTCTGCAAGAGCTATGAGAGATACTTTTGACAAATGCAATACAACAAGCGTAGGAGTTCTTTGGGAGGGGTCTGCAATGGCTCGCGATGTAATTTTTAACGGATTTAACGGTTCCAGTTATATATATCGTGAAAAAGGATTGCTTTTCAAAGCAACTCTATCACTTCCGGGATACTATAATATTTACAATTCTCTATTAGCATTAAAATGTGTTATGACATTGGGTGTTAAGCCATGTATAGCAAAGGAAGCACTCAAAACAATATCAAAAATCGATGGCCGATTTGAAGTTACAAAAGATTCAATAACCGTAATAATCGATTACGCGCACACAGAATCTGCAACACAAAACATATTAAAAACAATAAATTCGACAAAAAGCACAGGGCAGAACGTGATTACTGTGTTCGGTTGCGGTGGAGAACGCGACAAATTCAAGCGTCCGCGCATTGGTGCTGTAATTGAGCGATATTCTGACGAGGTTATCATCACAAACGACAATCCGCGAAACGAAAATGAACATCAAATTATATCTGATATCATTTCCGGCATGAACGAACCGGAAAAGAGAAAAATAATTTCATCACGTGAAGAAGCGATTAATCGAGCTATACAGGATGCAAGGGATGGAGATATTGTGCTTATTCTCGGAAAAGGACATGAACGTTATATCATCGATAACAAAGGCTATCATCCTTTCGATGAACGAGTTGTAATAAAACGCGCATTAAAAAAGCGCAAATCACGGACGGTATATAAATGAGAATAAAAACAGATATTCCAATAAGAATTAACGAAATAAGAAATATCGTAAAATGCACCTTTCCAAAAGAAATAAAATACATTGAATATATTACAACAGATTCACGCGAGGTTAGACCCGGAGATCTCTTTTTTTCTCTTGCAAAGTCAACATTAGACGCAATTAAGCACTCGAAAGAAGCGAAGAAAAACGGTGGTTATATTGCGGCAGAATTAGATTTAATTGAGTGCAATAACACGACTGTTCTTAATATGCTATTAAATCTCGCTGCATATTACAAGACACTACTCCCTTGTTTAAAATCTACCGTTGCTGTAACCGGCAGTATTGGAAAAACAACAACCAAGGAATTAATTTTTGAGTTGTTAAGCCAAAAATACAATACTCATGCTACATTTGAAAATCAAAACAATGCACTTGGAATATCATATACCCTCCTTACTGCTCCAAAGAATACAGAAATTTTAGTTCTCGAGTTAGGAATGAATCATCAAGGCGAAATCGAATCTCTATCTAAAGCAATTACCCCCGATATTGCAGTGATAACTAATATTACAAGTGCCCACATTGGCAATCTCGGCTCGCGAGCTGCTATAGCCAAAGAAAAACTTTCTATAAAAGCGGGTATGTCCGATAACGGAATCACTATTGTTCCATACGAGGAAGCGCTTTTGCAATCCGCGCATAACAGACGCACAGTATCCACAAGTGATCCCCGAGCTAACTTTTTTCTCTTCCCTCTCGAAGAAAAAAGCAACGGTAGCATATTTGATTTCTATTCAGAAAATACCGTTATTACTGCTCAAAAAATAAAAATTCCCGGAAAACACATTCTAAACTCTGTATTGTATGCATTAGCTGTTTGTTCCGTACTCAAACTATCGAGATCTCAAATCGAAGAAGGACTTTCGCAACTTTCACCCAGCTCTTTAAGGCAAAAATTTTTGTTAATCGGAAAATACAAATTTTATGATGACACATATAGTTCTTCACCCGAAGCCGCAATTAACATGCTTCAAGTGCTCAAAATGCTCGCTCCAACGGAACGAAGTGCTCTTTTAGGTGATATGCTTGAGCTTGGTAAATATTCAGAAGAATTACATTACGAGCTGGGAAAGCAAGCACACATTTGCGGATTAAAAAAATTATATACGTTTGGAGAATTTGCAAAAACCATAGCGCAAGGGGCAATTGATTGCGGTATGAATCCAAACAATATTTTCGTTAACGAAAATCCAAATGATTTTAAATTATCCGCCGAACAAATTATATCAACGTATGATGGCGAGCTTATTTTATTCAAAGCATCGCACGCTTTACATATCGAAAAGATTATAGAATATATTAAAAGCAATACATAGGAGGGCAAAAGATGCTTGATAGATATTTTCCGTTATACATTACAGTATTTCTAATATCAATGCTACTAACAATTGTTTTAGAAAAAAAGCTAATTCCTGCCCTCACACAACGTGCTAAACAACCGATATATGAAGAGGGGCCTAAATGGCATCTGAAAAAAAGCGGTACTCCAACAATGGGCGGTGTGGCATTTCTTATTGCTAATTCAATATCACTTCTTGTATGTTTTATTATACTTTTAACAACTAAAAGCAACGAATCCGTTATCTCAATTCTTATTTGTCATACGTTTGCGGTATTAAATGCCTGTGTCGGTGTAATAGACGATTTGATAAAACTAAAAATGCATCACAACAGAGGAATAAGCGCAAAAGCAAAGCTTGCATCTCAATTTCTTCTCTCCATTCTTTTTCTTCTTGCGCGCTCATACTTTTTAGACGATAGCGGCGTGATATCCTTCTCTTTCGGTGAGGTTGATCTTGGTTTTTTATATTATCCGATAGCGTTAATAATTCTCTTGGGGGTAATCAACTGCGCGAATCTTACAGATGGGATAGATGGACTTGCTTCTTCCGTTGCTTTTTCAATCGGTATATCTCTTTTATATATCTCCGCAGCATTAAACACCGAGGTCGGAATAATGAGTGCGGCAATAATAGGTTCAACGGTTGGATTTTTAGTTTTTAATCTTCATCCGGCTAAAATATTTATGGGGGATACAGGATCTTTATATTTTGGTGCTTTGATCGCTTCACTTTCATTTGCACTTAACAATCCGTTTTTAATAATCTTTATTGCCGGTGTTTATGTACTTGAAGGATGCTCTGTAATTCTACAAGTTATATGGTTCAAGCTGTTCGGAAAACGTATTTTCAAAATGGCGCCTTTTCATCACCATCTCGAACAATGCGGATGGAGCGAAAACCGAATTTGCATAGTTGCAATACTATCAACATTTATTTTTTCCATTCCTGCTTATATCTTTTATCTGCCGTGAAAAATATTTCTTTATTTTCAAGAAATAAAAAGCATTCAGAAATTAAAGTAACGCACTCTTTTGATTTATTACTTTTTATCTATGTCCTATCACTTGCAACATTCGGAACAATAATGGTATTCAGCGCAGGATCTGCATACGCCTATGCTCGGTATGATGATAGCTTTTACTTTATAAAAAAACAGGTTATTTGGCTTATATTGGGTTTCACAGTTATGTATATTGCCTCAAAAATGCCTCCTAGCGTTTTCAAAAGAGTTACACCGTATTTATATGGGATAACTATTCTTTTGCTAATTTTAGTGCTGATAGTAGGCTTTGTAGGCAACGGAGCCAAACGTTGGATTAATATAGGTCCATTAACGCTTCAACCATCCGAAATTGCAAAGCTCACTCTCATAATGATGATTGCATATTATTTTTCTCAAAACGAAAACAAAGCGTTTTCGAAAAAAAGAGGCGAATCCTTCATATTTGGAACTATAATACCGATCATAATAATGCTTATCCCAATTGTTTTAGTTATGCTTCAAAAGCATCTATCCTGTATTATAATCCTCGGTTGCATAGGACTTATTATGATAATAGCCTCCGGAGTTCGACTGAAATACATCTATGGTTTTTGTGGTGCCGGTGTTGCGGGAATTACTGCTCTTGCGTTATTTACCGACTACACAAAAGAGCGAATAATGGTATGGCGTGATCCGGAAGCATACAAATTAACAGGTGGATGGCAAACGCTCCAAGGTCTAATGGCTATTGGCTCGGGCGGAATATTTGGTGTCGGATACGGCAAAAGCGTAATGAAGCATTGTTATGTATCCGAGCCTGCAAATGATATGATATTCGCAATACTATGCGAAGAGTTAGGTTTTTTCGGAGCATTAGTAGCTCTCATTATGTTTTTTGCTTTAATAATACGAGGTATCACTATATCTATGAATACCGGTGATGTGTATTCAAGACTTCTCGCATTCGGAATAAGCGCAAAAATGGCAATCCAAGTTTTGTTAAACGTTGCCGTCGTAACAAACAGTATTCCAAATACTGGAATTTCCCTGCCTTTTTTCAGCTATGGAGGGTCCTCGCTTATTATGATCTTTTTTGAAATGGGCATACTTTTATCTATATCCAAAAGCGCAAAACTAACAAAGTAAAGGAGTCTTTGACAATGAAGGCTATAATATGCGGTGGCGGTACCGTCGGTCACATCACCCCAGGAATATCTATTGCAGAAATCATAAAGGAGCATGATTCAAAATCGGAATTGTTATTTATCGGACGCGATAATGGCGAGGAAAACCGATTAATAGAACATAACGGTTACAAACTCCAAACTTTGAAGATAAGCGGATTTAAACGCGCGTTTACGACTAAAAATTTGGAAACCGTATTTAACATACTTAAAGCATTAAAGCGTTCAAAAGAAATTCTGAAAGATTATCAGCCAGATATTGTAATAGGAACCGGTGGTTACGTATGCTGGCCTATGGTAAAAAGTGCGCAAAAAATGGGTATACCGACTTTGATACATGAATCAAACGCATGCCCCGGTCTAACAACGAAATCACTTGCTTCAAAATGCGATCGTGTGCTTTTGAATTTTCCCGATTGCGAAAGTGAATTCAAGCAAAAAACGAATCTAAGAATAGTCGGAAACCCTTTACGCAAATCAATTCTTCACGAAACAAGAGAAAATGCCAGACGCAAACTAGGTATATCAAAGCAAGATTTTTTCATTCTCTCATTTGGCGGAAGTGGGGGGGCGGACATTATTAATAAAAACATCATCAGCCTAATGCGAAATTATTCTTTAAAGCAAAGCTCAATAAAGCATGTTCATGCATCGGGAAAAAAATATTTCGATGAATTAAAAAAGCACAATCCAGACCTTACCGTCCAAAATAACGGTTGTATCATTATGCCTTTTATCGAAAATATATCCACATATCTTGTAGCGGCTGATATCGTTATATGCCGATGCGGTGCTATGACTATTTCCGAGGTTAGTCGTGCAGGATGTGTACCGATCCTTATACCGTCACCCAACGTCACCGATAACCATCAGTATAAAAACGGAAGAAAGCTTGTCGACAAGGGATGCGCCATTATGATAGAAGAAAATGAATTAAACGAAAGAACTTTACAAGATGCAGTTAAGCATCTGAAAAACAATGAAATGTTAAGGAAAAAGATGTCGGTGCGGTTGAGTTTTTTCTATAAACCAAACTGCCGCGAATTAATATACCGCGAAATTCGAGAAATAACATCAAAATAGCCATTCTGCCTAAGATTATTCAATTCAAGATTTTATGCACTGTTTTTCTGCCTAAGTTTAAAGTGCGTTGCAAAAGCATTTTGTAAACATTGTTTTTTTTTGAAAAATAACTCTTGCATTTATTTTAAATATAATATATAATTTAAGTTGTGAAAAATATTTTCAAAAACAATTAAGTTAAAAAACGGAGGAATATAAAATGGAATTCGATTTTGAACCTGTATACGACAGTGGCGTAAACATTAAAGTTATCGGTGTAGGCGGCGGC
>CAYRJG010000077.1:0-10267 GCA_964424525.1 uncultured Ruminococcus sp.
TATAAGCGTTGCTGTCATAGGAGCATTGAAAAAGCTTTTTATGAAGCTCTTTTTTTGCGCACCTTTGGGAACGAGCTGTGTCATGCCCCATGTGTATATACCTATACTGACGGGAATACAGAAAAGCTTATAATAAGCAAATGCTTGATCTCCGAGAAGCATCTGAATAACAGGATCGCCCATATATCCGCTATTAGCAAATGCAAGTGCATAAGCATATATTCCGCGTTCGGGGCAATTTTCACGAACGAAAACTCTTGCAAGCGGAATGGCAATAAGAAGTGCGATCGCAACTCCGCACGCAGAGAGAGTAATATTAATGGCGTGCGTTCCAAGCGTTTCTACCGTGAAATTTCTTGACATCGTGGCGAAGTTGAGAGCAGGGCAGAATACCCAAGTAACGAGTTTTGAAAGTGTTTTTCCGGCATCCTTACCAACGATATTTGTTTTTCTTATTGTAAAGCCGACCGCTATGCATACGAACATAGTAAGCATTGGGGTTAGAGTGGCTAAAAATGCGTCTATCACAACTGACTCCTTTTGAAAAAGTGATATTTGTACGTTAAATATTCTATCACTTTTATAAATAAAAGTCAAGGATATGACAAGAGCTTTTATTTAGATAAGTTTTTAAAACTTGGTTGACTTTTGATAATTGCTGTGTTAAGATATATTTGATATAAATTTCAAGTTCTGAAAGGAAAATCCTATGAGCAATTTTAAGGCAGGCTTTGCCAGAGTACAGATTACACCTCCACTCGGAATATTTGTTGCGGGTTATTTTATTAAAAGATATGCAAAAGAGATCCTTGACGATCTTTATGTAAATACCGTTGCCTTTTCGGTGGGTAACAAAAAAGCCGTTATTATATCTGCCGATATTATCAATATTAAGCTGAATGGATCGGATATTATACGCGATCATGTAGCTAGTGTTACCGGTCTTGATAAGACTTCAATTTTCCTTAATTGTACACATACACATACCGGTCCTTTGGTAATTCCCGAATACGAGCGTGAGCTTGAAAACGATTATTTTAAATTCCTTACCCTTAAGATTTGTGATTCGGTCATTATGGCACTTGCGGATATGAAGCCTGCTCGGCTTGGATTTGCCGAAAGCACAGCACCGCGCATTTCCTTCGGTCGCCGTTACAGAATGAAAGACGGCACGGTAAGAACTAATCCCGGTGTAGGAAACCCCGATATAGTAGAGCCTGTTGGCGAGGTTGACGAGCGCGTTCACGTTGTTCGTATCGACAGAGAAGGTGCAGATTCTATTGCAATTATCAATTTCGGTACTCACCCCGATACCATAGGCGGTGACGTTATTTCTGCCGATTGGCCCGGATTTGTAAGAAGCACATTTGAAGGAGCTGTTCCCGGTTCAAAGTGCATTTTCTTGAATGGTGCGCAGGGTGACGTTAACCATATAAACGTATTCCCGCGACCCGGTGAGGATAACGGACTGCACAAGGATTTTGATGACGTTGACCGTGGCTATGATCACGCAAAGCATATGGGCAGAGTGGTAGCCGGAGCTGCTCTTCAGGTTTATGAAAAGGTTCATTATGTGCCTACCGAAGAAATTAAGTATGCGGAGTCCGTTGCACGTGTTCCCGGTAATATACCCGACCCGTCAGAAATTCCGAATGCAAAGAAGTATAATGATCTCCACAAAGAGGGAAGGGATGAGGAAATTCCTTATAAGGGCATGATGCTTACTACAATGCTCGCGCGTTATTCGAGAATTGTTCGTATGGAGAATGGTCCGGAATTTTTTGAGATTCCTCTTACCGCGTTAAAACTTGGAAATCTTGCCTTTATCGGAATTGCAGGCGAGCCATTCACGGGTGTCGGTATTGCGCTTAAAGCCCAAAATGCCGAATTTGATGCCGTTCTTCCTTGTTGTCTTGTAAACGGCTCAAAGGGATATTTCCCGATGATGGATTCCTATACCGAGGGAGGTTATGAGTCGGAAAGCTCAAGCTTCAAAGCGGGCGTTGCTGAGATTATTATTGAAGAAGGAACAAAACTCCTTAAATCTATCAAATAATTTTCAAAAATCAAATGGTCTGGCGCATTTGGGCGCAAACGAAAATGACCGAAATAGAATAAAAAAGCTTACTTTTTGACCAATGAGCTAAGAAAATATAGTATGTGGTTGAAATTCTACGAATTTCTCCATCGAATTAGAGTCGTTTTCTATAATCAAGCAAATTTGCATCGAGGAGCTTGCTCATCAGCGCAAATGCGCAGATTGCTCTGCACGCGTGGCGGCAGAGTCGCCACAAGACACATCGTGTTAAGAGCAATAGCGCTTCGGCGTGCAAATAGTATTCGAAGATTTTCGCTCCAAATCCCCTAGCCCCTTAACACATTCGAGGGGAGCTCAAGATTTTGCACTTGAGCTCCCCTCTTTTGCTTGCAATTTCGTTTGGAGTGACCAGCCTTGCTTTGTTTTGTAAGCCACTCACCGCACCCCGTGCAACTCTTTTCATTTATTCTTTGTGTTTCTCTTTTAATATTGCAACGTTGCGCTCGACCTCGTGCTTGTGAAGCGGATACCAAAACCATAGAATCAGAGAAAGAGTAGCAAAACCTATTGCAGGAACAATGGTGGATATGTTGAATATTCCGTTTGTAACGTTCTTATCAAACGCAGTTTCCTGTGAATATCCGATAAGCGATAGCAAAACTCCGGAAAGACCTGCTGCTGCGGCTTGCCCGAGCTTGCGTGCAAAAGAATAGAGCGCGTAAATTGAACCGTCTTCGCGAACACCGTTTCTTATCTCGGCATAGTCGATAACGTCGGTTATCAACGCCCAGGATACCATAGCAAAAACACCTATTCCAAACCAAGAAATAAAATTCAGTCCAACATATACCCACACGCTTTGCGGCCGTACAAAAAAAAGCAGAATCGAAACTGCCGCAGCAAGGATGTTTGAAAAAACGCTGATCTCCGCTTTGCCGAATTTTCTTGTGAGCGGTTTTGCCACCGCAGCAGCTCCTATCATTCCAAACATCATAGCAAATGTGGATACCGATTGTGCAGCCGCGTTACTGTAATAGTTGGGATAAACGTAGTTTGCCATCGATTGCATCGTGAGCTGTGCAAAAAGCATAACGATGGAAGCGACGATTATTGAAATAAGTGAGCGGTTTGATATTGCATTTTTGAGTAGCACGCCTATATGATTTTTTTGTCTGTCCTGCGTGTTTATTTCCGGTCTTACGCGCTCGGTTGTTAAATAGTAGCATAAAAGATAGCAGACTATTGCAAGAATAGAAAATATGCCTGCAATCAGTGTAAATTTTTCTCCAACAAGAATGGTATTATCTCCAACCATCTCGTATGCGAAAAGAGGTATTCCCGCACCGACTATAACGCCTGCAAGAGTGCTTCCCATGCTTCGGAAGGTTGAGAGCGATTGTCTGTCATCGGGTTCTCGTGATATTGCAGAAGCCATAGATCCGTATGGAATATTGATAGAGGTATAAAATACTGAACCCCACAGAATATAGGTGACTGAAAGCCAAAGTATTTTAAACCACATAGCAGAATCCGCAAGCGAGCTTTGATATATTAGAAAGGAAGAAATTGCCACGGGTCCGCACATACGAAGTATCCAAGGCTTAAATTTCCCGGCATGGTTGCCTTTGGAACGGTCACAGATTCTTCCCATCGTTACGTCGGTAAACGCGTCGACAAATCTTGCAACCATCATTACTGCACCGACCGCAAAAGCAGAAACGCCCATAACGTCGGTGTAAAATTTTAATAAAAAACTCGATGAAAGGATAAAAGTGAAGTCATTGCCGAAGTCGCCAAAAAGATATCCAAGCTTGTCCCTGATTCCAAACGGTCGTATGGCTTTTGTGTTAGAACTCATTGTATGCACCCTCTTTTAGAAAAAATACGTATAATTATTTTGCATATTTCCAATAATTTTAATACACGGAAAATTTCGCCTGAAAATGCGAAAAAGCGCTAATCCAATACCCGTGTTGTGAAATTCGATGAAAAAACCGGAAAGGAATCAAATGAGAACAGTTTTAAATTTTTGCCGCGAATGGTATTTTGTTCGCCACGTTGAACAGCCGCCCAAGGAAATTCCAAATGATGCCAAAGAGGTACATCTTCCGCATACATGGAATGCTATTGATGGTCAGGATGGAGGTGGCGATTATTTCAGAGGAAGATGCGCCTATATGAAATCATTTCGTCGCGCTCAGCTCCCGGAAGGCACACGTCGCTTTTTAGAATTTCTAGGTGCGAATTCCATAGCCGAGGTATACCTTAATGGAAAGCACCTTGAAACTCATGAAGGCGGATATTCGACTTTTAGAGTTGAAATTACCGAAGATGTAATTGAAGAAAATCTTCTTGTAGTAGTAGTCGATAACTCGAAAAATTCACACGTATACCCCCAAACTGCCGATTTTACCTTTTATGGCGGTCTTTATCGAGGAGTAAATGTAATTGCCGTGGAAGGGACGCATTTTGATCTTATGTATTATGGATCTGATGCAATAAAAATAACTCCGACAGTTCTGGGAAAAGCGGCACAAGTCGATATTGAGGTATACCTCACCGGAGCCGTTAATTCAATGGAACTGGAATTTGAGATTTTTGATAAAAACGGTACGCCAATATCACGCGAGCGAACATGCGCGGATATTACATCGGTTACTCTCGATATTCCTCGCGTAAATCTTTGGCATGGGCGGCGTGATCCTTATCTTTATTCTGCAGAGGTCACATTAATAAAAGATGGGTGCGCGATTGATTCAATATCTTCTCGTTTTGGGTGCAGAAGCTTTTCTGTTGATCCCGAGCGAGGATTCATTTTAAACGGTGAAGAGTATCCTCTTCGAGGAGTTTCACGGCATCAGGATAGAGAGGGAATCGGAAACGCTTTGTTGAGAGAGCATCACCGCGAGGATGCAGAGCTTATTATGGAGGTAGGTGCAACCGCAGTACGCCTGGCACATTATCAGCATGATTCATATTTTTATGATCTTTGTGATGAGCTTGGTCTTGTTGTTTGGGCCGAGATTCCATATATCTCTCATCATTTGAAGGATGGAGATGACAATACCAAAAGTCAGTTGCGTGAACTCATAATTCAAAATTACAACCATCCCTCAATAGTATTTTGGGGCTTATCTAATGAAATTACCTTATCGGGCGAATCAGATTCGGCTCTTATAGAAAATCACAGTGATCTTGAATCCTTGGCAAAAAACCTTGACAGTACGCGTCTTACTGCTGTTGCGGCGGTATCCATGTGCCCGACTGATGCTGAATACCTTAGAATTCCCGATTTGGTTGCATATAATCACTATTTCGGTTGGTATGGCGGAGATGTTTCGATGAATGGTGAATGGTTCGATAAATTTCACACGGATTACCCCAAAATCCCAATAGGCGTCAGCGAATACGGTTGTGAAGCCTTGAATTGGCACACATCTGTGCCCACTATGGGAGATTATACCGAGGAATATCAGGCCTACTATCACGAGGAGCTTATCCGTCAGCTTTTTTCAAGAAAATACCTTTTTGCGACCTATGTATGGAATATGTTTGATTTTGGTGCAGATGCGAGAATGGAGGGCGGAGAAAACGGACGCAACCATAAAGGACTTGTGACCTTTGACAGAAAATATAAAAAGGATTCCTTTTATGCTTATAAAGCGTGGCTTTCGAGTGAACCATTCGTTCATATATGCTCAAAGCGATATATAGATAGGGTAGAGTCTAGAACAAAAATTAAAATCTATTCTAATTTGCCCGAGGTAGAGCTTTTTGTTGATGGAAAAAGTGTAGGAAAAAAAGAATCTTCGGATCACTTTTTTGAATTTGAGATAGAAAACAAGGGGGAGCAAGCACTTCTTGCGGTTGCGGGTGAGGATTTTAAGGATGAATCACGCATTCGAAAGGTCGATACCTTTAACGAAGAATATCGCCTTCGTGAGCAAGGTGCGATTATTAATTGGTTTGATATAACAACTCCCGATGGTAGGCTCTCGTTGAACGATAAGATAGACGATATATTAAAGATTGCAGAGGGCAGGGAGATGTTTTCACGCCTTACATCAAAGCTAAAAAACAGGGGTTCGGATACTTCTGCCTTTGATTTGGGGCGCGGTGAGGATATGATGAAAATGCTTGGCGGTTTTACTCTTTTGCGCTTCCTTTCGCTTCTCAAAATGATGGATATAGATTTCACAAAAGAAGAGCTTTTGAAAATAAATTCGCAACTGAATAAAATCGAGAAACCGCAATAAAAAAGTGAGGCTTCGGTACTAATACCGTGAGCCTCACTTTTAATGTTCTGCCACTGAAAAATATAATAAAACAAAGATTTTTTTCTTTATGGAAGCAGTTTTTTTGAAAAAGTTAAATCTTCTTTTCTTTTTTGGAAGAATGAAAGCATAGCATTCGGGAGAATATGTGCCGTGTATTAACCGCTTGACGGTTCTATTAAAAAAGTGCAGTCCTTCCTTTGCATCGGTGCAGGTGGAGTCAAAGCTTTGAGCCTTGGTAAGCCTTTTTACGTCGAGCCTGAATTGCTCTGTGCGCTCCATACCGAATCTCTCTATCTATGTAAAGGGTGAATCGATATCCGTCATCAGCGATTTGTTCGACTTTGAATTTGTACTTTTTAAGTTCAGATTCAATATCGTCAAGGTGAATGAAGAAGGTTCTATAGGAATTCGCAAATGTAAAAAAGCTTGTTTTTGAGGTCGGAAAAATGAATTCGCCTTTTGATATATAAATCGGAACCAACGGATGAAACATTCGAAATTCGGGTTTTATAACTATACAGTTGCTTGAGAAATTTTGTTTTGTGATTATAAGGTTATATCCACCATCAACTTCGGAAAGCTCAATAAATGTTTCTCCGTCTTCATCGTTTTGATTTTTCAAATAAAGCGTCTTATCCTCTCCTACTCTGTAAACTACCGTATTACCTTCTTTACCGTTATAGAAGGGAAGAGGTGGAAGCCCTGCGTTAATTCTCTTTTCAACCTCGACAAATTCCGTAGCGAGAAGCTCTTTTAGCTGTTTGATTCGCCACTTCAACTTTCCGGTGAAGATTTTATGTCCGTGCGCTTCCGAGTGATATCCTATTCCGTTATCCTGCTCGCATATCGGAATAAGAGTTTTGCTTATCTCTATTTCTTCCTCGGTGATAGCGCACATCGCTTGAAAAATTTCACACGGGTCGCCCTTTCCTATGCCTAAAAGCCTTCTTAGATAGTAAAATCTGATAATATTATATCCGCTGCGGAAAATAAGCGAGGTAGCGTGTGCAACCGATTTCTGTTCTATACGATCCTCATTTTCGAAATTTTCGAGTTTGCTCAATATAGCGTTTCCTTCTCGCCAGCTCTCATCCATCCTTTGAACAAGCTCCAATACCTCCTCATACGTATGTCCGTTGCACATACATTCACCAAGTCGGTCACCACCCACAGCATCCGTTGCAAGCCAGGTTGACGGCATAGCTCTGTCTATCGTCTTTAACTGAAGCGGTGCTACGGGGCTATCCTGCATCGGAGCAAGCCATTCGAAAGAAACACTGACGGGAAAATTCCTTTATCCTTTTTCAAAAAGCGACCAGGCGTGGGCGGCATCATTTACATCATCGCTCCAATAAATTCCCGCAAGGTGGTTAAGAAATTCATCCTTCTTTTTAGGAAAAGGAAAAAATGTGAGCTCGCCTGATGCCTTGATCATAAGGCAGGGATAGTTCCCAAAGAACCAGCATTACATAACTCCCTCGATGCCGTGCTTGAGAAAATAAGAATATTTGTCATAAAGAATTCCGGATGCGGTAACGTATGGAACGGTGGAGATTTCATGTGAGGAGCAGACCTGTATTTTTGCGTAGGTCTTTGTTCCTCTCGGCTCGTTTTCTTTTATCGTGTCCTCAAAAAGTTTGCCCGATCCAGGGCATGAAAGCCAATAATCGTATGCAACCTCTTTTTTCCAAACTGAACGGGGCTTCCAAAATCCTCAAAATTCTGCAAGTGAATAACGTTTTCATCGCGCAATCTGCATGATTCGGCAAGATCTTTATGCTTCCAGTTGCGTTGCTCGTATGTCCAGCTTATATATTTGGCATCGTGAGTAATTTCGTGAATTGCATCGCTTATCGTCTTTTCAACAAAAGCAAGAGTTTTTCCGATGGTTCCGAATTCAGCTTTTTCATTCTTCTGTCCGCATCGGTTCCGTATTCCGGAATTATATCGCTATTGACAAGATATCGCAGTGATGCGCCAAGCCAAAGGGCATTTATGCCGTCATACATAAGGTGATTTAGATATTCCTCGGGATAGTAGTCTATGTCAAAAGCTCATTCTCAAGCTCCTCAATTGCCGCATGGCTCGCCGGAGTAAAATAGCATCTTGAAATTCGGTTCTTTATAAATGGAAGCCTTTCGATTGCTCCGATTTGAAGAAATGTGCCGAAGCGCCTTTTCATTTCATCTTCAATATATATGAGCACTCGGCGAATACCCTCGGTGTCATTTGCGCTTATTAAGATTCCTTTGTAGGATATGTCTATTTTGTATGCTTAGAAACAGCCATGGTCTTCAACTTTTAAAGATAAGGTGTACCCCGTGTCGCTTTCTTCGATTCCGTAGCATTTCATAAAGCTCCTGAAATCAGCGTAAGATGTTTCAAGCAGCCCTTCTTTGTCGGGAAAGACAAAATCAAGTTTCATTGATAATATTTGGATCTCTCTTCTTTGGCACTTCCTTGTGTTCCGATTTTTTGGACACTTTGTGTGAAGGGGAAGCGCAAGATCTTTGTCAAATTGTTATTTTTGGTAGTTTGTCTTTGAATTCGTTGAAAATCTAAAAATCTCGCATAAGTGGGGCTCCGTGTTAATTTGTTTCAATTTTTTTGTAATGTTATAATAGTTTTTTGAATGAATTAATTGTACATAAAAATTGCTTATACTATTTCAGCACCTTTTGTAAACACGCGCTCTACGTTGAAGCCTTCATCGGTAATAATAATATCAGCGCGCGTACCAATGGCAAGAGTTCCGAGCTCCCATTCCTTGCCGATTACCTTGGCGGGGTTATACGAGCCCATTTTTGATATTTCGTTAAGCGGAACACCGAGCTTTGCAAGATTTTTTGCACCGATTCCTTGATGGCTCATGCTTCCGGATATAACTCCTTCGGTGGTTAAGCAGGTTCCGTCGTGCACTATCTTTTTTACTCCACCGATGGTGTATTCTCCGTCGGGAAGTCCGGTCATAGCACCGGTGTCGCTTATAATAATTGTTTTGTCATACCCTTTGCTCTTCAGTATCAGCTTCACAGTTGCGGGTTCAAGATGGAAGAGGTCGCATATAGCCTCGCAATAGATTCTGTCATCTGTGAGAATCGCACCAAGAACACCGGGGTCACGGTGTCCGAATGAGCGCATAGCATTGAATGTGTGAGTGG
Organism: uncultured Ruminococcus sp.; assembly: GCA_964424525.1. Lineage (GTDB taxonomy): Bacteria > Bacillota > Clostridia > Oscillospirales > CAG-272 > UBA1740. The sequence goes on from CAYRJG010000077.1 coordinate 9,477, forward strand.
CATTTTCGGCTCCCACATTGATTGCCGCCATAGCCTCGTCGTAGGTTGCCATCGTGTGACCGATAGACATACGAACTCCGCGCTTTATTCCTTCCGTGATAATATCGAGCGCATTTTCTCTTTCGGGAGCTATAGTCATTATTTTTACAAGACCTTCACCCGCATCAATGAGTGCATTGAAATTTTCGATGGTAGAGGGAATGTGCGGCGCGCGCATACCACCCTTTTTTTCGGTTGAAATAAAGGGACCTTCGAGATGTATACCTTCAATAGATGCACCGTGGATATTGCGCTTTTTCTGTCGCGATACCTGCTTTATCGATTCGATAAGATCCTCAAGCGGTCCTACTCCAATAGTTGGTAAAATACTTGTTACACCTGCGCGAGCACAATACATAAGTCCGTTTTCATAATCATTTTTGTCAGCAAAATGAACTCCGGCAGAACCGTGAATATGTATATCGATAAGTCCGGGAAGAACATATCTTCCTCTTGCATCTACAGTTTTATCTGCAATGCCGTCTTTGGGCGGCGCAATTATTCTGTCGCCCTCTATCCAAAGCTCCCGTGCAGTAAAACCGTTTAGATCGTCATTGAGCACTTTGCCGTTTTTAATAAGTGTTTTCATTTTTTCTCTCCTTATAATTAATAAAAGCATGATTTATGTTTTATTTTATCATTACAGTATAATAAAGTCAATTAAAATTCTATTTTTCCTTGATTCGAAATTATAAAAATGAGGGTAGCTCAAGTTCAAAAAACTTGAGCTACCCTCGATGCGTTAAGGGGCT
>CAYRJG010000078.1:0-10246 GCA_964424525.1 uncultured Ruminococcus sp.
AGTGACGGCTTTGTTGTTATCGCCATTATAAGAGCTCCTATCATCATTCCGGGCGAACGCAACGCCATACGAAGAAGCATATTAATAAAATTTTGCAATTGAGTTACGTCGTTTGTTAATCTGGTGACTATTGAACCTGTTGAAAACTTATCAATGTTTGCAAATGAAAACTTTTGTATTTTGGTATAAACATCCTGCCTTAAATCAGTTGCAAAATTTACCGACGCTTTAGCACCAAAATACGCACCGCCAATGCCTCCTGCCATCATAAGTACGGCAGTAAGAATCATAAAAATTGAAGTATTTATACTAGCCCCTACTGTTAAATCGGGATTATTGATTATCGATGCCAAGAGCTTCGGCATCAAAACCTCTCCGATAACCTCGACAATCATACATATTGGTCCCAGTATAAAATACGGCCAATACGGTTTTATGTATTTAAACCATCTTTTCATTATTTATCTCCTTCGTTAATTGAAACACGCTTAATATTACCTTGTATTCTCTCTAAAAATGATATATACATTTTCAATTCTTCATCACTAAAATTTTCAAATAACATTCTGTCAATCCCGGAAAACAATTCTTTGGTCTTTTCTACGATTATTTTACCGTTTTCCGTAATTTCGACTTCATTATAGCGATTATCATTTCCTTGAATACGTTTTATATATCCATCTCGCTCCAGCTTCTGAAGTGCTCCTGTTATTGCCGCGGGAGTTACTCCAAAATGCTCTGTGAGAGATTTTTGAGAATCAAGCTTATTATTTTGGGCTATATGCATCAATATTCTGTGCTGAGTATTACACAATCCGATATCACTGACCTGTGAATCAAGTAATTGCTTATGCATTCTATGCGTACGAACCATGTTATTTACTGCACGAAAATACTTATTTTCCTCCATAAAGAACCTCCTTCTGATATAAATTAAGCACTTAATAATTAACCACTTAATTATTATATTACTTATACGAAGATATGTCAATACAATTTTGTAAAATCTTGAAATATTTTTATTGTTATGTTATACTTATATTAGCTTTAAATTTTTGGTGGAGTATAATTATGAAAAACACCTCTCTATGTTATATTGAAAAAGACGGTGCATATCTTATGATGCATCGAACAAAAAAAGAAAACGACGAAAACCACGATAAATGGGTTGGAATAGGCGGAAAATTTGAATCTGGGGAAAGTCCTTATGACTGTGTAATCCGGGAAATCAAAGAAGAAAGCGGTCTTAATGCCAATTCGGTTAATTATCGCGGAATTATAACCTTTGTTTCAGATATTGACGGCACGGAATATATGCATTTATTTACTTGCAACGATTTTAGCGGAAACATAATTGATGAGTGCGACGAAGGCCATCTTGAATGGGTACCAAAAAATAAAATCAATTCCCTTCCTATATGGGAAGGTGATAAAGTGTTTTTTGATCTTTTAGATACTCAAAAAGATTTCTTTTCTCTGAAATTAATATATCAAGGCAATAAGTTAATTTCTTATAAAATCAATTAAAAAAATCCCTTGGATAATAACTCCTCGTTTTTTAACAAATTAAAAGGAAAAAGATTATGAAAACAGCAGGAATATGCTTTTTTGTTCTTGGTGGTGTTTTACTATTGATATCGGGCTTATATTTTGGTGCTTATTTGATATTTGAAAAATTACCACATAAAACAGGCAGGACACTTGGCAAACTGTGCTGTAATAAATACAAAAAAGATGTTGCAGTTTGGACTGGTTTGGGAAGATATGATGGTCCTCCAAGAGTTGCTTTCACCATAAAGCATTTAACAAAAACAAAATACTTATATAGTGTAAATAACAAATTCTATCTTTGCGTTTTTGATTTTTGGAGAAAACCACATAAAGTACCTAATAGCTCTTGGGTAATTTATCTCAAAGCATTTCCACGCATTTCATATTTAGACGATGATGAGAATTATATCGGTGCTTTTGACTTTTTGGCTAAAACGTTTATTTTTCTTGGGATAGCAATATGCACATTCGGCTGGGGAGTTGTATTTTTATCAAAAGTTTAATCCGTAACATCACAATAAACCGCATCGATTTTTTCGACAAATCCCAAATTATGGAGAAAAATGGAAACGCGAATCGCTAAAAGGCTCCCTTTAGACAAGGGAGCTTTTTCTATGCTCATCTATGCCTTGTCAATTTTCCCGAGAAGCACTGAATTTGTGTCAACAAATGCAAAATACGGCATACCCCTTTCGAGATATACCGCATTTTGAGAACTGTCCTTTAGAGTGTTACTCTACTCCAAGGGATTTTTTATAAATAAGTTTTATCTGCCAATTCATAATTAATATTTTTAAGCAAATTTCGCCGCTGCTTCCAATCAGGCAAAGTAGCTTGAATTATCGCATAAAAGCGTGATGAGTGATTCATCTCAATGATGTGCGCAAGCTCATGAACTACAACATATTCTCTCGCCTCTACAGGATAAAGCATAAGCCTATATGAAAAACATATATTTCCCTTTGCAGAACAAGAGCCAAATCTATGCTCTGCCGATGTGATTTTCATACTGCCGTATTTTATATTCATTATTGAAGAATATTTTTTTAATTCAGCTTTGAAATAAACTTTTGCTGCAACTTTAAGTTTTCGAATTGAATCGTCTGTAAGATATTTATTTAATTCATCATATTCAATAGCTTTATTCAAACGAATCTCAATCCAATCGCGATGCTTGTGCACAAATTTATCAATAATAAAACGCGGAGTAAAAAACGGAGCTTTAACACAAACGGTATTATCTTTGACAGTTAACGAAATACTTTTTCGCCCGGAATATTCAACTTTATAATCCATAGAATGCCTCATAAACAGTTTTTATAATTATATCACATTTTTATTAAAAAGTAAATAAGACTTTAATGCTTATGAATGCAACACGATGAATTAAATTGTTTTTTTCCTTTACTTATTCCTACAAATTCTCCCTCCGGAATGTTGTATATAAAATAAGGTTGATCACTTAAATAGCACAAGTTATTATAATCCGGCATTTCTCTATATACATATTCTGCATCTGTTACATAAACTTGCTTCGGAAATTTTCTTTCCGGAATATCTAGCAAAGCAATTTCAACTATATTTTCTTTAGGACAATTTCCAACAGATATTCCTTCGGAAATTATATCGTATTCACACAGAATATGTCTATCACATATTTGTCGCGGAACTGTATCTGCGATAAAATATCCATACTCTAATCTATTACCACGAATATCTTTCATACATACCGTAGAATACAACTTTCCTGAATCCCTGCAATATGGCTTATACTCAAGACCACGCGTTGAAAAGTGCTCCTCACCTTCTACGTCCACATCTTTATAAATCATATTCATAATTTCGTCCCAAACATCCAAATGATTTTTAGCAGATGATGGAACTGCCGCAGAATAATCACCGTATCCGCACCAAACACCACCAACATATTGGGGAGTAAAACCTATAAACAGTTTATCTTTGCTACCGCCAGATGTTCCGGTTTTTCCTGCCACATCAATAATATTTTTCAAAGTAATACGAGATGCGGTTCCTATATCTACCACTCGCATCAACATTTGAGTCATCAATCTCGCACTTTCCTTTGTTATAATATCTCTTGATACATGCTCTTTTTTTATTAATTCACCATCATTTTCATCTAAAAGTAAAACGTATGATTTCCCTTTTGATAACTCACCTTCATTTGAGAATACTGTATATGATTCTGTTAGCTTTCGTAAATCAATTCCATAAGTCAATTGCCCCAGTGCTAACGGAGATACCGAAAGGTCGCTTATAATTCGACCGTCACTCGTTTGTTCCTTTTCTATAATAGAATCAAAATCATAATTGTTTTTCAAATTCTTATAAATGGACTTTGCGCCTATTATATTAAATAATCTAACAGCAATCGTATTTTTAGAATATGCAAGCGCATCAGATATGGGTGTTAATCCGTCATAAACTGCCGGAGAATTTCTAGGATATTCCAGGTATTCACCGTTATTATTTTTAAACTCAACCGGAACATCATCAAAAACTGTTGCCCATGTAATTTTCTTCGACTCGACTAATGGTGCATACAAAGCCAAGGGTTTTAAAACAGAGCCCGGTATTTTGTTTTCGGTTGCGTGGTTTATAAGTCTATTTCCTTCTTTTTTTCCAACCGAACCAATAATTCCTCGTAGCGAGGCACTTTTGGAATCGGTGATAACCATTGAATATTCTAACCCTTTTAGTATATCATTTGAAAAATTATCTGTATTTTCAAAATACTCTTCCATTACAGCTTGTATTTTAGGGTCTAATGTTGTGTAAACCTTCAATCCGCCATTTAATATCATCATCCTTGCAGCAGATTCGGAATATCCGTATTTTTCCATTAAATCAATACATATCTCATCGCACACGGTTTCAACAAACCAAGAATGCACCTCATTATCTGTTTCTTTACAACTTGAAACACCAAGAGGTGAATTCCGTGCCAAAATATATTCGTCTTCATTTATGAATCCCATTTCAAACATCGCGTAAAGAACTTTGTTGCGCTTTTGAATGCACTCTTTTGCAGATGTCCTGGGATTATATCTTGTAGGTGCGTTTGTTATACCTACAAGAGTTGCCGCTTCTGCTACCGTCAAATCCGATGGCATTTTGTTAAAATATTTTTGCGATGCTATTCCCACTCCAAACATATTTTCACCCATAGGAATAACATTTAAATAAACTTCAAATATCTCTTTTTTATTGTATTTTTCTTCAATGTGCGATGCTCTTATTAATTCGTCAAATTTTCGCTTTATGCTTTTTTTGCTGTCACCCGATATATTCTTAACAACCTGCTGCGTTATAGTAGAGCCTCCAAAATCAGAGTTACCACGAAACAAATAATTTATCATCGCCCCAAACGTTCTTTTAAAATTAATACCCTGATGAGTAAAAAAGCTTCTATCCTCCATAGCAACAAATCCATCCTTTAGATATTGCGAAATATTATCATACTCAACCCATTCACATTTATGACTGTTGCTAATCTCTGCAAATTTAATAGGTACATAATTCTTTAAATTTTCGCCATAATATCCTGATGCGTCGTAGTAAAGTGTAGTCATTCCCTTTTTCTTACTCGCAAGAAAAAGGACCTCGTCGCCACGAAAATCAATATTTGCGTACGCATATATTCCTACAACTGCGGCAAACAATACCATAGCAAAAATTATAACCAAGACAAATACAATTATTTTATTTCTTTTTTTGCGTTTTCCTTTCATAAAATAAACCTCCAAGGCTTTTTTTAATCTTGTCCTTGGAGGTTATTTTAAATCATGTATTAAATTGTAAAATTGGAAATCAATAATTTACTTTATTAAGGTACAGACCTTCCGGCGGTGCCGTCATTCCGGCTTTATTTCTATCAAGTGAGTTAATTATAGAAGGGATTTCTTCTGCTGAAATTCTGCCAAATGCAACACTAATAAGAGTTCCTACTATAATTCTTACCATATTATATAAGAATCCGTCAGCACAAATTCTTATATCAACATACTCTCCGTTACGTTCAACCTCAAGATAAAATACTGTTCTGTGTGTGTCAAGAACATCCGAGCCCTCTGACATAAATGCTGCAAAATCATGCTTACCAACAAAATGCTTTGCGGCATTTTTCATATTATTGATTGAATCATCATTAATTTTTTGAGCAACGAGCCATACTCGCCCAAAATCGAACGGATCATTTACACTCGAATTTCTTATTCTGTAAAGATATTCCTTGCTTTTTACATCATATCTTGGATGAAAGCTATCACTGACCTCTTCTGCATAATAAAGTGATATATCAGGTGGAAGATAGCGAGCTACAGCTACCGGAAGCTTTTGAGGAGGCACTGTTGCACCGGGTGCCTCAATCGAAACGCAAAATTCATTTGCATGAACTCTTGCATCGGTTCTACTACACCCTGTAACTTTCAAATCAACACCGAGTGCTGATTTTAATGAATTACACAATTCCCCTTGAACAGTCCGCAAATGTGGCTGAACCTGAAAACCATGAAAGGCAGTTCCCAAATACTTTATTTTTGCGAAATATTTCATATTTTACCTCATATGTTATAAAACAATAACGAGAATATTAAATTCTGCATATCAAGCATTCCGGGAAGAATTTTGAGTACTATGATCAAAGATATAAAAATAACAATCAAAAATAGCCACAAAAAATCTCTAGACTTGAATTCAAGCTTAACGAGCTTTGTTCGATTTTTATCACCACGATAACATCTGCACTCCATGGCGGTAGCAAGTTCTTCTGCTCTTTTAAATGCAGCAACAAATAGCGGAATAAGAATAGGAACAAGAGCCTTTGCCCTTTTTATAAGGTTTCCGTTCAAGAAATCGGCTCCGCGAGATTTCTGAGCATTCATTATTTTTTCCGTTTCTTCGATAAGGGTAGGAATAAATCTCAATGCAATAGTCATCATCATAGCAAATAAATGAACCGGAACCTTAATCTTTTTCAAAGGAGATAATAAGGATTCTATTCCGTCAGTCAAACTTATCGGAGATGTTGTATAGGTAAGGAGAGTGCTCGTACCTATTATAAGCAGAATGACTCGAAGTGCCATAAATACTGCTTTTATTATTCCCTCTTTATAAATCTCTATGATCCAAAACGAAACAAGAGCTTCTCCTTCACCATCGGTTAAAATCAAATTAATTATTGCAGTAAAAACCAAAATAAATATAATTGGCTTTATACCCTTCAAAATAACTTTGAAAGAAATTTTACTAATGAGTATAAGTAATGCAGTAAATGCAATTAACAGCGCAAACGATATAGGACTGTCCGCCAAAAAAACGGAAACTATATAGAATATCGCAAGCAGAATCTTTGTTCTGGGATCGAGGCGATGTATTATTGATTCACCCGGAAAAAATTGTCCTAAAGTAATATCGGAAATCATATTTTCGTCCTCCCGATATATTCTAAAATACTCGATTTAACACCATCAACGGTATAAAGACAACCCGAAAGATCTATTCCTCGCCTTCTGAGCTTTGCTGCAATTTTTGCAACTTCGGGAACATCAAGACCAATATCCATAAGCTCGTCCGAAGAAGAAAAAATCTCATCAACTGTACCGGTTTTAAAGACCTTTGCGTGATTCATCACCACAACATTATCGCAATAATGCGCCATGTCCTCCATAGAATGGCTCACAAGAATAATCGTTGCATCATTGTGATGTATATATTCGGTCAAACCACCGAGTATCTCTTTACGGCCTCTTGGATCAAGTCCTGCCGCGGGCTCATCAAGAACAAGCACCTCCGGGCGCATAGCTAAAATCCCGGCTATTGCAACTCTTCTTTTTTGACCACCGGATAATTCAAACGGTGACTTATCCAAAACATCATCCGTAAGTCCAACAAAATATGCTGCTTCTTTTACGCGTTTTTCAATTTCGACGGCATCAAGCCCTTGATTTCTTGGACCAAATCCAATATCTTTGCGAACAGTTTCATCAAAAAGCTGATATTCAGGGTACTGCATAACAAGTCCAACACGATAGCGGATTTTTGCTATCTCTTTAGACTTTTCCCATATATCCACACCATCAAGAAGAATAGTTCCGGATGAAGGTTTATATAATCCGTTCAACAAATTTACAAGAGTTGATTTTCCGGAGCCGGTATGACCGATTAAACCCGTTATTTTTCCCTTCTCAAACGAAACGTTAATTTTATCAAGCGCAACCATTTGAAACGGCGTGCCTGCGCTATATAAAAACGAAACATCCTTAATTTCTATTTTATTCATCTATACACGTCTTTCATTAAAAATCAAAAATCAAATTTTCAGAAAATTGGCAATAGCATCAATGCATTCTTCTTCGGAAAGAGCATCCGAGTTAATGTTGCAACCGCATTTTTCAAGTTCGTATATTAACTCACGCCCTTGAGGAGCTTCCAGTCCAATATCATGAAGTATATCGACATTAGCAAAGACCTCTTTAGCAGAGCCGTCTAAAATTACTCTACCGTCATTAATAACCACAACACGGTCAGCGCGCGACGCTTCATTCATATAATGCGTTATATTGATGATTGTGATTCCCTCTTCACGATTAAGCTTTTCCATAATAGCCATTACATCTCGTCTGCCAAGCGGATCAAGCATAGCCGTAGATTCATCAAAGATGATAACCTTAGGTTTCATAGCAATTATACCTGCAATTGCTACTCTTTGCTTCTGACCGCCCGAAAGCTTATGCGGAGCATGACGAGCATATTCTGACATTCCTACAAGAGCAAGTGCTTCATCAACTCTTTTTCTAATTTCTTCCCTGGGCAAACCGAGATTTTCAGGTCCGAAAGCAACATCCTCTTCGACGACAGTCGCAACAAGCTGATTATCCGGATTTTGAAATACCATTCCAATCTTTTTTCTTATATCAAAAATATCGTCCTCGGAAAAATTGTCAGCAGTAATATCAACCCCATCAATAAATATTTTTCCTACCGTAGGTGCGAGTATCATATTAAGAAGTTTGGCAAAAGTTGACTTTCCCGAACCGTTATGTCCGAGAATTGCAATATATTCACCTTCTCCAATAGATATGCTAACATCTTTAAGCGCGGGAATAGTCGTTTTAGACTCAACTATATCCGTTTCTTCATCAGAATCATCGTAAGAAAATCCAAGTCCAACGGTTTGGATGATTACATTTTTCATATTTGTCCTCACAAGCGGCAAAATTACAAACCGCCTAAATTATTGTAATTGGAATACTGTATATAAATTATCAATCAAATGTTACTCTGACACTCGAACCGCAAGGCAACGCAAGACCGGATTCTCTAACGGGCAAGCCTAATTCGTCTGCCTCACTATATCCTTTGCGATTCTTTAAAAGTCTGATATCTGTTATATATTTCATGGTTGATGCGGAAAGACCGGTGGTATAAGAATTCAAAAGAAAGAACAATGGTGAGTCCGAGAGAACATTTGACGCTAGCTCAACAAATGCATCTATCGACTCCTCGATTTTCCACACCTCTCCTGTTGGTCCGCGACCGTATGATGGAGGATCCATGATTATTGCATCGTACTTTCTGCCACGACGTATTTCACGCTCTATGAATTTTTTGCAATCATCAACTATGTATCTTATCGGAGCATCAGAAAGTCCTGAAAGTGCAGCATTTTCTTTTGCCGCAGCTACCATTCCTTTTGAAGCATCAACATGACAAACGGATGCGCCCGCTTTTGCTGCCGAAACCGTTGCGCCACCGGTATATGCAAAAAGATTGAGTACGCTTATTGGTCTTCCTGCTTCTTCTATAAGCTTTCTAAACCAATCCCAATTCGCTGCCTGCTCAGGAAAAAGACCTGTATGCTTGAATCCCATAGGCTTTATCTGAAACGTCAAATCTTTATATTTAATTTTCCATGCCTCAGGCAAAGCATTGTCGCTCCACGCACCGCCACCCGAACTGCTTCTTTTATAGCTCGCATCTGCGGTTTTCCAAAGTGAAATTTTCTTTTCACTTTTCCAAATAACTTGAGGGTCCGGACGAATTAACGTATATTTTCCCCATTGTTCAAGCTTTTCGCCGCTTGAGGTATCTATAATAGTATAATCTTTCCAATTATTTGCAATCCACATATCAACAGAATCACTTTCTTTGATTATAATATTTACTTATGGCAGAACCACGGCAATTGGCATGACATATTGCAATTGCTACCGCGTCTGCGGTATCATCCGGCTTTGGAGGTTTTGAGAGATTAAGAATTGAGGTCACCATTGAAATAACCTGCTTTTTCTCTGCTTTTCCATATCCTACAACCGCCTGTTTAACCTGAAGCGGTGTATATTCACTTATCTTGACACCAAGCTTGTGTGCCGTACAAATAATAACGCCTCTTGCTTCTGCAACAGCAATTCCTGTAGTAATGTTCGTATTAAAAAACAATTCTTCAACGGCCATTTCATCGGGTTTATATTTATTTATCAGCATCTCAAGATCGTTCTGTATCATGAGCAATCTGGCTTCTATATCTGTATGAGCAGGCGTGGTGATAGCACCGTATGCGATTGGGCGGAGAATGCCTTTTTCGCTTTCTATTATTCCCCATCCGACTATTGCAAGTCCGGGATCTATTCCTAGAATAATCATTTTATACACCTATTTATCTTATTATAATCAT
>CAYRJG010000079.1:0-10182 GCA_964424525.1 uncultured Ruminococcus sp.
GAAGGGGTCTATCATATTTACGTCAGCCAAATCGGCTGTTGCCGCCTCGTATGCGCGGTTTACGGGATGAGAAAGCGGAATATTCCATATTGGGAAGGTTTCAAATTTCGCATAGCCGGATTTTCTTCCCATTTTATTTTCGTGATATATCTGCGAAAGGCAGGTTGCCATTTTACCCGAACCGGGACCGGGGGCGGTAACGATAACGAGTGAACGAGAGGTTTCCGCATACTCGTTTTTACCAAATCCCTCGTCGGAAACGATAAGCGGGATATTATGAGGATATCCGTCTATGCAATAGTGCTTATATACCTTTATTCCGAGATTTTCAAGCTTTGTTTTGAAAGCATCCGCAACTGGATTTGAACGGTATCTTGTCATAACAACCGATCCGACATAAAGACCGTATCCGCGAAATGCATCAATAAGTCTTAACACATCGAGATCATAAGTTATTCCAAGATCTCCTCTTACTTTATTCTTTTCGATGTCCGCAGTATTTATCGAGATTATTATCTCGGCTTCATCTTTAAGCTCAATAAGCATTTTAATTTTACTGTCGGGAGCAAATCCGGGAAGCACACGAGAGGCATGAAAATCATCGAAAAGCTTTCCGCCAAATTCAAGGTACAGCTTTTCTCCGAAAAGAGAAATTCGTTCCTTTATCTTTTGCGATTGAAGTTTTAGATATTTTTCGTTATCAAATCCCTCGATAAACATAACGTCACCCCACTTTATAAAAACAATACATATATTGTACCACACAGTAAAATATTTTTCAAGAACAAAAAATATTTTTATGAAAACTTTTTTATAGAAAAATACAGTAAGATTTTCGGCATTTTGAATAAAACGCTACCGTTTTCAAAAAAAGTATTGTATTATTTTTGTTTTAGTGATAAAATAGTATAAATACACCACATTGGAATGGAGTGATAAAAACGAACAACAACGGATATTCAGACAATCCGTTCGGTCATCCGCAATACGATTTTTATGACGAGATAGTTTGCACGGATGCAAAGCGCGATTTCTCGCGTTTTTTCAACGGACTTTTCGTATTCAATATAATAAGCTATGCAGCGGTATTAATTATTACCCTGGCACTTTTACTTATATTTGGCAAAGACGGAGCAAACGAAATACTTTCAAACGTATACTTTGATATGATATTTGGCGTTTTGCCGATGTATCTGATTGCTTTACCCGTACTTTATCTAATGATAAGGAAAATGCCCGAAAGACGGCCGGAACGTCAGGATTTCGGTGTAAAGACCTTTATCGGACTCTTCCCCGTTTGTATCCTTTTTATGACGCTCGGAAACTATATAGGCATCTACCTTAATGTGATAATTGGTGCTATACGCGGCTATGAAGTTCCTAACGGAACGGCAGAATTAGTAGAGAGCTCTCCTGTATGGCTTACTGTAATAATGGTTGTTATTTTAGCACCGCTTGCAGAGGAGTTTATATTCAGAAAGTTGATGATAGGAAGACTATCTCGCTATGGGTACGGCACCGCAATACTCGTATCCTCCCTTACCTTCGGTCTTTTTCACGGAAACCTTTATCAATTCTTTTATGCCACTTTTGTTGGTATAATACTTGGATATATATTCGTAAAAAGCGGTAACTGGCTCCTCTCTGCTCTTATGCACGCACTGCTTAATCTTTACGGAAGTGTTATCTCTGTTAAAATGTCGGATGTAACTATCAGATATTTGGAGCTTTATGAGCAATATGTTGCTGACACACTTACCGATATGACAGAATTTACAAGAATCTCAATAATAGCACAAATAATAAGCTTATTTCAGATTGCTCTATTGATTACCGGTGCGGTAATATTCTTCCGTTCAGTCAAACGAAGAAGCTTTGTTATTGCAGATCTTGAAGGTATCCGAATTCCCAAGGGACGGCGTGCAAAAACAATATTCTTAAATATTGGCGCAATACTGTTTTTAGTATCATCTCTACTTATTTTCTTAATTAATTTATAAACGACCTCAAGAAAGGCGCACAAAATGGAAAATAAAAGCTTTAAGCTTACGACTCCTTACTCCGAAAATATGGATCGAGAATGCCCGTGGAACATATATCCGCGCCCTCAACTGAAAAGAGATTCATATCTCTGCCTTAACGGTCAGTGGGATTTTACTGTTACAAAAAGCGAAAAAAGGCCACAGGATTTCCCTGAAAAAATATTGGTTCCGTTCCCACCCGAAAGCGAGCTTTCCGGTATATCGAGAAAAATTGAGCCTTCCGCTTATCTTCACTATAAGCGAACCTTCACTATACCAAACGGATTTATAAAAGACCGCGTTGTAATAAGATTCGGTGCTGTTGATCGCCTTGCTATACTCCATATTAACGGAACAGAGGTAGGATCTCACAGCGGTGGATACCTGCCGTTTTACGCTGATATCACCGATCATCTTGTAGAAGGTGAGAATGAAATATATCTAAAGGTTAAAGACGGAACATCAACAGTTCACCCTTACGGAAAGCAAAAGAACAAGCGTGGCGGAATGTGGTACACCGCAATCAGCGGAATTTGGCAAACCGTTTGGATCGAAAGTCTGCCAAAAAATTACATAAAAAATCTCATAATAGTTCCATCTGATGACGAAGTAAAAATAGATTTTAACACGACTGCTTCTAAAATCAAAATCACACTTATTGACAGCGGTGAAACCTTTTCAACAACGAGCCACAGCGTTATAATAAAGCCGAAGGAAATAAAGTGCTGGACACCGGAGACCCCGTATCTTTACAGATTCACGGTAGAAACCGAGAATGATTTTGTTGAAAGCTATTTTGCTCTACGTAAAATAGGAATCGACGTTTACGGTGATACAACGAGAATCACACTTAATGGTAAACCATATTTGTTTAACGGAATACTTGACCAAGGTTATTACCCCGACGGTATATTTCTTCCTGCAACACCGGAAGGATACGAGGAGGACATAAAGCTTGCCAAAAGTCTGGGATTCAATATGCTCCGCAAGCACGTAAAAATCGAGCCGCCCATTTTCTACTATCTTTGCGATAAACTCGGTATAGCAGTTTTCCAGGATATGGTAAACAACTGCGATTACTCTTTTATAAGAGATACCGCACTGCCGACCATAGGATTAAAACGTCGAAACGATAGAAATCTTCACACTAGCTCAGAAAGCCGCTCGGCATTTGAAGAAACGATGTACGGCACTATGAACGCATTACACAACTACCCTTCGGTATTGTATTACACCATTTTCAATGAAGGATGGGGGCAGTTTTTGGCTGATGAAATGTATATGAACGCAAAACGCTGCGACCGCACGAGAATTGTGGACACAACTTCGGGTTGGTTCAGAAGAAATTTGAGCGACGTTGATTCACAGCATATATATTTCAGAAAGCTTCCCGCGAAAAACGATGCAGCATATCCGCTTGTTATCAGCGAATTTGGCGGTTATTCCCACCGAGTCGAGGGACATCTTTTCGGTGCTAAAAATTACGGTTACAAAACCTTTGAAACGCGCGAGGAATATGAAAACGCAATCTTCAATCTATACGAAAACGAAGTTCTCCCACTTGTCAAAGAAGGCACTTCTGCCTTTGTTTATACCCAGTTATCGGATATAGAGGACGAAACAAACGGTTTTATCACTTATGACAGGCGCGTTTTAAAAGTGAATCGAGGAAAGATGAAAGAAATCTCCGATAAGCTATATGCAGCCTGTGATGAGCTTACAGCCAAGCATGAAAAGGAAACGCCCAAAGCACGCCGCACATATTTTGCAAGACTAAAGCTACCCGATATGCACAAAGACAGCAAAAACAACGATAAATCAAACCAGGAGAGCAACAAATGAAATTCCTTATAGCGTCCGATATACACGGAGATCTTGACAGTATTGAACGCATTTTCGATGCATACAACAGAGAGCGCGCGGACAAGCTGCTTTTACTTGGAGATCTGCTCTACCACGGTCCAAGAAACGATCTTCCGCCAACCTATGCGCCTAAAAAGGTAATTGAGCTACTCAATGAAAGTCGCGACATTATTCTTGCTGTACGCGGAAACTGCGACACGGAGGTAGACCAAATGGTTCTCTCCTTCCCTATTTTAGCCGATTACGCCTATGTTAATTTTGACGGACTGTCAATTTTTATGACACACGGTCATAAATTCAATCCGGAAAATATGCCGCCTATGTCAAAGGGCGAAATTCTTCTTCACGGGCACACCCACATTCTTGCCTGCGACGAACTCGATAACGGCATTTTCAGACTTAATCCCGGCTCTGCTGCTATTCCGAAGGGAGGAAATCCAAGAAGCTATGCTACGTTTGACGGCAGATTGTTTACTATCAAAGATCTTGACGGAAACGTAATTTTATCGAAGCAATTTTGAGGCAGTAACACCTCGCACCACACCTTCATAAAATGTGAAGGTAATGTGCGAGGTGTTTTTTTCTCGCAAAATATGCGGAGGTAGATATGAGTATTGCTTATTATAACGGAAAATTCTCAAATCTCGATGATGTCAAGATTTCTCTTTGTGACAGAGCAATTTATTTCGGAGATGGTGTATACGATGCTGCAATAGGTATTGGAAATCGAATTTATATGGAAGACGAGCACATAGATAGATTTCTCGGAAATGCCGAAAAACTTGGCATAATACTCCCTCTCGACGAAGATAAACTCCGAGATCTTTTGAGAAAATGTGTTAAACTTTCGGGTGAAAACTGCTTTTTCCTGTATTTTCAAGCAACACGAAAATCAAATGAGCGTAAGCACGCTTGTTGCCAAGGACTTACATCAAATATTCTCATTACCGTAACCGAGCTCCCTTATCCCGATCCTAAAAGAACCTTGAGTCTTTCGTTTTACGAGGACAAAAGATATTCTTACTGCAACATAAAAACATTAAATCTTCTTCCCTCTGTTTTAGCATCCACAGATGCCGAAAGTAAAGGCTTTGACGAGGCGATTTTTATACGTAAAGGCGTTGTAACCGAATGCGCGCATTCCAATATTGCGATTATCAAAGGCGGCGAGCTTTTTACTCACCCCAACGGATGTAATATATTACCCGGCACCGCAAGAAAAAGAATGATAGATACGGCACTTGATATGGGGGTAATTTGCCACGACGTTCCTTTTACAAAGGAAACGCTTTTATCTGCCGACGAAATTTTAGTAACAAGCTCGACCAAGCTTTGCATTCGCGCAAAGAGAGTGGAAGGTTATACATTTAATACCGAAAGCGGGACAATCGGAGATAAAATTTGTATGTCGATGTTTGATGATTTCCTTAAATCAATGAAATAATTTCCAATAATTGTAAAATTAAATTAAAATTCCTTAAAAATTGTCATATTTTTATCAAACTTTTCTCGAAATCTATTGAATTTTATAATGTATAATGTTATAATATAAGCTAGATGTAGTGCGTAAAATATTTTATTACGCATGAAGAACTAAAAAGGAGGAAAATCATAATGCTGAAAAAACTTTCCAGCATACCTTTCATCTCTACGCCCGAACAGGACGCACAGCTGAAGGCAGTCATAGACGCTAATAAGCACGACAAGAGCCGTGTTATGGCGGTTATGCAGGAGGCACAGGGTATCTACGGATATCTGCCCATCGAGGTTCAAAACGCAATCGCAGAGGGTATGGAGGTTCCGCTTGAGAAGATTTACGGAATTGCTACATTCTATGCACAGTTCTCCCTCACTCCTCAGGGTGAATATCACATTTCCGTCTGCCTTGGTACCGCTTGCTACGTTAAGGGCGCGGGTGATCTCTACGACAGACTTCAGGAGGTTCTCGGAATCGGCGGTGATGAATGTACAGAGGACAGAAAGTTCTCTCTTACAGCTTGCCGTTGCATCGGTGCGTGTGGTCTTGCACCTGTTCTTACGATCAACGAAGAAGTTTACGGTCGTCTTGTTAAAGATGATATTGACGGAATAATAGCTAAATACAAGAACTGAGTCTTCCCCGTTTATCCTAACAAAATTAAGGAAGATGAAATATGAAAATCAATAAAATTCAACAGCTTCTCGAGGCAAAGATCTTTTGTTGTGAGAACAACCTTGATAAAGAGGTATGCTCGGTTTTCGGGTGTGATCTTATGAGTGACGTTCTCGCTTACGTAAAGGATCAGTCGGTATTGCTTACCGGTCTTGTAAATCCTCAAGTGATCCGCACCGCAGTAATGATGGATATGGTGTGCATAGTTTTCGTCCGTTCGAAGGCTCCGACCGACGAAATGTTAGAGCTTGCCAAAGAAAGCGGAATTGTCGTGATGAGCACCGATATGACTATGTATACCGCGTGCGGTAAACTTTACAGTAACGGACTCGATAACGACATTAAGGTCAAATAATGAGTGAAGCATTGGTTTTTCGATTTGCGGTTGACGGTGAGGATTTCACGTCAGCCGGTCAAGCCTCGGTACAAGTGAAGAAAAATCTCCGCCAATTGGGCCTGTCGGCAGAGATTATCAAAAAGGTTTCTGTTGCTATGTATGAGGGCGAGATCAATATGGTTATCCACGCGGGCGGAGGATGCGCCGAGGTTCGCGTTTGCGAGCACTATGTTGAGATAATCCTTGAGGATCACGGTCCCGGAATCAAGGATATAGATCTTGCTATGCAAGAGGGATACTCCACAGCAACCGACACTATCCGTTCACTCGGATTCGGTGCGGGAATGGGACTTCCCAATATGCACAAGTATACCGATTATATGACTATTGATTCAAAGGTCGGTGTTGGGACTAAAATCGTAATGAGAGTTAATTGTTAGGTGGATGTAGAATATGTATACTTACGATCACTCTGTTCTTCTTGATGAAGCGAAGTGCACCGGATGTACGACATGCTTGAAGCATTGCCCAACAGAGGCAATAAGGATAAGACAAGGTCACGCAATCATCAACCCCGAACGGTGCATTGACTGCGGTGAATGCATCAAAGTCTGCCCTCACAGAGCAAAAAAAGCAGTTTGCGGTAAGTTGCCCGATATGGACAGATTCAAATGGAAGATCGCGCTCCCTGCCCCTACTCTATACGGTCAATTTGACAATTTAGAAGATGTTGATTATGTTCTTGACGGTCTTTTGAAGATTGGATTTGATGACGTTTACGAGGTATCAAAAGCTGCGGAACTTGTTTCGGCTTACACAAGACTCTATCTGAAAAACGAAGAGATAAAAAAGCCCGTTATAAGCTCTGCCTGCCCCGTTATTATGCGTTTGATAAGTTTAAGATTTCCGACCCTTGAGGATCACATCATTCATATGCTTCCTCCTATGGAAGTAGCGGCAAAGCTTGCAAAAGAACGCGCCCTTAACGAGCATCCCGAGCTTAACCCCGAGGATATAGGAATTTGCTTTATATCCCCATGCCCCGCAAAGGCAAGCTATGTTAAAAACGGTTTTGCTTCATATAAGAGCTGCGTTGACGAGGTAGTGTCGATAAGCGACATATACTTCCTTCTCATCGGTAAGATGCGTAAGGATAAGGATATAAGACCGCTTTCGGAATCCGGCCGAATAGGACTGGGTTGGGCGAGAAGCGGTGGTGAAGCAACAGCAATTTTCAACGAAAATTATCTTGCCGCAGACGGCATAGACAATGTTATTCACGTCCTTGATCAGGTGGAGAACGGAAACATTCCGCCCCTTGAATTTATTGAGCTTAATGCCTGCACCGGCGGATGCGTCGGAGGTGTTCTGACTATACAGAATCCTTTTATTGCAAAGGCAAGACTTCAATTCCTGCGAAAGTATCTTCCCGTATCACGAAATCAGCTTGATAAAGGAATGTGCGAGGTTCCCGAATCATATCTTTTTGATGATATGCCGGAATACCATCCCATTTCAAGATTAAGCGACAGCCTATCTGAATCTATGAGGATGATGAACGAGATTCAAAATCTTCGTGAATCACTACCCAAAATAGATTGCGGTTCCTGCGGTGCTCCCAATTGCAGAGCATTCGCCGAGGATATTGTGACGGGCACAGCCTCGATTGAGGATTGTCCTATAAAGATGATGGCTGAAATAAAAAAGTCGAAAGGTGAAAAATCATGACGGTCGGCGAGCTTACATCAAAAGACGGATTTCGTCTATTATGCGCCCCTCATCCCGAAAGAGAGATAAACGGTGTTTATATCGGTGATCTTTTGAGTTGGGTTATGGGTAGAGCCGAATCCGATAATGCTTGGATAACAATAATGTCAAACATTAACGTTATTGCGGTAGCGACCCTCGTGGATACCTCCTGTGTTATTTTAGCAGAGGGTGTCACACCGGACGATGAATTTCTCAAGACGGCATCTGCCAAGGAGGTAAACGTGCTTGCCACGGATCTATCGATCTACGAGGCGGCAGTAAAACTTGCGGGTATGAAGTTATGAGTTGTTTTTACTACGACCTTCATATGCATTCCTGCCTCTCACCGTGCGCGGATGATGATAATACTCCGAATAATATTCTCGGTATGGCAACGCTCTCGGAGCTTGACATAATTGCCCTGACCGATCATAACAGCACCAAGAACTGCCCTGCTTTTTTCGAAGCAGCTAAAAGATACGGAATTATTCCTATTGCAGGAATGGAGCTGACAACATCGGAGGATATACACGTTATATGCCTTTTTGAGCATCTTGCGGATGCGGTTCTCTTTGGTGAGGAAATCAACAGGCGGCGCGTGCTTATAAAAAACCGCACGGACATCTTTGGCAATCAGATAATTCTCGATTCCGAGGACAACCCCATCGGAGAAGAGGAAAATCTGCTTTCAAATGCAACAACCGTATCAATTGAGGATGCACCATCATTGGTAAGCAAATACGGTGGCATTTGCTATCCTGCTCATATCGACAGAATGAGCAACGGTATCGTTGCGATACTCGGTACCCTGCCCCCTACTCCAAAATTCAATTGCGTGGAATTTCATGATTCGAAAAAAATTGAGGAATACCGCGAAAAATACGAAATTAAAGACAAAATCGTTATAGTTTCCTCCGATGCGCATTATCTTACCGATATACGCGACAAAGAAAACTACTTTACGCTCGACGCTGACAAAAGCGATCACGATGCGGTAAGAAGAGAGCTTTTTTGTCTGTTGAGGAGAAAAGAATGAAAGAATTATCACTCAACATACTTGATATCGTTGAAAATTCGGTAAAAGCGGGCGCATCCTTAACAGAAATTTTGATTGACGAGAGTGCCGAAATTTTGACACTCACGGTAAAGGATAATGGGTGCGGTATGTCCGGCGAAATACTGGTTGCCGTCACAAACCCCTTCTATACTACGAGAACAACAAGAAGGGTCGGTCTTGGAATACCGCTTCTCAAAATGGCGGCTGAACAGACCGGAGGCGATATAAAAATCACCTCAAAAACAAAAGAGGAATCCCCCGATGAATGCGGAACAATCATTACCGCACGCTTTTTCAAGAATCATCTTGACTTTACGCCGCTTGGCGACGTAATTTCCACTGTGCAAACCCTTATTCAAGGACATGCCGACAGAGATTTTTTGTTTATACATAGAACAGCCAATCTCACGGTAAAATTGGACACACGAGAGATTCGCGAAATACTGGGTGAGGATATACCTCTCGATTCCTATGAGATTATCTGCTGGATAGGAGATTATCTCAAGGAGCAGTACGAAAGTGTTTAATATATTTAAAACATAAAAATTTGCACTCTCAAGAAAGGATCAGAAAAATGAAATCTTTGGCTGAACTTCAAGCAATCAAAGACAAAATGAAGAACAAGGTTGTTCTTCGTGAAGGCACTGGCGACGTTCGCGTAGTAGTAGGTATGGCTACCTGCGGTATCGCAGCGGGCGCAAGGCCTGTTCTCAACGCACTCGTTGAGGAAGTAAACAACAGTGAGCTTGCAGGTAAGGTTACAGTTACACAGACCGGCTGTGTAGGACTTTGCCAGCTTGAGCCCATCGTCGAGGTTTACGAAGCAGGTAAGGAAAAGGTTACCTACATTAAAATGACCCCTGAAAAGGCAAAGGCGGTTGTTGAAAAGCATCTCAAGGGCGGCAACGTTGTTACCGAATACACCGTTGCAAGCGCAAAATAATTGGAGGTAGAATTAATGATTCGTGCACATGTGTTAGTTTGTGGCGGTACCGGTTGTACC
>CAYRJG010000080.1:0-10057 GCA_964424525.1 uncultured Ruminococcus sp.
TTATTACCATGATACTTGCAAGCTTTTTCTTCCCGCTTGAGGAGGCTGCTTCTATCGGTATCATCGTTGCGGCAGACGGCCCCACCGCAATCTTCGTGGCAAACACGCTTCTCGGTGCAGATTCTGATATCACGGGTGCAATAATGGTTGCCGCCTATTCTTACATGGCTCTTGTTCCTGTTATTCAGCCCCCCGTTATCAAGCTGGTTACCACAAAGAAAGAGCGCCAGATAAAAATGGACTACACAGGAAAGCCTGTAAGAAAAATCACAAAAATACTCTTCCCCATTATCGTTACAGTTGTTGCGGGAATTTTCGCACCCCAGTCGGTTGCGCTTGTTGGATTCCTTATGTTCGGAAATCTTATCCGTGCGTGCGGTGTTCTTGATTCGCTCTCCGAAACCGCGCAAAAGGTTCTTGCAAACCTTATAACTATATTCCTCGGTATCACCGTTTCGGTTCAGATGACTGCTGACAAGTTCCTTAACTGGACTACGCTTCTCATAATCGCGCTCGGTCTTTTCGCATTCGTATTTGACACTATCGGCGGCGTTATGTTTGCAAAGCTTATCAACCTTTTCTCCAAAAAGAAGATCAATCCCATGATCGGTGCGGCCGGTATTTCGGCATTCCCGATGTCAAGCCGTGTTGTACATAAAATGGGACTTGAGGAAGATCCCTCAAACTTCCTGCTTATGCATACCGTAGGTATCAACGTTTCAGGTCAGATAGCCTCGGTTATCGCGGGCGGACTTATACTCAACTTTTTTGCATAATTAAGGAGATATAACTATGATTCAAAGTGATATATTTGAAAACTTTTGGACGTCCGGTCTTTGGAATGCTATAAAGTACTTTGGTCTTGGAATGATTGGTATATTTATCGTAACGGCGATTATAATACTTAGCGTATACCTTCTTAACAAGGCAACAAATCCGGAAACTAAAAACAAAGAAGAGAACTGATACAAATGCGTAAAACAAAAATTATATGCACTATCGGCCCTGCATCGGATAATGAAAAAACTCTTACCGAAATGTGCCGCGCGGGAATGAACGTTGCAAGATTAAACTTTTCTCACGGCACTCACGAGGAGCACAAGGAAAAAATAGATCTCATAAAGAGAGTTCGCGAAAAGCTTTCCCTGCCTATTCCCATAATGCTTGACACAAAGGGGCCTGAATACAGAATAAAAACCTTTAAGGATAAGCGAGTTACCCTCTCGGACGGGGACAAATTCATTTTCACCACAGATGACGTTATCGGTGACGAGAAGCAGGTTTCTGTGTCTTATAAGAATCTGCCGGATGAACTTTCTATTGGTGACAGAATACTTGTTAACAATGGGCTTGTTATTTTTGAAGTTAAAAAAATAGAAGGTACAAATATCGAATGTACCGTTATTGCCGGTGGCGATCTTTCAGACAGAAAGAGTATGAATTTCCCCAACAAGGTAATGCACGGTGAATATCTTGGTGAACAGGATAAGGCAGACCTTCTTTTTGGAATAGAAAATGATGTTGATTTTGTTGCTGCTTCATTTGTTTCCTGCGAGGCAGATATACGCGCGATACGCAATTTCCTTGACGAAAACGGTGGTGAGGAAATAGACATTATCGCAAAGATAGAAAATCGCGCAGGCGTTGAAAACATTGACGAAATTTGCAACGTAGCAGACGGCATTATGGTTGCCAGAGGCGATCTCGGAGTCGAGATACCTTTTATGGAAGTTCCCTCTATACAGAAATATCTTATCAAAAAATGCAGACTACTCGGAAAAAGAGTTATTACTGCGACGGAAATGCTTGAATCGATGATAACGAATCCGCGCCCCACAAGAGCAGAGATATCCGACGTTGCAAACGCGGTATATGACGGATCATCAGCGGTTATGCTTTCCGGAGAAACGGCAGCAGGAAAATACCCTGTTGAGGCGGTAAAGAATATGGCAGAGATTGCCGAATTTACCGAGAGTGGAATCGACTATAAGCATTGGTTCCTCTCGACAGATTTCAATATCAGAAATATTCTTGACGCAGTATCCCATGCAACCTGTGCTATGGCGGTTGACGTAGGTGCTAAATGCATCGTAGTAAGCTCAAAAAGCGGACAAACAGCTCGAATGGTAAGCCGCTTCCGTTCCCCCTCTGATATTATCGGTATGACAACTAACGAGAAAGTGCTAAGAAAGCTCAATCTTTCTTGGGGCGTTACCCCCGCGCTTGCAGATGAATTTCCCTCCTCCGAGGTTGTGTTCTATCACGCACTCACACAGGCTAAAAAATTATTTAAGCTCCAAAAGGGAGATACTGTTGTTCTTACCGGTGGCGATATAAACGGAAAATCCGGAAACACAAATACTATAAAAGTAGAAACTATAAAATAATCAAAAAATCCTTGCAAAATCCCGTTATTTTGCAAGGATTTTTTGATTATTTCTATTGATTTCGAAGTTTCTTTATGCTAAAATGAATTTGTAGGCTTGACTACAACTAACTTTTTCAAATGGAGAACAAAAAAATGGAAAAGAAAATAGTTTATTACAGCGAATACGGCGCGTTAGGCGACGGAGTTGCAGACGATCACGAGGCGATACTCAAAGCGCATACAGATGCAAACGAAAAGGGATTCCGTGTTTCTGCAGATGAAGGAAAGACATATTATATCCCACCTCACGATGTAACTATTCCGATTATGACGGACACCGACTGGACCGGTGCGAAATTCATTATTGACGACCGCGAGATAAATTATAACGGTCACCCCTGCCAGCACACCTGCCTTTTCACTGTTCTTCCCTCGAAGGAAAGATTCGATATGGAGCTTGATGCGGTAAAGATCGGAGATACAAAAATCAGCAAAGCTCCCGGTGTTCCCTGCCTTGTTCACATCGAATGCAATACAATAAAGCACTATATAAGATACGGTGGAAATGCAAACAACGGAGCAGCACAATCCGAGGTTATTCTCGTTGACAAAGACGGAAACATTGATCCATCAACTCCCGTTATATGGGACTATCCTACCGTAACGAGGTGCTTTGCTATACCTTCGGATGAAGAACCGATTACCATACAAGGCGGCGATTTTCAAACTCTTGCAAACGAGATAAACTGCGACAGATATCTTTCAACCAACAGAAACATATCGGTAAGGCGCTCAAATACTACGGTAAAGAACGTAAAGCACTCGCTCGTTCAAGTTAAGGACTATCGCTCTGCATACGGTGGATTTTTCAACACCACATACTGCAATAACGTGCTTATCAAGGATTGCGTTATTCAATGCCACAGAGGTATGTATTTTGACAAACCGCGCGCAGACGGCAGTATGATGAAGATACTTATCGGCTCGTACGAGCTTACAGCCGATCATTGCAACAATATCGTTTACGACGGCGTTTACCAAACCAATCTCTTTGACGAGAACGGAAAGCTTATCTCTCAGGGACTTATGGGAACGAATTACTGCCGCAATATGGTTATGCAGAACTGCACGGTTGCAAGATTCGATGCACACTGCCAAGTACATAATCTTTTAATCAAAAATTGTGTAATGGAGCATATAAACACTATCGGATTCGGTAAGGTAATAGTTGAGGATACCGAGATATGGGATCATTTCATATTCAATCTTCGCTCCGACTACGGTAGTACCTTCTGCGGTGACTACTATCTCAAAAACATCAAGATGATGAACACCGACAAGCAAAGACTTTCGCTCTTCCTCGGTTCGTGGGTAAACCACGATTTCGGATACACCGTATACTATCCGCAGAACGTAGTTATAGAAAATATGACTGCTCCGGACGGCGCTATTATCGGTGCTTATACCGCGAACTTTGACGGATATGAAGATATTACCAAAGACGTTCTTGAAAACGGTGATGCAAACAAAAATAAGGTTGTTGTTACAAAATCATTGAAGGTCGTATCCAACCCCGCGGGAACAAAATTTCAGAACTACGAGGGCAAGATTCCCTTCCCTCCTTTTGAACTTCCTCAATAAATCCCCTATTCCCTTAACGCATTCGAGGGTAGCTCAAGTTTTTTGTACTTGAGCTACCCTCGTTTCGTTTATATGTCTATTTCCTCGCCCGAACGGAGATAGCAATTTGAAAATCTAACAAATTCGTTATCTGTTATATCGACTACCGGAGCTGTGCCAAAAACGCAGTTTGAAAGAAGAACAGTTCCTCCACCGCGGACAATGATATCCTCTGCTCTGCCAAAATTGGTGCCGTTAAGAATAACACCCGCCGCGTTATCAAGCACAATTTTGGAATAGAATATCTGACACCCCGAAAAAACGTAACCGTTCTTTGCACCTAGAATTTGTATACCGATGCCCTCGTTTTTGCCCGAATGATTGAACGTGCATCCTACAGCAGATCCGTGAGAATCGTTAATGGACTGACCTTTTGAGTTATCGATAAGAAATGCGGTGGTATTTGAGTCAAAACCGCAATTACAAAATACGTTATTACCGCCGTTATTAATACAACCATAGAGATTTTGAGAAGAAAGAATATTGGTAAACTCGTGATACTCACTGAAATGAGTGATGTTGATTCCTGCTCCGCAGTTCATAATATGGCAGTTCGAGGCGGTAATAGATGCACTTGTGCTATAACCTGTATCTGTGCAGGTGATTCCTCCGCCTGTGAATGAACGGATATGACATCCCGAAATTACGGAATTTTTTAGTTGCCCCGAATAATCGGTTTCGGTTGCGGTACCTATAAAGGTAATGCCGTGGCGAGTACCAACACTCTCGGGGCGCTCAATATCTGACGGAGCACCCACGATAAAGAGATCGCGAACAAGTGTATATGATGACATAGCTACTGCCGCACCGCACTCAATCTCTGGCATAAGAATTATTCTTGAAATTCTGCCAAGTCCGATAAGACTCGAACCGGCAGGCATTTTGATTCCGCTTACGTAAAAATCGCCTGATCCCAGTACACAAGTTCCGTATTCGGCAAGATTAGCTTCTATTTCGGCACTTCTATCCGAACAGTCATCGGTGCTTTCAAGCAGGTATTTATTGTCAACCATAATTCATTCCTCTGTATTTATATTATTTTCGATATTAATTTTAACACACGAAAAATAGCTTGTCAACAGCACAAGTCGGCATAATTGATTATTTTTCTTACTATTTAATTTAAATATGCTCATAAAAGTCATTGACCTTCTATTTTTTTTAATGTATAATTTAAATATGATACTATACTTTTAAATGCCGCATTTCGGCGAAGGGAGTTATTATGGCTATCAGTTTTGACAAGACAACAAAAACCTTTTACCTTGACGGAAAAGACACGACATACGCCTTTTATATCAACAATTTCGGTTATGCCGAGCATCTTTACTACGGAAACAAAATCCCCCACGATTTTCTTCTTTACACAAGAAAACCATCCAACGGAACTTCCGATGCTACCGTCCCCGGACTATTTCAAAAGGATACACCTATCTGCTCATACATTCAAATGGGCTCGGAGCTCTCCTTCTTTGGTACGGGAGATTACAGAGAAAGTTGTGTTAAGGTTACTAACGCAAGCGGTGACAGACTCTCGGATCTTCTCTATGACGGATATGATATCTTGGAAGAAAAGCCCGCAATCAAAGGAATGCCCTCAATGCGAGGCGGTGAAACGCTTGTTCTCCATCTTTATGACAAAGTATCGGATTTTGGTGCAGATCTTTACTACACAGTTTATGATGACTGCAACGTTATTTCAAGAAGAATAGTATATAAAAACAATGCAAAAACGAGAGTGGTGCTTAACAGAGCGTTCTCTTTCACTATGACATTGCCCGACGGTGACTACGATGTTCTCTCACTCTACGGAACGTGGGCAGCAGAAAGACTTCAAGAAAGAACTCCGCTCCGTCGCTCTGTTACGCGCGTAGATTCTAAAAGAGGCTCATCCTCTGCCACGCAAAACCCATTTATCGCCGTTATGACTCCGGATGCTACGGAAACGCACGGTGAAGTGTACGGATTTAACCTTATATATTCGTCATCCTTTGCGCTTGTAGCAGACAATCTTCATTACGGACAACCGCTGGTAACCGGTGGTATAAATGATTATGATTTCTCGTGGATTCTTGAGGCGGGCGAAGAATTTGAAACTCCCGAGGTTACAATTGCATTCTCAAGCGAAGGACTTGGCGGAATGAGCCGCGCCTTCCACGATGCATACAGAAATCACCTTATAAATCCTAGATTTGTAAAAAAATCACGCCCCATTCTCATAAACAACTGGGAAGCAACCTATTTCAAGTTTACTTACGAAAAGCTTTGCGCAATAGCAGATGCGGTTGAGGGCACGGGAATCGACACGCTCGTTCTTGATGACGGATGGTTTGGAAAGCGCGAGGATGCAACAAGCGGACTTGGCGACTGGTTTGTAAACGAAGAAAAGCTCCCCGGCGGTCTTAAAGGAATTATTGATTACGTTCACTCAAAGGGAATGAAATTCGGACTTTGGTTTGAGCCCGAAATGATAAGTGATGACTCGGATATATTCCGCGCTCATCCCGATTATGCAATCGGTGCTCCCGGAAGAGAAAGATGTCGCGGCAGATTCCAATATATGATGGACTTGACGCGACAGGACGTTCGCGATTACATAGTTAACTCGGTCAACAAGATCATCCGCGAAAACGAAATTGACTACGTTAAGTGGGATTTCAACAGAAATATGACCGAATTCTATTCATTTGGCAGAGAGCCAGAGCGCCAGGCGGAAACCGCGCACAGATATGCTCTCGGTCTTTATGACATCTGTGAAAGAATAATAAACGGAAACCCCGAGGTATTCTTTGAGGGATGCGCTTCCGGCGGTGCGAGATTCGATCCCGGTATTCTCTATTACTTCCCGCAGATATGGACATCGGACAACTCGGATGCAGAGGACAGAACCTTTATTCAGTACGGCACATCCTTTATCTATCCCCTCTCGGCTATGAGCTGCCACATCTCGGAATCTCCTAACCATCAGGTTCACAGAATTACATCCTTCGACGTAAGAGCAGATATTGCTCATCTCGGTGCAACCGGTTACGAGCTTGACACGACTGTGTTTACCGATGAGGACAGAGAGATGGTAAAGAAACAGATCGCCGATTACAGAGTGATAGAAGATCTCGTTATTAACGGTGACCTTTACAGAATAGACAATCCTCATAATTCGAACTTCTTCTCCGAAGCTGTCGTTTCAAAGGATAAGAAGAATGCATTTCTTGTTTGCTACAGACGCCTTAACAAATTCGGAAAAGGTGCACACAGAGTGCGCATGGCAGGTCTTGATCCCAAAAAGAAATATTTCGTTCCCGAGCTTGGCGTAATTCTTGAGGGCGCAACTCTTATGAACGTGGGAATCGCACCTGCATTCAAGCCTGAGGACTTTACAAGCGTTATGTACCACTTCGAAGAAAAGTGATTTATCAGACATAATTACAAAAATAAGCACAATACCGATTATTGCTCATAAAATCGGATTGTGCTTATTTTTATTATTAGTTAGCAAAAAAATCAAACAAGAATTTGCAAAACATCCTCGCAGGTTTTGCAAATATAATCAAATCCTGCCTCTTGAAGCTCTTTTTCGGAGCCGTGACCGTAAAGAACACCAAGCGAATCGATTCCGCACCTTTGGGCACCTTCCGCATCGTATTTTCGGTCACCGACGATGATGCAACGAGAGAGGTCATCTGCGCCCACACCCTCAAGTGCATATGCCAACACCTCCCATTTTCTCTCACGATTAAGGTCGGATGTAGCAGCACCGATAAAGTCAAAATATTTTGTTAAACTAAATTTTTCGAGTATGTTTCTCGCAAAAACCTCGGGCTTCGAGGTTGAAAGAACGATCTTTTTCCCTCTCGCTTTTAATTCCTGCAGCATCTCTTTAACACCCGGATATATTTCGTTATTCCACCATCCATAAACCGAATAGTATTCCCTAAAATACATCACAGCACGCCTCGCCTCATCGGGTGAAAGTCCGTAGCATATCTGCCATTCGTTAAAGAGTGCCGGACCGATAAATCGCTTAAGACTTTCATCATCCTCACACTCCATACCCATTTTATAAAAGGCATATTTACAACCCTCGATAAATCCGCGCGACGGGTCAGAGAGCGTTCCGTCCAGGTCAAAGGCTATTAGATCATATTTCTTCATTTCTTATTCCTCATAAATACCAAATGACTCAAGCATATATTTTCCGGTTTCGAAAAGCACTCTTTCGTATGCACGCCTTATTTCTATAGAGCCCCTTTCCCTGCCGACCTTTTTATCAAAATCAACAAGGCCGGGGAATGATACAAATACTGCTTCAAACGTGAGAGGACCTTTGAAGCCTATATCTATGAGAGTACGTAGAATTTCTGTATGCTCACCCGTTCCGAGAAACGGAATGGTATGAGAATCGTTGCCGCCCCAGTTATCATTATAGTGGATAGCATAGATATGTTCACCGACTTTTTTCATTTCTTCGCACTGCCCGCCTATAGCATTTCCGTGACCGATATCCCAGCAGGCATGAAGAAGCGGATGATTGAAGTATTCAACAAACTCTCTGACTCTGTCACCGCTATTCAAAAAACATCTTCCTGTATTGTCAGCCTTTCCAACATTTTCAACGAGTACATTGACTCCCGACTTTTCCATTGTTGGAAGCAAAAGCTGATAAAATTCTTTATTGAGCCGCTTCGTTTCTTCCCAATCGGTATAACGCTTGATTCCCGCGTGCACAACGGTAGATTTTATTCCTAACTCACCAGCAATTTCTATGGTACGCAAAGTTTGCGCTAGCTTTTCATCCCAATTTTCATTTGGATCAAGCGTTTCCAGAGTTTCAAATTCGGGAGAGTGCATCTGCACAAATTCCACCCCTATCGCTTCTGCCGCCTCTTTAAGTCTTTTTACGTCATCTCGCCAATTCGAATGCATATATGCTGCCGCTTCGTTTGATATCATGGAATAATCTATATATTTAAAGCCTGCGCGCTTAATTTCCTTTATTCTGTCGATATCGTTATCGTAATAATATGCAAAATCTTTTGTAGTGGTACAAAGCTTCATAATTTTCTCCTCACATAAGAATTATTTTTCGAATCGCAGGGTCACTATCTCAAACGGATGAGCCAAGATATCAAGCTTACCGTCTGTGATGTCAAGCGATTCAATATTACGCTCTATAAGATTGGTAAGAGTTGCCTTTTTAAATCCGCGTGGGACATTTATTTTAGCCTTTGCCGTGCTACCAAAGCTTTCGTAAAGGCGGACTATAATACCCTCTCCGTTTTCTGCCGGCTTGACAGTTTCAATTATTATTGCAGGGTTATCCACGCTTACAAGAGAAAACTCGGATGCATACTTTCCGTTCTGCTTATCGATTTGCAAAGCTTGCATTGGGCGATTAAAGCTATGCGCTTCGCGAATCACGCCAGCCTCACGTAAATCACCGCCATGAGGCAAAAGGGCGTATGAAAAGACATGCTTACCTACATCAGCCGAAGGATTCGGAAAGGTTGGACATTTTAGACAGGTAAGGCTTATTCTGCCACCTTCAGCGCTGTAACCGTATTTACTGTCGCTTAAAATCGATACACCGTAGCCGTATTCGGAAATGTCTACCCATTTTTGCGCGCAAATTTCGAATTTTGCCTTATCCCAATCGGTGTTTTTATGAGTTGCGCGTTCAATATGTCCAAACTGTATATCACAATTTATTTTTTCTGTGAGTATTGAAGTCGGGAATACGAGTTTCAAGGTGTTCATCTTCTCAAACCAATCAATATTCATTTCCAGATCAATTCTTGAAGATTTTGAATAGAACCATATTTTTTCTCTTATTGTAGAGCTTTTATAGGAAATAGTTATTTCAAAGCCTGCTCGCTCACCGTCAACAATAGGAACAACCGAATCTGCCGTATCAAGAATATACGGCTTAATTTCCATATATTCCTCAAACTCCCAAGCATCGTGCAAATTGGGATAATCCTCAAAAACACGGAATTCATTCAAAAATTCACC
>CAYRJG010000081.1:0-9974 GCA_964424525.1 uncultured Ruminococcus sp.
CTATCGGTCTTGACCTTTGGGATATCAATTTTGAGTTCGGTTACAACGGTGGTGAGGTTATTCTTATCGACGAGATTGCCTCGGGCAATATGAGAGTTTACAAGGGCAAGGAGATAGTTCCCCCCGTTGAGCTTACAAAGCTTATCCTTAACAGATAATTACATAGCTGCCGCCGGGTAGCAAAATACCAAAGGGTATTTACCGTGTCATTAGGTCTTTAGAAGATACGGCAAATACCCTTACTTTCTTGATTCAGAGTTTTAAATTTATTTCCCGGAGATTTCGAATGAAGATTAAAAATCCCTTCTCCCTCCTTACTCGCTTTGAGCTTATACTTTGGATTTGCTCGCTTTTTGTGGTGACCTTATCCTTTCTTCTCTCACCCGAACCCGACCTGCTTTCGCTTTTTGCTTCTTTAATTGGAGTAACCTCTTTGATTTTTATCGCACGGGGTATGGCTTTCGGGCAATTCCTTATAATAATATTTGCCGTGCTTTACGGAATAGTTTCAATAAGATTTTCTTATTGGGGTGAGATGATAACCTATCTTTTTATGTCCGCACCGGCGGCTCTTTTCTCTCTTATTGCATGGCTGAAAAACCCATACGGCAAGGGGGATGAGGTAAAGGTACGAGCACCGTTGACTTGGCGCGCTTGGCTACTGCTCTCTCTTTTGACAATAGCCGTAACGGTTGCATTTTATTTCATTCTTTCGGCACTTGAAACGGCTAATCTCGTGTTCAGCGTTATCTCGGTAACAACGAGTTTTTTTGCCGCAGGTCTTACATTCCTGAGAATTCCCTACTATGCACTCGCTTATGCGGCAAACGATATTGTGCTGATAATTCTTTGGATTCTTGCAACTATTGAGAGCTTTGCATATCTGCCGATGATATTCTGCTTTGTGATGTTCCTTATTAATGATATTTACGGATTTATCTCCTGGCGCAGAATGGAAAAAAGACAGACAAAATAACGCAAAGAGAAGAAATGTTCTTTTGGAGTCCAAAAGAACCAAAAGACAAATTGATATAAAATTCAAGAGCCGCATCAAATTGATGCGGCTCTTGCTTTGTACTGCTCTGCTTTAATAAGTCGATATGTTTTTGCTTTTTATTACCTTTTTGGTGCTTTTTCCACGAAAAAGCACGCTCCGTTATTCTCGTCTAAAACAGCAAAATACAAACATTTACGGTAAAATAGGGGCAGAATTATATAATTTTAACCTTTTTCGGGATTTATGAGAACTACTGCCACGTCATTGACGTTAGTGCCGGTAGCACCCGTGAATATAAGTCCGTCGGAAACCAAGAGCGCATTATAAGCATCGTTATTATCAAGATAGGAGATAAGCGTGTTGCCGCTTGACTCGATTTTCGTTTTTGTGCATCCGTCGGCATAGCCGCCTGCGGCATCGGTAGGTCCGTCGGTTCCGTCAGAGCCGACAGAGAAAACCGCAACGGACGGAATGTTCTCGATATACCGAGCCGCAGAAAGTGCTATCTCCTGATTTCTGCCGCCCTTTCCGTGACCTTTAAGGTGAACTACGGTTTCACCGCCTGCAATAAATGCAAGCTTTTTTCCGTCATTTGCGTGAGTGCGAGCTATCGAGCCGAGAAATGCCCCTGCCTCGCGCGCCTCACAATCGAGCGAATCCGTGAGTATGTTGCTCTCATATCCGAGTGACTCCGCCACGCGGTGGGCGCTTATACAAAGCTCGGAAACACTGCCCGAAACGATATGCACGGAATTATTCACCGCCTTCGGAGTTTCCCTTTTTATTAGCTCAAGAAGGCTATCCGATATCTTAATTGAGTACTTATTTATAACGCCGAGCGCATCCTCTGCCGTCGTGCTGTCGGCACACGCAGGGCCTGAAGCTATCATATCAAGCGGTGAGCCGATTATATCCGAGAGAACTACGGCAAATATTCTTGCAGGGGCACAATGCTCGGCAAATCTTCCGCCCTTGACGTTTGACAGGTGCTTACGCACCGTGTTTATCTCCTCTATTGATGCGCCCGAGGAAAGAAGTGCCGAGGTAAGCGATGAAAGCTCGGAAAGCGGAAATGAGATATCCTCAAAAAGTGCCGAGCCGCCGCCCGATATAAGAAATAAAACGAGGTCATCCGACGAAAGCCCCTCGGTAATTTCAAGCGCACGGCGAGTTGCAAAAAGCCCTTCCTCATCGGGCACGGGATGTGCTGCTTCATATATTTCAAGCCGTGAAAGTGCCCCTTTTGAGTGCTTATATTTGGTTATAACTATACCCGTGTCAATTTTTTTGCCCAGAATGGCGTGTGCCGCGTATGCCATCTGCCATGCCGCTTTGCCTATTGAAACGAGTATGAGCCTGCCCGAATAGGTCGGAAGCTCGGAGAGCGCGCGGCGCACAGCCTCATCCGGCAGTGATTCTCTTATAGCCGCAGTATATATTTTTTCCGCATCAAGTCTTAGCATAAAAAAATCCCTCTCGACTTTTCTTTTTTTATATTTTACCGCGTTAGCTGTCTTTTGTCAAGTAAAGTATTTCCTGATATATAAAAAGTCACCCGATACCTGCCTTAATACGGAAAGAGGTCGGGTGGTTTTCTTTATGCAATCGGTCTACTTAATTTTTACAGTTTTTTAAATTTGAAATTATTTTTTACTATTACTCAATCCCAAATGACGGACGGAAAATAGCATAGTGATAAGAATATGCGGGAAGTCTTTCAAAACGAGCCGATATCTCTGTCGTATCATTACTGAGAGTGGTGAGGGATACCATCGTGTCATCTCCTATATACATATAAAGAACACGGGAAGAAGAGGTTCTTCCTATGAGTATAGGAGAATTTTACACCAAAGCGGAGTACTTTTCCCTCTTTTTGTATCACGCAGCGGAAAGAACAAGGAGAGTTTGGGCAGGAACGTAAAAGAGCCATACAACGTTAAAGGGCGGCGAGGTAAAGAAAGCCATAAGTGCGCCATATCCAACCGGTATATAGTTCCTATCATACTCATTCCCACAAAAAATCACAGCATATAAAGGAGATAAGCCCAAGACTGAAAAGTATTCTTTTTTTCCTAAACAAGGAAGGAGAAAATTATATTGAGCGCAAGATTTGCAAAATAAAGCATTGAAACGATGCTGAGCGCATCGGCACCCTCACCTAAAACGGCACAGGTTAATACCAAAGTAAAGACTAAAATTGCTACACGGGTACATATATGAACCGTTTTTATTCGCCTGTTCTCGGTTAAAAGATATACTATGAGGAAACAGGAAATTTGCGTTACCGAGAAGGAAAAATTTGATATTAAGCCTTTTTCTCTCGTGGGCAATAATGAACACACCCATAACTATCTGCATTCCGTGATGCGCCATAGTTTGAATATTCATTCCGATAGTCGGGATAAACACGTCATTCGGATAGAAGAACACGCCCCCCGCAAAGAGCGAGAAGAACCCAAGGAAGGATATAACCGCATCACGCACCTTTCCCGAATGAAGAAACACGACAAGTGGAAGGGCGTATAGCGGTGTTGAACAGAACTGATACGGAAATGCGTACCATTGGTAATCCCGGGTTATTGCAGTATCGGAATAATTTATACTGTAATTAAGCTGCTTATATATTTCAAGCACAGCCATTATTACCCAGCCTATAAAAATTATCTTACGGACTGTTTTATCCTCCGCATCTCTGTATTTGATACAAAGAAGAACGCATAGTGCGATAGCCAAAGCCAAAAACAGAAGGTGAAACCATCCGTAGCTTGTCGGCGTGGTCATATCGGCATCGAAAAATTCAAGTATAGCTACCCGGAAGCTCATAAAGTGTAAATGACGGCTCTCCGCCACTCCTCCCGTTGGATTTTACACTTTATTTTAGGCTATGAAATAATATTAAATCTCAGGCGAACCAAATACGAAATTATGAAAAAAAGACGAAGATGCTGTTTTTGCATCCTCGTCTTTTTATCGGGTTAGCTTTTCAAATTCTAAACGCCGACCGAGATTTATTTTGCTACCTTAAGCACAACGCACATATTTGCGGAAAGCTTTACTGTGGCACCGTCTTTGGTTTTCTTCACGTCAACCTTCTCAAAAACGTCAAAGGATTTAATAAGCTTATAGCCATCCTTAAGCGTTACCGTGACATCAATAGACTCGGGGCGGTGGTTAAGCACCGTGATAAGCCTGTGTCCCTCGCAGAGAGGATGCTCTGTAAGGCAAACGTAGGGAGAGGATGAGGTGGCTACCTTTTCACTGTTTTTGAGGTGCAGAAGCTCGTAAACCTTGTAATAAGGAATTGCACGTTCACCCGTCGCAGTGCCGGGGCGTGTAGCACATCTGTACTCTATCGGCGAGGAAATAAAGCAGACTCTGCCACAACCGAAGGGGTACTCGGTGACGGCAGGATTTCCATCATCCGAAGCGAGAAGCACCTTTGCGCCAACGCTCTTTGTTACAAGCTTGAATGAGGAATCAAACGGAAGCTTCTCACCGCTTGGTAAAGCCACCGTATCGGGAGATGTCCGCATAGAGCGCGTCTGCACCTCAAGTCCCGTGTACTCACGGAAGGGCGAAAGGAGTGCCGTGTCAAGCGAGATAACAAGGGTTGCGCCTTCGCGCACTCTGTCAAAAAGCTCCTCGTATTTATGAAGGGTTATCGGTGCTGTACCGCATACGCCGGGCATAATATAGACATTTGATTCGGGTAGCTTTTCCTCGCACCATGTAAAGGTGACGTCAAGCCCTGCCTGCTTTGCGAGAAGAAAAGTGCCGTAGGCATTTGCCCAGGTGTCCTGCTCCTTTGTGAGAACGACAACGGCATCTGTAATGCGCTCGGGCAATACCCCGTGTTCAAAATTCTCTACAAAATTAGAAAAATCACTCATCGCACAAAGCACCGGCTTTGCGGTTTTATCGCATCTGAAAAATCCAAGCTCGCGCTCAACGGTATCCCAATCGTAGGGGGTGTGAGTCAAGTGCTTCTGCTCATTTGCGCACCACCATACAAAGCCCGAAAGGCTATGCGCCCAAGCGGAAAATTCGGCGGCACGGATATAGTCTGCCGCAATCTCTTCGCTTGATATCATCGGACCGAGAGTTCCTATTTCCTCAATGAAGCAAGGAATGCCACTCGTCGAGGCATAAAGAACAGACTCCGCGGTAGAGTGAAGGATAGATTTCATCTCGTTAAGCGGATCGGTATTACAATGCGGTGTGAAAAGCGGATATGGGTGAGTGCAAAGCACGTCGAGTATCTCACCGAGGTCACGCGAGTTCCATGTTATATTATCCTGAGGAAGAGAGCCGTGAAGTCCGGAGATTACAAGTCGTGTCGGGTCCTCTGCCTTGATAGTGTTGGTGATAAGTGCCGCCCAATTAGCCGCCTGCGCTCGGGAAATATCAAAATCAAGGCAGTTACACTCGTTTCCGAGGTCCCACGCGGCAATAGCCGGCTTATTTTTGAATCGCCTTACCATGTAGCGAACGAATTTAACCTGCCAGAAGATGACATCGGGATCGGAGAGAAGATTCTTCCCTGCAAAGGCTTCGGGCGCGTGCATTCTTCCACTCATCCAGCCTGTGACAAGCCCGACAATGAGGCGAACATTATATTTTTCCGCCGTATCGCAAAGGAATTCAAAGTGCTCGACCATAACCTCGTCAATTCCGGCTCTTCCTGCCTCGGTTTCGGGCAGCGGATCTTCGCGCATACGCATCTCGCGAGGTGTGTTACCCGCACCGCAGTGCATACGGAGCGGCTGAAAATCGCTCCAGAGAGGAAAGACGCGCATAACGTCTATCTTTGCCTCGGCAAGACGGGCGATATCGTCTTCGACAACGTCGGGGCTCCAATCACGCCACATATTTGTTCCTGCGTGGGACGCCCACCAGTTACAGCCGATAAAAAAGTGACCGTTTTCAAAAAGCTTACCATTCGTGCTCATTTTTCAATTCCTTTCAAGAAAGAGTGTCAATATATTCTATTAAGTCGGAGAAAGTACCGTTCGGATATTCCGATATATCGGAATTCGCCTTATTTATAAGGTTATCGGTGAGGAGAAAGAGCTTCATTCCGAGCTTCCCTGCCACCATATCGTCACCCACGTCGTTTCCCACCATAAGACATTCTTCGGGAGAAAGTGCGAGTTTTTCGCATATTTCGAGGTAATAATTTAACACGGGCTTAGTATAATGCGAATTTTCATAGGTTGTATAAAGCTCGAAGTCTGACGGGGAAAGTCCCGCCCAAGCAATTCTGCTCTCGGTTGCCGCCGCGGGAAATACGGGGTTAGTTGCAAGAGCAACTCTGAGTCCACGTGACTTTATATAGTCAACAGCGCGCTTTGCGTCGGGATTATAGCCGCAGGAGGAGCGCACCTCTCTATCGAAATCGCATCTGTAAAACTCCTCAAAGACGGGATAATGCTTGAGGATTCCCTCTCCGCAGACCTTAACAAAGGCATCCCAGAATATCTGTTCATTAGTCTTTGTGCCGTCATTTGAGAGCATAGCGCGCATGCCCACCCATATTGAATCGACAAGGCTTTTACCGTCATATCCGTAAGGTGCGAGCTTTTTCACAAGTGCTCCAAAATATGTTTTTATATAGGTATCCTGATTTTGCGGAAGGAGAGTTCCGTCAAGGTCAAAAAGCACCGCCTTTATTCGCTTATCCTGCATTAGCATTTCCTCTTTTCTTTCAGCTTGTAGACATTTTATCATAAATAGCTCTGATTTTCAAGTATAAACCCTTTACATTATATAAAAAAAGTGTTAAAATATCATTAATTAGAAGGAGGGCTATACCAATGAGTCTTAAATTAAGGGATTACCTTTCCGCCCTTGGGCGCGAATCCCTGCCCGAGAGGTGGGCGCGCGAATACCCCCGTGTAATGAAAGAATATGAAAAGCTCGGGAATCCATACACAAAGCCGGAATATTATGAGAGCTTAAACAAAAGATACGGAATACTTGACGGACTTGTAGAGGTATACTGCGAGTCAGCGGCAGCTGTTGAGAAAAACGATATTCTCTCGCGCACGCTTCTTTTGATTGCGAGAATGAATGAAGACAGAGCCGAATTCAAAAAAGAATATAAGGCCTTTCCCTTGCCTCGTCCAAAGGAGGGCGAGCCTTCGCTTCCCTACGATATGCTCCCGGCACTCGCGCTTGCGAGCATGGCGGATTACTGCTATGAAAATCTTATGAAACGAAATATTCCGCAGGAACATATCGACAGAATGATGAAAATTCCCGAGGGCAACGTCAGATCAAAGGTAAATAACGCCCTTCCGCCGCGCCATGATCTTTATGATTGGGATCAGCTTGCGATAGACGGAAAGCTTTTCACTCTCGGAAGGCTTCAAATTCACGTAGGTGATACCTTTGGCGGTTACGTGAGTGTTTTTGAAAACTCAAAGGGTGAGCGCATCCCTCTCGCAGATTATGGGTTGAAGTTTGACAAAGTAGGCTTTGCCCTTGGAGCACTCTACCACGAAAACGAGGAAGATTCCTTCGTTGGCATAGTTGAAGAGGACGAAAAATGCTACACGGGGTACCCTTATGCTAAAATGGGCACTGTAAAGCGCGAAAAGATCTCGCTTTACAAGAGCGAGTGGAAAAAGATTTTCTACCGAGATGACTATGTAATAAAATTGCACATTCCGGCAGGTGGCGGTCTTACGCCCGAGGCGGTTGATGCATCTCTTGCCGAGGGGCGCGAATTCGTGAAAAAATACTTTCCCGAATTCAAATACAAGGGCTATTCCTGCTACTCCTGGCTCTGCGATCCTACGCTCTCTGAGCTTGTGGGCGAGGATGCTAATATTGCAAAATTCTCAAAGCGCTTTCAGCCGCTTACCGTTCCGAGCAACGGCAGGTCGATATTCCGCTTTATCTATAAAAACGCAAACATCAAGGTAGAGGACATCCCCGAGGACACTACCCTCTCCCGCGCTCTCAAAGCGCGATATAAAAACGGCGGCGCGGTCTATGACTTCCGCGGATACTTCCTTGAGGATTGATTTTATCAAAAAAGAGTGTAACACAAAGGCACTTATGGAAAACAATATCCGTAAGTGCTTTTCGCTACCTTCTGTGAGTTTATAAAAAGCCTTTCGCAAATAAGAAGGCAAAAGCAGAAACATAGCAGCCCATACATCAAGCAAACAAAGCCCACGGAAATATTTTTTCAATATTTCTATTTACAAACAATTAGAGGTGTGGTATAATTGATTTGCTACACAAAAATGAATAAACGATTTGGATAAACGCCCTATTTTTATAGGGGGTTCTTTAAAATTTTATCACAGCAGGCTTTTGACTTGGCAAAAATGCCGATTCCGCAAGCTGTTGTGGTGAAATATCCATTTCGTTTGTTTTTGTGTAGCAACAATTGGAGTTGGCGTTTTTCGGTGCGATGACTTCGGTTGTCGCACTTTTTGTTTTTGGGAGGCATTAGTGGCACTATGCGTAAGGTAGACGATCTTGGAAGAATTGTAATTCCTAAGGAATTAAGAAAAAAGTACGGTCTTTTTAAAGGCGCTGACATAGAATTCATTGACGGCGGCGATGGAGTTACCGTTAAGGCTTCTGCTCATATCTGTATTTTGTGTAAAAAACCTGTTCCCGATGATATTTCCCTGCCCCTTTGCAGAGATTGCATAATGAAGGGATATGAGGAATACGCTAAGTGATGAATTATGTATGGCGAAGACATCCATCCTCGGTTATTATCTATCAATGTTTATACGTTTTCTGACTATATCACCTTACTGTTTTATCTTGCAAAGAAGAATTTTCCCTTGACAATTATTCTTTAATATGATAAACTATAATGCGTTGAATCAAAACGAGTATGCGACGGTGGAGATATATAATAACCCCTCCTAAGGGGTGAGTATATCCGAAAGGATAGACTAAAACCTTATCAAGATAGCCTCAAACACTACTAGGATTTTGTGTCCTAAACTTACCAAACGCAGTTTTGTACACCCTTTGTACACCCAAGCGAAAAATCACAATTAAATAGTACGCTCCCATAGTTAAATGGATATAATAAGCCCCTCCTAAGGGTTAGTTGTGAGTTCGATTCTCGCTGGGAGTGCCAAGCACGCTAAAAAGGCGTGCTTTTTTCGTTCTCGCAAGGTGGGTTTCCCACTTCGCGAAATACATAGTAGAGGGTAAAATCACGGTAGTGATGGCAATTTTACCTCTACGCTTATCCTGTTCCCTAAAATTGTGTTTTTAAGGAAGCTGTATCCTGCAAAACAACTTGATTTATTCATAGTTCTGTGTTATAATGAAGTAAAAGATTTTCGATTTTAACGAGTGTGAGGTCTTAAATGAAACTAATCAGTTTATTTAGCGGTTGTGGTGGTCTTGATTTAGGTTTTGAACGCGCGGGATTTGAGATCCCCGTTGCAAACGAATACGATCCTACTATATGGCAAACCTACAAAGCCAATCACCCAAACACAAGACTTATAGAGGGTGATATAAGAAAAATAGAAGAAGCCGATTTTCCTGATGAAATCGATGGAATTATCGGTGGTCCGCCTTGTCAATCTTGGTCTGAAGCAGGTTCTTTACGAGGGATTGAGGACTCAAGGGGTCAACTCTTTTACGATTACATAAGAATATTGAAAAGTAAACATCCAAAATTCTTTCTTGCGGAAAACGTAAGCGGAATGTTGGCGAACAGACATTCAGAAGCCGTGCAAAACATTATTTCTATGTTCAAGGAATGTGGATATGATGTGTCTGTAACTTTGGTAAACGCCAAGGATTATGGCGTGGCACAAGAAAGAAAACGAGTTTTCTATATTGGATTTAGAAGCGATTTAGGTGTTGATTTTAAGTTTCCCGAAGGCTCAACAAGAGATAATGCTAAGAAGATAACTTTGAGAGATATTATTTGGGATTTGCAGTTTACCGCTGTTCCTGCCGGAGAAAAGAACAGTCACAATCCTTT
>CAYRJG010000082.1:0-9790 GCA_964424525.1 uncultured Ruminococcus sp.
AAAGCAAGCGGATGCTCAATACCTTTTGGTAAAGAACATCCGCTTTTCCTTTTTTGGGGTTAGCTTAATGAGCTAGCCTCATTTTTTATTTGCAACCTCCGCTGCATTTTCCATCAAACATTCCATTCATATCGACAAAAAGCTCACCAGCGGAATTTTCTTTAAATCCAATAGCACGAATAAGCCTTTCATCTCCGGCACAATTAGATGCACGGCAGGTGTGTGCACCGCAAAGATCAATGAAATTCATTGTGGCGCGACCAAGTATAAACATTGCTTCAAAATCATCAAGTCCGATTTTGGGTTTGAGGTCTGATATGTAACCGCCGTTCTCATCAATTTCAAATTGGGAAAACGCCATAAAATCACCACTGTCAATATCGGTCATCGCATATCCGAAAAAACCATCGCGATATTCTGTGCCACACATATTTGCATATTTTCTTTGTAAAACAATGTCATTTATTGGTGATATTTTAAACATAATTATTATCCTTTTGCTTTTTTGGTAGCTTTGTATAGATATTCGACCTCGTCTTCGTCGAGATATCTCCATTTTCCGACAGGGAGATTGTTAAGCTTTAAATTTCCAATCGA
Source organism: uncultured Ruminococcus sp. (assembly GCA_964424525.1). Taxonomy (GTDB): domain Bacteria; phylum Bacillota; class Clostridia; order Oscillospirales; family CAG-272; genus UBA1740. The sequence goes on from CAYRJG010000082.1 coordinate 598, forward strand.
TACTCTTGAAAGTCGTTTTACATTCAATCCTGCGATTTCGCACATCTTTCTGATTTGTCGGTTTCGTCCTTCTACTAATGTCATTTTCAAAACAGTTCCGCTTTCGTCTTTCTCGGCAATAACAACATCGACGGGTTTTATGACATATCCGTCAATTTCAAGCTTTGAAGTGAGAATCCTATATTGATCCTCAGATACATCTCCACCGACCTTTACACGATAAAGCTTGGGCAGGGAATGGCTGGGGTGAGTAAGCCTGTTTTTTAACTCTCCGTCGTCCGTAAGCAAAAGCATTCCTTCTGAAATAAGGTCAAGGCGTCCAACAGGATAAATCCTCGCATTAACGTTAGTGAGAAGATCGGTTACACACTTTCTTCCACGATCATCCGTTGTGCTGGATAAATAACCGCGTGGTTTATTCATCATTATATATGTATATTCCTTCCTTTCGGAAGAAATCTTTTTTCCTTTATAGGTAACAATATCCGATTTAGGATCAACTTTCATACCGATTTCGGCAACGTGACCATTCACAGAAACATTTCCGTTAATAATTTGAGCTTCGGCTGCTCTGCGTGACATAATTCCCGAATCTGCTATAAATTTTTGAAGTCTTACTTTTTCCATAAAGTTCTCCAATGAATTACTTTTTTAATCTCTTGAAAAATGATTGCTTTTCAATGGCACTAACCGTTTCTTTTGCGATTATATCTGTTGATGCTATTTCTTTACCGTTTTCAAGAAAAATTATCCTGCCAACAGATTCTCCCTCGGTTATTGGAGCGATTAGGTAGCTGTTTAAAGATATTTTCTTTTCTATTGCGGGTGAAATACCATCATATATTATTTTTATTGCATCTTGAGATGCCAGTTTTATGCTTTGTTTTTCTCCGTTTGCTATGGGAAACTCGATTTGAAACTCGGAATCGGTAATAAGATATTTTGCATGAATGTTGGAAAAACCATAATCAAGGAGCTTTTTGTGATCATTCCAATCATCCGGAGCATCAATAGTTACTGATATAAGGGTAAGATCATCTCTTTTTGCCGCACCGACAAGTGAACGTCCACTCTTTTGTGTATATCCTGTTTTTACACCTATGCACCCATCGTAAAGTTTTAATAATTTGTTGTGGTTAACAAGAATACGGGTTTTATGCGAACTTTCTATTTCTTTTCTTTTTGTTGAACAAATTTCACAGAGCTTTGCATTCTTTAACGCTTCTGCTGTGATTATAGCTAAATCATGAGCAGATGTGTAATGATCTGACGAGTCAAGTCCGTGAGGATTGGCAAAATGTGTATCCGAAAGTCCAAGTGACTCCGCTTTTTCGTTCATTAGATTCGAGAAAGCATCAACGCTTCCGGCAATTTCACAAGCAAGAGCAACAGCGGCATCATTTGCACTGCTTAACATAAGCGCATAAATCAGCGATTCGGCACTCATACACTCTCCGCTTTCCAAATATATGGATGAGCCGTCGATTCCAATAGCAGAATCGTCAACCCAAACATTTTGATCAAGCTCAATAGATTCAATTGCTATGAGTGCTGTCATAATTTTTGTAGTGCTTGCCATAGGGAGCTTTGCGTGTTCGTTTTTATTGTATAAAAAACGTTTTGTTTCAGGCTCGTATAATGTCGCAGCCTTTGCGCTTAGACCGAGTGTTCCTTCTGAATAAACATAGATTGTGAAAAAAGAAAATATAAAAGATAGAACGATTATAATAGCCAGAATTCTTTCTTTGTTATCAAACATATAACTTCCTCCTATGCATATTTTCTGCATAGTGGAATAGGATATTCAAAGAAAAAGGTGGCTTTTATTCCTTTAATGCACTTTTTGCCTTCTGTAGTATTTCCGGTGCATGTTCGATGAGCGACGTAATACGTTCAACGCTTTGATCGGCATTGTTATTTATGTGTATTAAATTTATGTTCGAATCACGATCAACGGTAAGAAAAGCAATAGGTGTTATTGCAATTCCGCTACCGCTACCGCTTCCGAAATTTTGATTTTGATTAAGCTTTTTTGACCCGAAATCAACTCCACCCCCTGCAAATCCGACGGTTATTCGTGTGACGGGAATAACTGTCACCCCAGATGGCGTTTGAATTGCATTTCCTATAACAGATTCCATATCGGTAAAGCTCTTGATTCCTTCAAGTGAAGATTTAATTATATCGCTTACTTTGTTATCCGACATTTATCAATTCTCCTTTTTAAAATTTCAAAAAGAAAAATCAAAGAGGCAAATATAAAGATATAAAGTCTACATTCAATATAAAAATCTAATTTCAGAGGTTTGTCACTTGCTTGAACTATTTTAAAAGAATCGGGGTATGATTCCGTAACTGCAAACAATGGTGCAAGGCATGCAAAAGCTATACCGCATAAATGTGAATATGATGTAATAGAAAGGTTGTTTTTAGAGAAACATATATTATTGATTGAAAAATCGGAACGAGGAAGAAGAGTTTTCAGTGGTTGTATGGCTGATAAAAAAATATCTTTTTTGGAAATCGTAGATTTTCGTTTCGGCTTTTTCTTATCGCTTTTAATATATAATGCAAAAAATGAATAATCAATAACCAGCTCAAACTCATTGGTAATGCAAAATTTGAATGAGATTGTTTGAATTAGTGCAATAATAAGTGCTAAAAACAATAAAGCGGTTATGATTAACGAATACATATATTAAAAATCCGCAATAATATCGTCTTCGGCGGACGGCTCCTCAAGTTCGGTTTCCGAATCGGCTTTAGCCTCTTCAACGATAGCCGGATTGTTTAAATCCTCGACATTATCGTTTGTAGTAATTGTATCCGTTTCATCGGCATTTAATTCATCTTTATCATCGCCAAGCTTTGCTTTCGCGAATGTATCCATTATTTCTTCGGTTGTTTTTGGTAATGAGTCAAGACTTGAAAGACCAAATGCACGTAAAAAATCCGATGTTGTTCCGTAAAGCATTGGTCTGCCGGGAACGTCTAGGCGTCCCTTACATTCAATCAATCCGCGGTCAATAAGACTGTTCATCGCATAGGATGAGTCAACTTTTCGCAAAGTATCAACAAAAAGCCTGGTGACAGGCTGATTGTAGGCAACGATTGCAAGCGTTTCAAGCGCAGAGGAGGAAAGGGTACCGCTTTTTTTGATTCCGAGTGCATCACGTATTTCAGCAAGGTAATGCTGCTTGGTGCAAAGCTGACATGAATCGGAATATGTTAAAAGAAGAACACCACGTGGCAGTTCTGAATTATTATAGTTAATTGAGTATTCCGCAACTTTTTCTCTGATCTCTGCCGGAGTCATCTCAAAAACGCGTGCAAGCGTTGCATACGATATAGGATGACCTGCGGCAAAGAGAATAGCTTCAATAGCCTCTTCAATAACAATGGATCTTTCGGGAACGATAGATTCCGAACCTTGTTCTGCTTCATTATTTTGGGCGATTTCTTTTGTTTCGTCAATCATTAAAATGTTCTGCCTTTCAATCGGATTCTTTGTCGTCATCTTCGTCGTTTTGGGCTACCTTGTCAAATTCACTCTCAAGGTTGTCCTCACCGGGGACGTAATCGGGATTTAATTTGAATTTCATTTCTAAACCGTTTTCGTCATATTCAGCAACATCTTCGATATAGTGAACCGTTGTAATGAAAATGCGGCGGAGTTTTATGAGCTCGAGAATTCCCATAAATCTTGCAACAAGCTCGGAGCGAGAATCTGCATCTTTTAAAAGGAAGAAAAGAGAAGCTTCATCACGTTCCTCTAAAAGTGCACAAATTTCTTCTATTTTTTCCTCAACCGAAACTATCTTATGCTTTATAAGCGGGTTAACAAGTTCTTTAGGGGTTCTCTCGGAATTAATAACGCGCAATCTTTTCATAACCGAGCCGAGTGCTTTTATTAATAAATCGGTATCAAGATTTAGCGGCAATCCCTTTTCCGGCGGAATATCATCGGTACCTTTCGTATATCTTCCCGAATACTCGTCATATAACGGGCGAAGCTCTTTTGCAGCAATTTTCGCCTGCTGATATAAAAGAAGGGCGTCGGCAATCTCGCGCCTTGGGTCGTTCTCTGTGCCTTCTTCGTGAGGCAGAAGCATTTTGCTTTTTATAAGCATAAGCTCGCTTGCCATAACTATAAAATCACTGGCAATATCGAGATCCATTTTCTGTGCTTCATCAATATATTCCATATACTGATCGCAAATCATGGCAATCGGTATATCGGTAATGCTTACCTTGTTTTTCGTTATAAGAGAAAGAAGCAGATCAAGCGGGCCTTCGAATTGATCCAGGCGATAAGTCACTTGTTCAATCATTATTGTTACCTCAAAATCAACGGTTGTAACTGAAAGTATAAATCTAAATTATAATCTAAAAAAAGGGAAAAGTTGCCAAAAGTTAAACATCGCATCGGATATTTTTGAAAACAGTGCTGAAAGCATATCCGAAAGCGCAAAAATATTAGCCAGTATAGATAATATCGGGTTTGAAGCAACGGTGGGAATGGAGAGAAGGAACGAAGCGACGTAATCTCCAAGTATAAGCCAACCGATAAGAACGAAATAAATAATTCGCTCGTATTTCATTATACCGAAATAAGCCTTAGGCGGCAAAAACACATTGAGTATTCTTGAGCCGTCAAGAGGTGGGACGGGAATGAGGTTGAATACCGCAAGACCGACATTGATCGAATGAAATATGAATATAAAATCCAAAGAGTTTTGAGCGATGCTCAAAAGAATTTCTTTGTCAGCAAAATTAACACCGCGAAGAAGAGCGAAGAGCAAAAGATAAATAAAAGCGGATACAAATGCCATTATTAAATTAGAAAGAGGACCGGCGAGTGCAACAATGGCAAAATCTCTTTTTGGATTTTTAAAATTACGAGGATTGATAGGAACCGGTTTTGCCCATCCGAAATGGAAAAGTATCATGCAGATCGCTCCAAAAGGATCAAGATGCTTTAATGGGTTCAGTGTTAATCTGCCGTAATTTTTCGCGGTATTATCACCGAGCTTGTACGCTGCATATCCGTGTGAAAATTCGTGAATCGAGAGAATCACAAGAACGGCAAGGGCAGAAAGTATATAGTATGAAATATTTTCCAAATTAGTCACCTCGGTTTGAAAATTTGTTTATCAAGAAATTAAATCAAAAATTTTTCTCCAAAGTTCTTCTTTGCCGACGCGAGTAACGGATGAGAAAGGAAGTATATCGATTCCTGTTCCGGCAAAATAATCGTCATTGATTTTTTGAAGTGCTGCATTTAACTGATTTTTGGAAAGCTTGTCTGTTTTTGTTGCAACAACGATAAACGGAACATCCATGTCAATCATCCAGTTTATCATCATGATGTCATCTTCTGTGGGACCTGTGCGCACATCTATAAGCTGAATTACGAGCTTTAAGGCATCAAAAGATGGATTTGATAGAAAAAATGCTTCGGTAAGAGAACTCCAAACCTTTTTGGAATCCTTTGAACGCTTTGCGTATCCATAACCGGGAAGATCTACCAAAAATATCTTTTTATCAATATCATAATAATTGATAGTAATTGTTTTTCCGGGAGAGGAGGAAACTCTCGCGAGTGATTTGCGCCCAAGAAGGGTGTTGATAAGAGAACTTTTACCAACATTAGATCTACCTGATAGAGCAAACTGTGGGCGCGCATCTCTTGGGAATTGAGATGGCGCACCGACTGTCAGTGATATATTAGCATTATTGATGTTAATTTTCATTTTATAACCTTTGTCTTAATTTATCTCATAAGTGCATTTGCGAGAACATCATCGGCAGTTTTACAGGGGATAAATTTAAGATTTGTGCGAGCCTCGCTGTCTACCTCGTCGAGATCGCGTACATTGTCTTCGGGAATAAGCACGGTTTTTATACCCGATCTGTAAGCTGCAAGCGTTTTTTCTTTTAAACCGCCGATTGCAAGAACCTTGCCGCGCAGAGTAATCTCTCCCGTCATGGCAACATCGCGTTTGACAGGAATATTTCCGAGTGCACTTACCATGGCTGTAACCATAGTTACACCTGCTGATGGACCGTCTTTGGGAATAGCTCCTTCGGGAAAATGAATATGTATGTCGGAATTTTTATGAAAATCAGGATCTATATGATATTTTTCGGCAATAGACCTTACATAAGAATGAGCGATTTTAGCAGATTCCTTCATAACATCTCCAAGCGAGCCGGTAAGCTCAATTTTTCCGCTTCCGTTAAGGGTTGCAACCTCAACCTTAAGTAAATCACCACCGGTTTGAGTATATGCTAATCCGTTTACGGTTCCAATGGGGTCGGAATCTTCAAGTTTCTCGTTAATAACCTTAGGCTTGCCAAGGAATTCGGAAATGTTTTTTTCGTTGATGGTTACGGATTTTACATCGCTTTCCGCGATTTTCTTGGCACCTTTACGAATAAGAGATGCAATTTCTCGTTCAAGATTACGAACTCCTGCCTCTTTTGTATAACTCTTTATAAGTGCTATGATTGCACTGTCAGCGATTCGAATTTGCTTTTTTGTCATACCGTTCCTTTTGAGCTGCTTGGGTACAAGGTGGTTTTTGGCTATTGCAAGTTTCTCGGTGTCGGTATAAGTGGAAAGCTCGATTATTTCCATTCTGTCAAGCAGTGGCATCGGAATCGAAGAGTAACTGTTGGCTGTAGCTATAAAAAGAACATCCGAAAGATCGATTGGTATTTCCATAAAATTGTCGCGGAAGAATTTGTTTTGTTCGGGATCAAGAACCTCAAGCAGGGCGGAAGTGGGATCACCCTTGAAATCGTGTGCCATCTTATCGATCTCGTCAAGAACAATAACGGGGTTTTGAACTTTAGCATTAATAAGAGCTGAAACGATTCTTCCAGGCATAGCACCAACGTACGTTTTTCTGTGACCGCGAATTTCTGCTTCGTCGTGCATACCGCCGAGGGATACTCTGGCATACTTACGCTTAAGTGCTTTTGCAACCGATGCGGCAACCGAGGTTTTTCCAACACCGGGAGGACCGACAAGGCAGATTATTTGATTTTTAACGTCGGGAGAGAATTGCTTAACCGCAACAAATTCAAGTATGCGCTCTTTAACTTTATCAAGACCGTCATGGTCGGAGTCAAGAACGCGCCTTGCATCCTTAACGGACACGGAATCGGTAGTTACTTTTCCGAAGGGAAAATCAAGGCAGGTGTCGAGATAACTGCGGAGAACGGTGCTTTCAGCTGCGCCAAAAGGCGTTTTTGCAAGCTTGCCAAGTTCTTTGTAAAGCTTTTCGCGAACATCATCAGGGAGTTTTGTCGCGGCAATTTTTTGTTCATATTCGTGTATCTCGTCATCATCATCCTCGCCAAGCTCGGATTGTATAGCCTTGATCTGCTCGCGAAGAAAGTAATCCTTTTGGTTACGGTCGATTTTTTCTCTTACTTGCATCTGAATATCGTGTTCACATTCAAGAAGCATAGATTCCTCTTCAAGAGCAACAAGAAGCTTTTCGAGTCTAAACTTTGGGGATATGGTTTCAAGAATTGATTGCTTGTTTTTATAATCAATTATTGCAGATGAAGCGACGAAATCGGCAAGATATTCCGGTGAGGTAATTGCCTCGGCAGAAAGGCGCATTTCATCTGTAAAAACAGGATGTATATCCTTTAACGAAACGAGTATTTTCTTTACCTCGCGCATAAGTGCTTCAATTTCTGCGGATACATTTGTATGCTTGGGTTCTTTGCGCACGGTTGCGTATGCAGACATGAATCCGTGATCATCTTCGAATTTGGATATTTTTGCTCTTGATATACCTTCAAAAATTACAGATAAAGTGCCTTGCGGATTTTTAACAACGTGCTTTATCTCGGCAAGAACACCGGTTTTATACATTTCTTTTTCGGTAGGTGCTTCCGCATTAATTTCCTTTTGTGTGACGAGAAGGATTTTTGCATCGTGTAAAGTTGCAGCAGCCGTAAAAGCCTTAAGCGATGAAGGACGGGCAATTTCGATGTTCATTTGAACAGCGGGAAAGCCAACAATTCCTCGAAGCGGCAAAACGGGAAGAATAACTTCTATATAATTGTTTGTAATATCAGACATTTTTAACCTCGCGTATAACTGAAATAATAATAATTCATATTATTATAACACATTCAAAAATAAAAATCCACTATTTTTGTTAAATTTACAAGGCATTAAAAAATATTTTAATTCACGAATAAAAGTGTAGCTAAATTTTTTTGAAAAATGAAAATTAGGTATTGACATTTGCGCAAAACGGTGCTATAATATGCAAGTAAAGAAGCGTGACTTCTAAATCAAGCAGAATTTCCGTTCTCACCATACCACGCGGAGTGCGTATGGTTAATACTTTTATCTTTTCTTTTTGGGAAAGTTGGGTGCGTACGGATTTTTCTGTATGCATTTTTTGTTTTTTGGAGGTACAAAACCATTAGCGCTAACAACAACAAGGATATGCTTATCAATGATGAGATCAAGGCAACCGAGGTAAGAGTTATCGGTCCTACAAACGAGCAGGTTGGCATTATGAAGATCGAAGATGCAAGAACTTTCGCGTATAATAACGGAGTGGATCTTGTTCTTATCGTTCCAAATGCTACACCCCCTGTATGCCGAGCAATAGACTATGGCAAGTTTTGCTTTGAGCGTGATAAGCGCGAAAAGGAAGCAAAGAAAAAGCAGGTCATCGTTAAGGTTAAGGAAGTGCAACTTTCCTGCCGCATAGAGCAGCACGATTTTGATACCAGAGTTAATCAAGCAAAGAAATTTCTTGCAGAAGGCAATAAGGTTAAAGCCGTTGTTCGATTCAAGGGCAGAGAGATGTCCCATATGGAGCTTGGACGTGAGGTTATTGAAAGATTCGTCACAGCTTTTGAAAGTGTTGGAGCTGCTGAAAAAAAGCCTGTACTTGAAGGTAGATATATGTCAGTTATCATCTCGCCTGTAAAGCAGGACAAAAAATAATTTTGTTAATAAAGATTCTTTAAGAATTTGTATTAAAATAGGAAATACCCAATAAGAAGGAGAATAATCATGGGAAAAATCAAGACACATAGAGCATCTGCCAAGAGATTTTCTGTTACCGGTACCGGTAAGGTTAAGATGTCTCACAACAACCATCGTCACAACCTTGGACACAAGACTGCTAAGCGTAAGAGAGGTCTCCGC
>CAYRJG010000083.1:0-9715 GCA_964424525.1 uncultured Ruminococcus sp.
ACATCCATTCACCGCAGACGGGGCATCTCTTATCATCAAGGTCGAAGCCCGAGCCTACCGAGCCATCCGTGAAAAATTCACTGTGGCGGCACTTTAAGCATCTGTAATGCGGTGGCAGAGGGTTAACCTCGGATATACCCGACATCGTTGCAACGAGGGACGAGCCTACCGAGCCACGCGAGCCGACAAGGTATCCGAGGCTCTCGGAATATGCAACGAGCTTTACCGCTATCATATACAGTACGGCAAAGCCGTTTTTGATTATCGAATCGAGCTCACGCGAAAGACGCTTTTCTACTATTTCTGGAAGCTTGTCACCGTACCAATCGTGCGCTCTTTTCCAGCAGGACTCGGTAAGCTCCTCGTTTGCACCCGGAAGATTCGGGGTATAACTTCCCTTCGGGATAGGACGGATGCGCTCGCACATCTCGGCAATTTTATTGGGGTTATCTATTACAACCTCTTCGCAAGCCTCATCACCGAGATATCTGAATTCGTCAAGCATCTCATCGGTTGTGCGAAGATAGATAGGCATTTCGCTGTCAGCATCAGAGAATTTCATTCCCGCAAGAAGGAGTCTTCTGTATATTTCATCTTCTTTATTAAGGAAATGCGCATCACAGGTTGCACATACAGGCTTACCGAGCTTTTTACCTAACTCGTATATCCTGCGGTTTATATCCATAAGCGCCTCATCATCGGCAACCTTACCCTCTCTTACAAGGAATCGGTTGTTTGCGATAGGCTGAATTTCAAGATAATCGTAAAAGGATGCGATATCCTCTATCTCCTGTCCGCTTCTTCCGTCCAGAATTGCGCGGTAGAGCTCGCCCGCTTCACAGGCAGAGCCGATAATAAGTCCCTCTCGGTACTGTTCAAGAAAGGACTTCGGTATTCTCGGAAAACGCTTATAGTAATCGAGATAGCTGCCCGAAATTAGCTTATAAAGATTGCGTAGACCGTCACGGTTTTTCGCAAAAATTATCATGTGGTACGTTTTAAGCTTCAATGGGTCGGTGTGCTCACTCATAACGTCAAGCATCTCTGCAAAGCTTCCGATACCCTCGGTGCGAAGGCGCGACTGCATAACGAAGAATATCTCGGCAAGAATCCTTGCATCATCCGAAGCTCTGTGGTGATGGAAGTCATCCAGCTTATAATGGGTTGCTATGGTATCGAGCTTATGGTTTTTAAGCTCCGGGTTTACGTATTTTGAAAGTCCGACGGTATCAAGGAAGGTATTGGTAAACGGCAGACCGCACCTTTCTGCGGCTACTCTTATAAAGCCAACGTCAAAGTTTGCGTTATGCGCGATAAGAAGACGATTTCCCGCAAAGTTAAGGAACTGCTCGACGGCTTCCTTTTCCTTCGGTGCACCCTTTACCATATCGTCGGTAATCGAGGTCAATTTCGTTATTTCTTCCGGAATGGGCTCTTCGGGGTCAACGAAGATATCCATTTCATCGATGACCTCACCGCCCTTTATCTTTACCGCGCCTATTTCTATAATTTTACAGGTGCGGTTGGAAAGTCCTGTCGTTTCTATATCGAATACTACCATCTCGTCGTCAAAATCGGGATAGTCGTTTCCGAACATACATCTCGCGGTATCGTTTACAAAATAAGCCTCTATACCGTAGAGTATTTTGAGATCCTCGTTGCCTGATTTTTCAAGCGCGAGCATAACCTCGGGGAAAGCCTGCACGTTTCCGTGGTCGGTGACGGCTATTGCGGGATGCCCCCATCTGATTGCGGTTTTTACTATCTCCGCAGGGGTAATAACCGCGTCCATCTGCGACATATTTGAGTGAAGGTGAAGCTCTACTCTCTTACGAGGAGCGTTATCCATTCTCTCTTTGGTTTTTATTTTCTTTATTCCGCGGAAGGAAACAAACGGCTCGTTATCGAATTTATCTCTTATAACGCGTCCGTATGCGGCAACGGTAACTCCCGGCTTGAATCCCTTCGTCCAGCCAAGGTCGTCCTCCTCAAGCGATTTTTTGAGATATGTACCCGAAGCACCGTCGGAAATTCCGAGGGTGACGGTGGTTTTTGTTCCACCGCGAGCTTCCTTGGTTTCAAAGGAGAATACCGTGCCGAGGAAAACCGCATTTCCGTGAACACTCTCTATATCCGAAAGCGGCACGGGGTTGGCAATACCGAAATCCTCTCCAAAGATTATTTCGGGACTTGAAATATCAAAGAGAGTTGCGCCTATTTTGTACTCTGTATCGCTTATCTTTTCGGAAAAGCCTGTAAGAGAAGAAATTCCTGCGCGAGAGTCAAAATCGTATCTCGGATCTGCCTCACGTGCCTCAGCTTCTCTTTTTATTGCCGCTTCCTCACGCATTCTTTTTGCCGCCTCGCGGCTTTCTCTGTCGGCATCCCTCATCATTTGCTCACGGCGCGCCTGCCACTCCGCTTCATATTCGGCGGCATTGTTGCCCGAGCAAACGTTTATTTTTCTAGTTACGTTATATCTTGAATAAAGTATATTTGCAAGTATTTTCTCGGTATCGGCATTCTTTACAAAATCGACACCCATAATAGTAAAAGGGAGGGTGGCGGTTATGGTTTCCCCGTCATCCTCGTAAATAGCATTGGTGAAAAAGCCGTTTGTGACAGCTCCGCAAAGTGCCGCCTCGGCAGTTATTTCATCAAAGCGCTCTATATTGAACTCCGAGGCAGGAAAATGAGGGAGTATTTTAAATGACTCGGCACCGTAGAAATCTCGGCATTCATCCTCGATTTCGTAAATAATTTCGGGATCCTCGTGCTTATCGAAGTAGAGCTCAACCTCAACACGCATAGGGTCCTTACTATATCTGAATACGGCATTATGCCCGCGCTCAAGCAATTCTCGTTTTTCGGGTGTCGGATTATATCTTCCGAATACGTCAAAAAACCTTTTCTCCATTTCTTACATCCTTACATTCTTTTTATCTCATCGATAAGCTCGTCTATGAGCCTGTCCTCTTTTATCTTTCTGTCGGGTGCGCCTTTTTTGAAAAGCAAGCCCTCGCCGATGCCACCCGCGATTCCGATATCAGCCTCGCGCGCCTCACCGGGACCGTTTACAACGCAACCCATAAGTGCAACCTTTATGTTCTTTTTATCAAGCCCTTCACTCTTTACCCTCTCTTCAAATTCGGAAACAAGGTCGATAAGGGCTATTTTAGTTCTTCCGCAGGTCGGGCAGGATACTATATCCATCCCCCCCTCCTCGGTAAGAGAAAGTGCCGAAAGTATATCCCGTGCAGCGCGAATCTCCTCAATTGGGTCTTCGGTGAGCGAAACACGAAGGGTATCTCCGATTCCCTCCGCTAGCAAAGCTCCTATACCGACGCTGGACTTGATTATCGCTCTGCGCCTTGCCCCTGCCTCGGTAACACCGAGATGAAGGGGGTATTCGGTCTTCTCTGCGAGAATTCTGTTTGCGGCTATCATTGTTTGTGCGTCGGATGCCTTTACGGAGATCGCAATATCGAAAAAGTCAAGCTCCTCAAGAATGCGAGCGTGATAAAGCGCACTTTCGGCAAGTGCTTCGGCACACGGTGAGCCGTACTTTTCAAGGATAGTGCGTTCAACCGAGCCGGAATTTACGCCTATACGGATAGGAAGTCCGCGCTCCCGACAAGCCTTGACTACCGCCTCGGTATTCTCACGGCTACCGATATTTCCGGGATTTATGCGGATTTTATCCGCGCCCGACTCAATAGAGGCAAGGGCGATTTTATAATTGAAATGAATATCTGCAACAAGCGGAACAGAAACACCGCGCCGCTTCATCTCGGAAAACACTGCCGCCGCCTCGATATCCGGAACGGCAAGTCTGACTATATCGCATCCTGCATCCGCAAGACGCATTATCTGGTTATAGGTAGCATCGGCATCGTGCGGATCGGTATTAGTCATAGACTGAATAGAGATAGGGGCGGAGCCGCCTATTCTGACATCTCCGACAGAAATCTCACGAGTTTTTCTTCTGTATGAATTGTAATTCATATTTTAAACCTCCGATGCGAATTTTCAAAAACTAAATAATCAACTGTATTACATCCTTTACAAGAACGACAACCGAAAGAGTCAAAAGGAGTGCAAGTCCTACCGCGTTGATGATTCCCTCAATTTTCGGGGGAACGCGCTTTTTCGTTATCATCTCGAAAAGAAGGGTTATAAGCTTTGCTCCGTCGAGTGCCGGAATCGGCAACAGATTCATAACACCGAGGTTAATGCTTATAAGTGAAACAATGTATAATAATGACGTAGGTCCTTCGTTTGCCGCAGTTCCGATAGCCGAGGAGATTCCGACAGGCCCGGATACCGCCGCGAAGGTATATCTTCCCGTAATCAAATCATAAAGCGACTCCCAGCACATACGGATAATCAAAACCGACTTGCGGAATGCGTTACCGATAACGCTAAAGAAGGTTTTCTCCTCCGCCTGAACTCGGAAATCGACAACACCGAAGGTCTGTCCATCGCTTGATTGAGTTGGGAAAACTACGTTTTCAATCAACTGTTCTTCGCCATCTCTTATAACAAGAATATCAAGCGGCTCATATCCGCGCCGCATTATTTCATAAGAAAGCTCGTCAAGTATACCGACTCGCTTTCCTTCAACCTCAATTATCTCGTCGCCCGGCATAAGTCCGGAATCAGCCGAGGTTATATCGTATCCCGCATTCTCCGCAGGAAGGTAATCGTAGACGACGGTGCTTCCTATATTTATCATCGCGGTAAGTATAAGCATAGCAATAAAGCCTGCGACAATATTTACAAACGCGCCTGCACCGACAATTATAAATCTCTTATATGCTGCCTTTTTATCAAAACGGTTGGGGTCATCCTCGCCCTCCGCCTCATCCTCACCGCCCTCACCCGGCATAGAAACGAATCCTCCGAGAGGAAGCATGGAAAGAGAGTAACGGATACCCGTTTTTTTAGAGTCGTACCAAACAAGGCGCGGGCCCATTCCTATTGAAAATTCACTGATAGTGACTTTAAATATACGGGCGGTGATATAGTGCCCGAACTCGTGAATGAATATCAGTATTCCAAATACGAGTATTGCTAAAAGAATCGTGGTAAGAGTTCCCAAGTGAAATCTCCTTAAATTTGCCTTCTATGGCATTTTACCGCAAAAAGTGGAAAAGTCGAAGCGGTAATTTTATCTTTTTGTCGAGAAAAATCAGATTTATTTTACATAAGACTCTGCAATTTTGCGAGCTTCTCTATCCGCCGCGATGAGCTCCTCTACGGAAGAGGCGGCTCTACCGAGCATTTTTTCAAAGGTTCCGGCTACAATATCCGAAATATCGTTAAAGCCGATTCTTTCCGAAAGGAATGCCGCAACGGCAACCTCATCTGCCGCGTTAAGTATACAAGGCATAGCACCGCCCTCTGTCATAGCACGCTTTGCAAGTGCAAGAAGCGGAAATGCCTCGGTATCAGGCTCGCGGAAGGTAAGGCTTCCAACCTTGACAAGGTCAAGCTCATCCGATACGGTGGCCTCTCTGTTCGGATAATCAACCGCATACTGAACGCACATTCTCATATCCGGCACCGAAAGCTCTCCGATAACGGTATTATCAATATATTCTATGGCGGAGTGAAGTATACTTTCTCTGTGGATAAGAACTTTGATTTTTTCAGCACCTACACCGAAAAGGTGCGCCGCCTCTATTATCTCAAAGCCCTTATTCATAAGCGTTGCCGAGTCTACCGTTATCTTTTTTCCCATCTTCCAGGTCGGATGAGCAAGAGTATCAAAAAGAGTGACACGGGATAGCTCCTCGCGAGTTTTTCCGAAGAACGGACCGCCCGATGCGGTAAGAAGAATTCTCTTTATCTCACTCTGCTTGCCCGACTTGAGCGATTGATATATTGCGGAATGCTCACTGTCAACAGGCAGAATTTCCACACCTCGTGCCTTTGCGCGCACCATAACTATCTCGCCCGCGATAACAAGCGATTCCTTATTTGCAAGAGCGAGCCTTTGCCCCGATTCTATTACAGCGAGGGTTGGAAGAAGACCTGCTTCACCTATTATTGAATTTACCGTGACAGAGCTATTTGAAAGAGAAATTCCCGAAAGAATCCCCTCATCTCCCGAAAGCACCTTGCACTCGGTATCCTTTACTCTTAGCGCAAGGTCACGAGCCGAAGCCTCGTCAGCCATCGCGGCATATCGAGGTGAAAATTCGCGTATTATATTTTCCATAGTGAGCGTGTCCCTGCCTGCACACACATAGTCAAGAGTGTAGCCGCGAGATCTGACAACGTCAAGCGCCTGTAGTCCGACAGAGCCTGTCGCTCCAAGGACGGATATACTTTTTTTCATTTTCAAAAAGTCCTTTGTTTTTTAGAAGGAATCGCCTTCTACGGTACACAAAAGCACCGTATCAAGGCAAAAAATGCTATTAGGGTTTAAAAACCGCCGTGGTGGCGGTTTTTAATTATATAGTTTTAGGAAAAGGGCGGGAAGAATATGCAGAGCGCAAGAAGAATAGGCGCAACCGCAAGAATTGAATCAAAGCGGTCGAGCACTCCACCGTGACCGGGGAAAATTCTTCCGTAATCCTTTATTCCGTGCTCTCTCTTTATGAGTGAAGCAATAAGGTCACCGAACATCGAAACTATCGAAAGAACGAATCCGAGCGCCGCAAGCACGAAATAGTTCGGATTAGGAGTTCCTTCCATCATAGTTATGATAAATCCGTAGAGCAGGAATGCAAGTGTTGTAAATATTACTCCGCCTACTGCACCCTCAACAGTCTTTTTCGGGCTGACCTCGGGGATAAGCTTATGCTTACCGAAGGCACGTCCGCAAAAATATGCAAAAACATCACAGGTCCAGCTTGCCAGGAATACGAGTCCGAAATAGTAAACACCGTTCGGGATATATCTTACAAGTGATATTGACGAAAACGACATCGCAATATAGAAAAGCGTGGTTATGTGAGCGGCAATAGCCGAGAATTTCACTCTTCCCTTTTGAGTGACCGCATATCCGAAATAATAAAGAAGCAGTCCCATCGCGGTAAAGAGTGCCGCAACGGCAAGCTCCTTAAGATTTTCCGCAAAGAAATACGAGAGAAGAGGAAATGCACAAGCTGCCGTATAAGCCGGAATAAAAACCGCAAAATTACGGCGGAATCCGGTAACTCCAAGCATCTCGAACATAGCAACCAGAGCAAGTACAGATAATGCTATCGGGTATGCGATAGTATTTGAAAATACAAGAAGCGGAATACCGAAAACAGCCATTCCTATTGAGGTAAGAATTCTTACTTTCATTTTTTGTTATCTTCCTTATCAAGGCCGCCGAATCTACGCTTACGAGAGTAGAAATCACGAACGGCTGCCATTATTTCCTTATCACCGAAATCCGGCCAAAGTGTATCAAGTATAACATATTCAGAATACGCGCTTTGCCAAAGAAGGAAATTTGATATTCTGAAATTGCCGCCCGTTCTGATTACAAGATCGGGATCGGGGGTATCGCCTGTATACATATATTTCGAAAGAATCTCTTCGGTAAGCTCGGTATGACCGTCAGCGCGTGCGGCATTTGCGGCATGGACTATCTCATCTCTGCCACCGTAATTGAGTGCAACGCTGCAAACGAAGCTACCGCCCCTAGATTTTTCCTCTATTTCAATACATTTCGAGCGAAGCGGCTCGGTAATCGGAGAAAGATCGCCTATAAACTTAACCGAAAAGTCTTTATCTACCTTGAGCTTTTCTTCAACGACCTCAACGAGGTATTTATAGATAAGCTTCATAATTACGTCAACCTCATCCTTCGGACGCTTCCAGTTCTCGGTTGAAAAAGCGTACATCGTGACGTGGTGAACGCCTATACGGCGAAAGGTTTCAAGCACCGGCTGAATTCTCTTCGCGCCCGCGATATGCCCCTCGCTTCTGATAAGACCGCGCCCCGTTGCCCATCTTCCGTTACCGTCTGTTATAATAGCAACAGAATCAAGGCGCTCGTCGGTCATTATGTCTTTGTTTTTTTTGAATAACGCCAATTTAGTATCTCTCTTTCAAAGTCAGATTTCCATAATTTCCTTGGTCTTATTCTGGGTGATAACATCTATATCCTTGATATACTTATCGGTAAGGTCCTGAACAGTCTTATCCGACTGCTTTGCCTCATCCTCGGTCATCTCGGAATTCTTTTTCATAGCCTTAACCTTATCGTTTGCATCACGGCGGATGTTACGAACCGCAACTTTAGCATCCTCGCCCATCTTTGCAATCTGCTTTGAAAGCTCTTTTCTGCGCTCTTCGGTCATAGGGGGGAAGGAAAGACGAATGCAAGAACCGTCATTCTGCGGATGAATTCCGATATCGGATGTAAGAATCGCCTTTTCGATTCCCTTCATAGCAGACTTATCCCACGCGGTAATAACTATAGTGCGAGCATCTGCAACCTTTATCTCTGCAATAGATGCGATAGGTGTGGGAGAGCCGTAGTAATCTACGTTTACCTTCTTAAGAACATCGGGATTTGCTCTGCCTGCACGTATAGTAGAAAGATTCTCTGTGTAAGAGGATATGGTTTTTTGCATTTTGGTTTCGAATTCCTTGGTATCGAGTTTCATAGTTTTCTCCTTTATGTAAATGTATTTTTTAACTTAACAGATTATTCTGCGGTAACTATTGTTCCGACCGTCTTTCCCTCGATTGCGCGAAGGATATCGTCGGGATTCTTGAGTCCGAAAACGTGAATCGGCATTCCGGTTGAGAGGCAGAATGCGGTAGCTGTTGCGTCAAGTGCTTTGAGATTCATAGCAAGAACCTCGCTTGCCTTAACCTCTTCAAGCTTCTTTGCATCCGGATCAATTCTCGGATCGGCTGTGTATATGTAATCGATATTCTTTGCCATAAGCATAGCATCCGCACCAATCTCTGCGGCTCTGACAGCTCCCGTTGTATCTGTTGAGAGGAATGGGATACCAAGACCTGCTCCGAATATAACTATTCTTCCCTCTTCGAGATGCTTTATTGCCGCCCCACTCGAATAGGCATCCGCCAAGGGCTCCATAGGAACGGCGGTCATAACAACAGCCTCCGAGCCTGCGCGAATTATCGCATCCTTGAGATAGATTGAATTTATAACAGTTGCGAGCATACCCATACGGTCTGCAAGCGTTCTGTCCATTTCCGTGCCCTGTCTTCCGCGCCAGATATTACCCGCGCCGATAACGAGTGCTATTTCATATCCGCGCTCCTTTGCGAGCACGAGATTTTTTGCCACCTTATCAACGAAGGCGGAATCGTAGATTTCGGAATTTTTCCCCGAAAGAGCTTCTCCGGACAATTTAAGTAGAATTCGTTTCATAGCCGTTTCCCCATAATGTTTTTAAACTTTTAAAATTGAATAGCTTTCCTACCGTATATTTTACTACATATTATAACTTTTGTAAACAGTTTTTTCAAAAAAATATTTTATATAAATATTTGTGCAAAGCAACGAAAATAAAAAAGCAAGAGCGAAAAAGGAATTTTCTCCACGCTCTTGCCGGCTTCAAGCCAATATTATATTACTTTTTAAGTGCGATTGCCGCCTTTGCCTTTGCAGCGATGTTTTCAGCGGTAAGACCGTACTCGGAAAGGAGTGCGGGAACGGTTCCCGACTTACCGAATCTGTCCTCAACACCGACGCGAAGAACCGGCACGGGATAGCTCTCTGCAAGAGCTTCAC
>CAYRJG010000084.1:0-1125 GCA_964424525.1 uncultured Ruminococcus sp.
GCGAAGGTTGACGTATACGTTACGGTTGACGAGCATACGTCGGGTGTCGGCTCGGTAAGAATCGATGAGGCTTTGGCGGAGAGCTATATTTCAGCTCTCAAATCGCTTTCCGAAAAATTTGATCTGCCATACGACGTTACTACTATGCGCGTGGCACAGAATAGAGATATATTCACCTATGAGCGCCCCGAGGAGGACGTTGAGGGCGAGTGGGAGAGATTCCGCGCGGTTCTTGACGATGCTGTTTCGGGATACGTTGAAATGCGTACTCGCGAGGGTAAACGCGCAGAGGATGATATCAAAGGGAAGATTGAGCATATACGCACCCTTTCCGATGAGGTAGAAAAAATATCGCAGGAAGATACCGTGGGATACCGTGATAAATTGGAAACACGGCTTCGCAATATACTTGCGGATAACTCGGTTACTGTTGACGAAAACAGACTTCTTACCGAGTGCGCCATCTGGGCGGATAAAATTGCGATAGACGAGGAGCTTGTTCGCCTTCGTTCTCATTTCGGCGCATTTTATGAAATATGTGCGCTTCCCGAGCCGTCCGGCAGAAAGCTTGATTTCCTTATGCAGGAATTGAACAGAGAGACGAATACTATCGGCTCGAAGGCAAACAATGCGCGTATTGCGAGAATCGTCGTTGACATCAAAGGCGAGCTTGAGAAAATACGCGAGCAGGTTCAAAACATAGAATAAGTCGGAGGCAGATATGAAATTTATAAACATTGGCTTTGGAAATATGGTAAGCGCCGGCAGAATAGTTGCTATCGCGGGACCCGATTCCGCACCGATAAAAAGACTTGTTCAGGATGCAAAGGATGACGGCAGAGTTATTGACGTTTCCTGCGGAAGACGTACAAGGGCGGTTATAATCACCGACTCCGACCACGTTATTCTCTCTGCAATTCAGGCAGAAACGATAACCAACAGACTTGCAAGCGATATTGCAGACGATGAGGTTGACCCCGAGGATTGACCGAAGGAATTTTTGCACAAATACAAAAATAAAATATTACATACGAAAGAAAGGCAGATTTAAAATGATCTATCCTACAATTGACCAGCTCTCCCTTGGCGCCAAATTCGTTTTGTGTTAAGCCGCGGCTTTTACGC
>CAYRJG010000084.1:1135-9161 GCA_964424525.1 uncultured Ruminococcus sp.
AATTGACCAGCTCTCCAAGGGAGAATTTAACCGCTACGAGCTTGTAGTCGGTGTTGCAAAATGCGCGCGCATCGTTACAGATGAGTACGTTGAAATGAGAGCAAAGGCACAGAGAATGATTGAAAATCACGAAACCGAGAAGCCTATTTCTGCTCTTATCGATCCCGAATACAAGGATCAGAAGGCTGTAAAAATTGCAGTAACAAAGCTTATGGACGGCAGATTTAAGATGGTTCGTCCCGAAGAAAATAAGTAATAGAATTTCCGTATTCTCGGAAAATAAGGAGGTGGATCGATGTTTTGCGAGGTTTATATATTTGACGCGCCGTACCACATCGACCGCGCCTTTGACTATTCTTTGCCCTTTGATGCCGTGCGCGGCTCGATAGTCCGAGTTCCGTTTGGCAGGGCGAATAATCTGCGCCTTGGGGTTGTGGCAAAAATCAAAGCCACCCCCGATGGCGAAAATATTAAGCCCGTGCATTCGGTTCTTACCGATAGACCTCCGCTTTCGGAGGAAATGTTCGGGCTATGCTTATTTTTGAAGGAACATACACTTTGTACCTTCGGTGAGGCGGCAAGGACTGTGCTACCTCCGGGTGCGCTCAATCCCACACTCAACATAAAATTGCGTAAAACCTGCACGCTTGTGCCCTCGCGCGACGAGCTCGAAGCACTTCTTTCTGCCAAGGGCAGGGTGGGAATACGCAGTGAAGGTCAAAGGAGAATAATAGAATATCTTTCGGATATAGGATCTGCCGATTACGACCTTGTCCGTGAGCTTGTAGGCGTAAGCGCGCAGAACATCTCGGCTCTTGCCGAAAAGGGCATTATAAAAATAAGCGCCGAGGAAGAGATTCGCAATCCTTACGCGTCCTATGCGCGTGAGCGCGATAATTCACCGATAATGCTGAGCCGCGCACAGATTGTAGCCTATGAAACGATAGAGGGGCTGTATTCCGAAAACGCGCCTCGTGCCGCCCTTCTTTACGGTGTTACGGGGAGCGGTAAAACCAAGGTTATAATGAAAACCATCGATAAGGTTATTGCAGACGGTAAGAGCGTTATTATGATGGTGCCCGAAATATCTCTCACGCCGCAAACGGTCGGCATATTCTGTAAGAGATACGGAGAGCGCGTTGCGGTTATCCATTCCTCGCTTTCGCAGGGGGAGCGCCTTGACGCTTGGAGAAGGATACACAGAGGAGAGGTTGACCTTGTAATAGGCACTCGTTCTGCGGTCTTTGCTCCTTTATCAAACCTCGGCTTGATAGTTATTGACGAGGAGCACGAGCACACATATAAATCCGAAAGCAATCCCAAATACCACGCGCGTGACGTTGCCGCATACAGAGCAGGAAAGAATAACTGCCTTGTGCTTATGGCGTCCGCAACGCCGTCGCTTGAGAGCTTTTATAAGGCGGAAATCGGTAAATATACCCTCGTTCCGCTTCGAGAGAGATATGGCGGATTCCGCCTTCCCGAAGCAGTCATTGTTGATATGCGTGAGGAATTGAAGCTTGGTAACGCAACTCCGATAAGCGAGCGTCTTTTGCGCTCACTCGAAGAGGTCAGGGATGCACAGAATCAGGCAATCCTCTTTCTCAACCGCCGCGGCTATTCAAGTCAGATAAGCTGTAAGGAGTGCGGAGAGGTTCTTACCTGCCCGAGATGCTCGGTATCTCTCACCTATCACACCTCAAATAACGGTGGTAAGCTTCTTTGCCACCTTTGCGGTCACACAGAGCCTGTGCCGCATACCTGCCCGTCCTGTTCATCGGATAGACTCTCCTTTCTCGGATTCGGAACGCAGAAGGTAGAGGGCGCGCTGGCAGAGTATATCCCGGATATGCGAGTTCTCCGAATGGATGCCGACACGACCGGTGAAAAACAGGCTTACGATAAAATGATAGACGGCTTCAGACGTGGGGAGAAGGATATCCTGCTCGGTACTCAAATGGTTGCCAAAGGTCACGATTTTCCGAGAGTAACCCTCGTTGGTGTTGTCCTTGCGGATACCTCGCTTTTCGTCAGCGATTTCCGCGCCTCGGAAAAAACCTTCTCGCTTCTCACCCAGGTAATAGGCAGAGCAGGGCGCGCCTCGGATAACGGTGTTGCGGTTATACAGACCTATTCGCCCAAAAACGAGATAATACGCCTCGCTTGCACTCAAAATTACGATGAGTTTTACAAGGGCGAGATAGGCATACGCCGAGAGCTTTCCTATCCGCCGTTTTGCGATATGGCGGCACTTACCGTTACGGGCAGTGACGAGAGGGAGGTTAATGCGGCATCAGCCGAGCTTTCCTCGCTTCTTATCGAAAAGCTACAGGGCGAATATAAAGCTCTTCCGTTTACCGTCTTCGGACCGTTTGAAGCGCAGGTTTATAAACTAAACGATAAATACAGAATGAGAATGGTGGTCAAGTGCCGCTTAACGCGAGATTCGCGTAGGCTCTTCCACGAGCTTCTTGTGGCTTTTTCCGCAAAGCGCGGGGTGACTTTGGCAATAGACCTTAACCCTCTCACCGTTTAAAATAAAAAGGCGGCAGTTGGTTTTTTGCGTGTAAAAACGAGCTCTATGCTTCCGCTTTGCGTTTTTTGAAAATCAAGAATGCAAAATGCCGCCAATTACATCCAAGAAAGGAATTTTAAAGCTATGGCAATTCTTAAAATAGTAAAATTCGGAGATCCTATGCTCAGGAAGGTTTCGCGCGAGGTAACGGAAATCACTCCGAGAATACGTACTCTCCTTGACGATATGATTGAAACAATGCGTGCGGCAGAGGGCTGCGGTCTTGCCGCAGTTCAGGTAGGCGTTCTTCGCAGAATAGCCGTTATCGAGGTTGAGGAGGGCAAGGTCTACGAGCTTATCAATCCCAAGATAGTAGCATACGCAGGCGAGCAGTGCGAGCCCGAGGGCTGCCTTTCTAATCCGGGCGGTCAGGGTATTACCAAGCGCCCGAAGGCGGTTACGGTAAGAGCGCTGAATAGAAACGGTGAAGAATACGAGCTTCGCGGCACAGACCTTCTTGCACGCGCTATCTGCCACGAGTGCGACCACCTTGACGGTAAGCTTTATACCGACGTTGAGATAAGAAAAGTAAAATAATTTAACACGGAGTATAAGTGAATTGAAAATTATGTTTATGGGAACGCCTGAAATATCGGCAATCTCCCTTAAAGCACTGATAGACGGAGGGCATAACGTTGTTGCCGTCGTAACGCGTGAGGATAAGCCGCGCGGCAGAGGAAATGTTATGACTCCCACCCCCACAAAAGCACTCGCGCTTGAAAACGATATTCCCGTTTATACTCCTCAAAGCCTGCGTACAGAGGAGTTTTCCGCGCTTCTTGCAGATATTGCGCCCGACCTTATAGTCGTTGTCGCTTACGGAAAGATTCTTCCTTTATCGGTTCTCTCGTTTCCGAAATACGGATGTATCAATCTTCACGTATCCCTTCTTCCGAAATACAGAGGAGCTGCTCCGATGCAAAGAGCAATAATGGAAGGTGAGCGCGAAACGGGCGTTACCGTAATGTATATGAACGAGGGACTTGACACGGGTGATATTATTGCAACCGAAAAATTCCCTATAACCGAGGAAGACGATTTTGAATCTATCCACGATAAATCGGCAGAGATAGGTTCGGCGCTTCTCTCCAAAACCGTCACCGAGATTTTTGAAGGCAGAGCAGAGCGCATAAAGCAGGATGACTCTCTTGCTACCTACGCCGCAAAAATCGAAAAGGAAGACTGCAAAATAGATTTTTCGCTTCCCGCAAGCGTTGTAAGTGCGAGAATCAGAGGAACAACACCCATACCGGGCGCATTTGCATATCTTGGCGGAAAAATGATAAAAATATGCCGTGTAGCCGTTGCAAATAAAAATGGCAATTTCGGCAAGGCCGGCGAAGCTTATGAACTCAATTCGCAGGGTGAGGGAGCTGTTTATGTTGCTTGCGGTGAAGGCTCTATTATAATTAAAGCACTTAAGCCGGAGGGCAAAGGTGTAATGAGTGCGGGTGATTTCATCCGCGGAAGAAAAATACAGAAGGGAGATATGTTTGAATGATTTACGCTGATACAGTGATATATATTCTCTTTTTTGCTGCGATAATTTTCTCTTTTTACGCGCAGATAAAGGTATCGACTACCTTTAAAAAATATTCAAGTATGCCGTCAGGCTCTTTTCATACCGCATCGGAGGTTGCGCGTATGATACTCACCTCTCACGGTGTTTATGACGTTAAGATCGAAAGAGTTTCGGGCAATTTAACCGACCATTACGATCCTAGGTCGAAAACTCTCAGACTCTCGGATGCCGTTTATTCCTCAAATTCCGCCGCCGCTGTCGGTGTTGCGGCTCACGAGGCAGGGCACGCGCTTCAGCACGCAGAGGGCTATGTTCCGATAAAGATAAGAAGCGCGCTTGTTCCGATAACCAATTTTTCCTCAAGAATCGCATGGATAGTTATTATGCTCGGCTTTGTTATCTCGGCATTTGCCGCAGAGGCAGGCAATTACGGATACTATATCCTTATGGCAGGCATAGCACTTTTTTCCGTGACTGCGATATTCCAGCTTGTCACCCTCCCGTGTGAATTTAACGCATCGAGCAGGGCACTTTCGGATATCGAAGCATCGGGTTGGTACACAAATGATGAAATATCCCGTTCAAGGAAGGTTCTTTCTGCGGCGGCGATGACTTATGTTGCAGCTCTCTTTGTAACGATAATGCAGATTCTCCGCCTTTTTTCCGCCGCTAGGAATACAAGAAAATGATGAGCGTGCGTGAAATAGCCCTTCGTCTTCTTCTTGAATACGAGGCAAGCGGCAAATACGTTAATCTTTCGCTCTCCTCCCATATAGCCGACGGACTTTCAAGGGAGGACAGAGCCTTTCTGACATCGCTTTTATATACCACCGTAGAGCATAAATTGACCTACGACTACTATATTGCCGCATTTACCAAAAAAAGCGTGGATAAGCTTTCCGACCATACCAGGGGCGCGCTTCGCCTTGGCATTTGTCAGCTCGTTGATATGGAAAGAATACCCTCCCATTCGGCTGTAAACGAAACGGTAAAGCTTGCGAAAAATCCGGGTGAACGCTCCTTCATAAATGCCGTGCTTCGTGCTATCGCAAATTCGGGTGAGCTTCCGCTTCCTCCCCGTGAGAAAAACGCGGCAAGGCACCTTTCGGTAAAATATTCGATTCCGCTTGCAACCGTAAAGCATTTTATACGCTTACTCGGTGAGCAGTCGGCGGAGGAGCTTTTTGCGGCATTCAATAAAACCACTCCTCTCACTCTTACCGTAAATACTGCAAAAATCGGTGTTGATGACTTTATAAAAAAGCTTGAGCAAAATGGATATGCCCCCACCCGTGCAGAGTTTTCCGATATATCGGTAAAGCTTTCAAAGTCCGAAAATCCAAGGGATATTTCGGGATTTTCCGAGGGTGAGTTCTTCGTTCAGGACGAAGCTTCAAGCCTTGCACCGCAAATTCTCGCATCCGATAAAGGCGAGCACTTTATCGACGTATGCTCGGCTCCGGGCGGAAAAAGCTTTGCTCTTGCAATACTGACTAATGATAAGGCATACATTGAAAGCTGTGATATTCACGAAAGCAAGCTTTCTCTGATCAAAAACGGTGCAGAGCGTCTTGGGCTTTCCTCAATCTCGGTATCCGCGCGCGATGCTTGCAAGCCAAAAGAGGAGCTTTTCGGTACGTTTGACGGAGTACTTTGCGACGTTCCTTGCTCCGGACTCGGTGTTATTTCAAAAAAGCCGGATTTAAGATACAAGGATATCACCGATAATGAGCTTCCCGCCATACAAGCAGAGATTCTCTCCGAGTCTGCAAAATATCTTCGCACGGGTGGCACTCTCGTATATTCCACCTGCACTCTTAATGCAGATGAAAATGAAAACATAATATCCGCATTTCTTGCAGAAAACGCGGATTTTGTAGCCGAGGATTTTAAGATAGGCTCGCTTGAAAGTGAGTCGGGATGCTTGACTCTCTATCCTCACATACATAAAACAGACGGATTTTTTATTGCGAAAATAAGGAAGATAAAATGATAAACCAGGAAAAAGTTGACCTTTATTCTCTTTTGCCCGATGAACTTTCGGAATTTGTAAAATCTATCGGTGAGCCCGCCTTCCGCGCAAAGCAGATTTCTGCCTGGCTCGCTCTCGGAACTCCGATATCCGAAATGTCAAACCTCTCTAAATCCCTTCGTGAGAAGCTTATCGAGAGAACCGTTGACACACTTCCCAAGGTTGAAGAAAAGCTCGTATCAAAAATTGACGGCACGGTTAAATACCTTTTCTCGCTTTATGACGGCTCGTGTATTGAGAGCGTTTTTATGCGCTATAAGCACGGTAATACCCTCTGCATTTCAAGCCAGGTCGGTTGTCGAATGGGCTGTAAGTTCTGCGCCTCCACTATTGGCGGTAAGGTGCGCGACCTTCTTCCATCCGAGCTTCTCGGTCAGGTAATAGCCGCAAACCGTGACACGGGTGAGCGAGTATCCAATATTGTAATGATGGGCATCGGTGAGCCGCTTGATAACTTTGATAATGTAATTAAGTTTTTGAAGCTTGTCAACCTCGAATCGGGGCTTAATATCGGCTATCGCCATATATCGCTTTCAACATCGGGTGTCGTTCCCAAAATATACGAGCTTGCAAAGGTCGATTTGCCAATAACCCTTTCAATCTCGCTTCACGCGGCAACCGATGAAAAGAGAAGCGAAATAATGCCAATAAATAACAAGTGGAAGATTTCCGACCTGCTTTCGGCTTGCGTTGACTATTGGCGCACCACGGGTAGGCGCATATCCTTTGAATATACTCTTATATCGGGTAAGAACGATACACCTGCAGATGCGCGCGAACTTGCCGCACTCCTTAAAAATGCCTTTTTGGGAACCGGCGCGCCTATTCACGTAAATCTCATAAGAGTAAACGAGGTCAAGGAAACAGGCTTCCGCGAGGGAAGCACAGAATCCGCAAACGCCTTTGCCGCGCTTCTTGAAAAGCAGGGAATAGTAGCAACCGTTCGCAGAAGACTTGGTGCAGATGTTAATGCCGCCTGCGGTCAGCTTCGTCGCAGTAAGCAGGAAAATATGCAAACTTTGAAGAAAGAGGAAGAAACTTGACGACCGAAAAATACGGAAAGGTAATGAAGGGACTCGGCGGACTCTACGAAACGAGAGTTAAAACCGAGTGTGGCACAGAGCGCATCCTCTCGCGCGCAAAGGGGATATTACATAGAGATGAACAAAAGGTTCTCGTCGGTGATAACGTGCGTATCACGGTGGATGCCGATACCCCCGACGGAATTGTAATATCCGAAATACTGCCGCGCAAAAATTCGCTTATAAGACCCCCTATTGCAAACCTTGACTACATATTTATAGTATTTGCCGCGGCAAAGCCCGAGCCGGTGCTTGAAACGGTGGATAAGCTTATCTCTATTGCAGAGTATAATTCTATAATCCCTACCGTTATTATCACAAAGTCAGACCTTGACTTCGAATCGGCAGAAAAATATTTCGGTATATATAAAATGGCGGGAATTCCCGTCTATAAAACCTCGTCCGAGTCGGGCGAGGGCGTACAAGAGCTTTCCGAATATATAAGAAAAGAGCTTTCGGGCGGTAAGACTGCCGCATTTGCAGGCGCATCGGGAGTCGGAAAATCCACCCTTATGAATGCGCTTTTTCCGAACCTCACTCTTGCCACGGCGGAAATATCAAAAAAGATTCAGCGCGGAAAGCATACTACCCGTCACGTTGAAATTTTTGAAATAGACGACAGTGAGAATACGGGATTTCTCGCAGATACTCCGGGCTTTTCTCTTATAGATTTTGAAAGATTCGATTTTCTTCCTATCGATGCTCTTTCATCTACCTTCCGCGATATATCCCCCTATGTTGGCAAATGCCGCTATGCGGATTGTGCCCACGTGGGTGAGGGCGAGGATGACTGTGCCGTTATGCAAGCAGTAAAG
>CAYRJG010000084.1:9171-9714 GCA_964424525.1 uncultured Ruminococcus sp.
GGCAGTGATGAGTGCGCGGTAGCTCGCGCCGCTAAGGATGGGGTGCTTTCGGAATCCCGACTTTCATCCTATCGTGCAATCTATAAAACATTAAAGCAGAAGAAAAGCTATAATTAAAGCGGTTTTGCGCTCCGTTTTTGGAGCGCAAAAAGTTTTTTGAAAAATTTTTGAAAAACCATTGACAAATGAGAATCTTTAGTGTATAATACTCTAGGTAATCCAAAGACAGCAGGTTCCGGTAAAAGCGTAAGCTTTCCTGCCGAGGAGTGACTTTATACAAAATAGTTATATTTGTGTTTGTCCTTTTCTCGGTGGCTTATGCCTTTTCGGAAAAGGATTTTTTTATTGAATTTTTTATGGAGGTGGAAACAAATGCCCAGCAATAAGATTCTGGAACAGAAGAAGGCCGTTGTTGAAGAGCTCGCTGCAAAGATGCAGACAGCTGCAGCAGGCGTTCTCGTTAAGTATGAAGGCATTACAGTTGCTGAAGACACCGCGCTCCGCGCAGCACTTCGCAAGGCAGGCGTAGAATACACCGTTATG
>CAYRJG010000085.1:0-9541 GCA_964424525.1 uncultured Ruminococcus sp.
TAAATATCGGACATACTCCACGGAAATTCCCTACCTCATGGGTAGCCACCTCCCGCTTCATCGCATATCAAGCCCTTATATTATAAATGATTTATTCTCAAAAATCAATAGTTTTTGAAAAAAAATACGCGATTAAAAATAAAAAATTCACGATTTTTTGAAACTGTTTTTGTTACATTTGCACAAAAATTATTTTTTTATTCAATATTAGCGATTATATAATTATTTTTTCAAGTTAATTTTAGTTTGTATACATTTTGTTAACAATTTTGTAGTACAATAGTTACAAGTATATGAAATTCAATCAGTATATATACAAATATAACATATAAATATAAAATGAAGGAAACTATCAAAAATGAACAACAAACCGAAGCTTTTCGGATTTTATCTGCCTTTATTCTTCGTATTTATGGCAGCCGCAGTTGTAACGAGAGCCATCGCTGCAGTTAAATATGTTGATGAATACGGATATTATTCAAACAAACTCTTATTTTACATTTCGGCAGTTATTATCGTTCTCGGAGTTCTCGTTTTTATTGGATATATCTTTTTCGAGCGTAAAGATATAAAGCTTATACCATCCTTTGATTCCCCTGCCAGCTACGCCCCAAGTGCCGCAGTTGCAGTGGCTCTTATATTGCTCGGTGTAAATCTTTTCAAAATTACGCCAAACATTAACTCCGCGAATTCGCTGATGAAACCACTCACCGTTATATGTGCAATTTTGGCTATCCTCAGTGCACTATACTTTATTGTAAGCACATTCATAATAAGAAGGCGTAGTATGAAGCGCGCAGATCTTGGAATCGTAACGCTTGTGTTTATATGCTGCTACGTTGCATATCTTTATTTTGATATATCCCTCCCCATCAACTCACCGAATAAAATAGTTGACCAGATGGCATATCTCGGTGCTGCGCTTTTCTTCCTTTATGAAACAAGGCTTTCGCTCGGCCGTGAAAAATGGCGCTCATATATCGCATTCGGCTTTATAGCAGCCCTTTTGCTCGCATATTCTTCAATTCCCAGCCTTATTGTGTACTTCGTGACCGGCAACATCATTTCAAATTCTATATACGAGAGCGTTTTATCCTTCGCACTGTTCCTTTTTGCTACGGCGAAGATTCTGCTTACCACCATACTCGTTGAAGATGTTGAAAGTCCTGTTGTAACAAAAATAATTGCAGCATCAAAGGCAAGAAGCGAAGCAATTTCGCACAATTCAGACGATTTGATGCAAAACGATGAGCCCGAGCCAGAGCAAAACGACAAAAATCAGTTGTCTATAACAGATATAAATTACTCGGATTCCGACAGAGATGAAAATTCAGACAAGATATCCGAGGATACCGCCGATGCAATAGAAAGCATGAGCTTGACCGAGGATACTGCCATACCCGAAACCTTTAGCGAAACGTCGGATGATGCACACACTGAATTCTCGGAGAATGAGGAGCAAAACAAAGAAGAGGAGGATTCCGATTCTCAATGAAAAAGATTCTCATTGTAGACGGTAACAGTATAATCAACCGTGCATTTTACGGAATCCGTCCATTAACAACAAAAAGCGGCAAGCATACCAATGCAATATACGGTATGATAAATATTATATCGAAGCAGCTTAATGAACTTGCTCCCGATTATGCAGCGGTTGCCTTTGACTTGAAGCATCCTACATTCAGGCACGAAATGTACTCGAAATATAAAGCAGGAAGGCATCCGACGCCACCCGAGCTACTCTCACAATTTGACGATGCAAAAGAATGCCTTCGCCTTATGGGTCTTCATGTTCTCGAAATGAAGGGATACGAGGCAGATGATATTCAAGGTACGGTTGCATCTATGGCACATAAATGCGACGATGATATCGAAAGCTATATTCTAACAGGTGACCGCGACCTTTTACAGCTCATAGACGATAAAATATCGGTGCTTCTTGCTTCGAATAGCGATACCTCTCGAATAAAAACAGATGAATTTACTGCTAAATACGGTATTTTGCCATCACAATTTGTTGATATGAAGGCACTTATGGGAGATTCTTCGGATAATATCCCAGGTGTTGGAGGAGTCGGAGAAAAAACAGCGCAAACGCTTATTAAAAAGTTCTCTTCCCTTGACGGTATATACGAAAACATCGACTCGACCGATATATCCAAGGGAGTACGCGAAAAGCTTTTGCGCGACAAAGAAAACGCATATCTCTCACAGTCACTTGCAAGAATAAACATTAATGTTCCTTTAGAGAAAAAGCTTGAAGACCTCAAGTATGAAGGTTTCAACACAGGCGGCTTATATAAAAAATTCACCGAACTTGAATTGAATTCATTTATAGCAAAATTCAAGCTTGATGCATCAACCGCAGAAGGCTCTGCGCTTTGCGAGCAGGAGCAGGTTGAGTACGAAATCGTCGGCAAAGAAGAAATTCTCGCGATGAAAAAGCCGGCTAGTGTTATGATAAAGGGCGATACACTCTATTTATATAATAAAATGGAAGAAAAGCTTGCGTTTTCGGGCACTTTTTCTGACATTTCCGGCTTTTTCGAAAGCGGAGGTATCGTTTGCTACGATGCAAAAGAACTCCTCCATTCGCTCAAAAAGCATGGAATTGACGTCGGAAAAGATGCAAAGCTTTTTGACATTATGCTTTACGGATACCTTCTGAATCCGGGTGGTGGCGTAACCCTCGAATCACTCTCCGAAATTTTTCTTGGGATAACTCTGAAAAAGGACGAGCTCGCTTCGCATCTTCTGCTCGATTTGGAAGAAAGAATGCGTAATAAACTTCGCGAAGACGGCATGGAAAAGCTCCTTGACGAAATCGAACTTCCACTTGCGCGCATACTATTTGAGATAGAAGAAAACGGTTTTAAAATCGATTCTGACGGAATGCGCGAATACGCCGAAGCTCTCGAGCTGCTCGCCGACGGTCTTACCCAAAGTATTTACATGCAGGCAGGCGGAGAATTTAACATAAATTCTCCAAAGCAACTCGGAGAGGTTCTTTTCGTAAGACTTGGGTTGCCCTGCAACAAGAAAACCAAAAGCGGCTATTCAACCGATGCCCAAACGCTCGAAGAGCTTCGCTCACTATCCCCTATTATCGACGATATACTCGAATACCGTCAGGTAACCAAGCTTCGCAACACTTATGCCGACGTACTCCCCAATCTTGTTGATGAATGCGGAAGAATTCACACCGAATTCAAACAGGCGTTTACAGCAACAGGCAGACTTTCCAGTGCCGAGCCGAATCTGCAAAACATTCCGATAAAGACAAAAATGGGACGTGAGATGCGCAGATATTTCAAGGCACGCGACGGCTATTCGCTCGTTGATTCAGACTATTCTCAAATAGAGCTTCGTCTACTTGCTCATATATCGGGCGACTATAATATGAGCGAAGCGTTTCGCACGGGTGCGGACATACACAAAAAAACCGCATCTGCGGTGTTTGGCGTTCCCGAAGAATCGGTAAACGAAGAAATGAGGAAAAAGGCAAAAGCGGTAAATTTCGGAATAATATACGGAATAAGCGGATTTTCCTTATCCAAAGATATCGGCACTACTCCCACTATGGCAACAAAATACATCAAAAGCTATCTTATGAATTATCCGTCAATAGATGCTTATCTTGATGATGTAGTAAAGGATGCCCAAGAAAAAGGCTACACCGTGACTCCGATGGGAAGAAGACGTTATATACCCGAGTTGAAATCTACGAATGGAAACATACGCGCCTTTGGAAAGCGAGTTGCCATGAATGCCCCAATACAAGGCGCGGCAGCGGATATAATGAAGCTAGCTATGATAAACGTGCACACCGCTTTAAAAGACGAGCTTCCGGATGCGAAAATCGTTATGCAGGTGCATGACGAGCTTATAGTAGAGGTTGCTGACAAAGACGTTGCTCGATGCAAAGAGATAGTCAAGCGCGAAATGGAAAAGTGCGCCGTGCTATCAGTTCCGCTTACAGTAGATGTTACATCAGGAAAAAACTGGCTCGACCAGGAATGATTCGCCCCCGTGTAACATATTTTCATTAAAATTTCCTATTTTCTTACCAAGTAATGAGGCTAGCTCATTTTTTAAGCTAGCCTCATTTTATTTATAACGGATATTTTTAACTTCAACCTATTATCTTATAATAAGCCTATCCATATCCGATACACTTGATTGAACACCACGCGCCATAACGCTTTCGCTTATTCCGTTATCTCTTGCTATCTTTTCTGCAGTAGTGTGAAACTTTTTGGCAACAGAGAACAAAGTGTCATCTGTGGAAGGATAGTACACGGTAATACGCGACGGAGTTACTTTAAATGATGCATCGCCTGCTTTACGGCAATTTTCTAGGCGCATAATCTCGCACCTATTCTCAATTGTCATTTTTCCGCCAAGTACAACCTTTATATGAAGCTCCTCTGCATCGAACGCTCCCTCGCACATAACTGCATAAAGTTTGCAATCAAGCATCGAATTTTCATCGAATTGACAATTTATGTTTACATTTTGACTAAAAGGTATTTGAGTTTTGATTGGAAGATAGGTTTTTGTGCCATCGACGTTATTTTCACACGCCACCCCACTAATTGTCATTTCGCCATTGATGTTTACACCGTTTTCGCAAGGTTCTGCCGTGTATGAGCGCAAATCGGCATTCATAATGAGTATTTCGGATGCATCTGCACATCCGGCACTATCTTTAGGCAGCTTTGCAGTTACCTGCAAGTCAACATTACAAGCATTTTCGAAAGTTCCGTATTCGAAGTTAGAATATTTGTTTTCGGTATCGCAGGTTTTAAGATATGCATCAGTCACAATTTCCGCAGATTCATTTGCATAAACCGTTGCATAATATTCTGCTATTACGTTTACGGCGACAACACATTCGCCATCCTCATCATTTAAACCGCAAACAGCACTTGCAACATAACCTCCGGCAGTTGATTGCATGCCTGCACTTGCACCGTCTATGGAAACGGTTTCTTCAAATGGGATAATTCTTCTTATAGCCACGGCAGGTTGCTCCGGGGTGCGAATTATTGCATCTATAATAAGCTCGCCTTTTACTCGGACACCGTCTGCAACGCTCTCTGTTTCCATAACACGCACATTTCCGCCAACGCTCAAAATTTCAACATCTTCTACTCTTACACCGGGGATCCTTTCTGCTTCCTCTGCATACTCGCGCTCTCCGCTTGTGCCATTTCTTCCATATACAATGTTTATTATATCGGTAGCCTTTTCAATATCTTCTCCACTCTCAAAAGCATCGCCCGAAACTCCGATTACAGCAGACTCGGAAAGTGTTATATCCGAGCTTACTACGACCTTCATTATCATTTTTCTAGGTCCGGTAATTCTTATTGTGAGATTAGCTACATTTGATTCCTCGCTTGCCCCCTCGCATCGCTCTGAATCTACCGGAATCTTCATTTCGTAATCCGAGCTTGCGCTGATAGCAGTAAGTTTATTCTCGGAATCCGCGTAAATAATCTCATATTCCACAACACCGGACACCTCAACTGCTCCTTCGGATATGAATTTTCCGCCGGGAACAGCCCTCGCCTTACTTGAAAGAACCTTTCTGATATCTCCCATATAATCAGGAAGAATATATTCACAACTGCTCTCACATTCCTTTATAACTTTTCTGTTCATAACAAAAAACGCCTCCATTGTTTTTTATTAAAAGGTATGAAAGCTTGTAAAAAAATATTACTCTTTAATTCCAACTTTCTGTATTTGTATATAAACACAAAAAGCGAGCTCGAAACTTTAAATTTACGGCTCGCTTTTTTCCATTAATTTATTAAGTTATCGAAAACAATCCAATCGGCTCCTAACTTCGCAAACACCGATTTAAATTTGGCTAGGAGATTTTGCACTACCATATTGGCAAAGAGATTTTGATGTAGGTTTTGGTTTTATTGTCCGAAGGGTATTTACATACGTCGAGTGGCAACAAAGGCAAAAGATACACAAAATATCGAAGCCGATACACAAAATATCAAAGCCAAATTAGCCCATCCCCATGGATTCCATCAACCTCTTATTAAATTCTTCGGCTGTATTATATCCCATACGTTTTTGACGGTTATTCATAGCGGCAACCTCTATTACAACGGAGAGGTTACGACCGGGACATACGGGGAGGGTTATGCTCGGAACATTTATGCCGAGAATATCTACGGTTTCGGAATCAAGACCGAGTCGGTCATACATTTTGCCCTGTTGCCAGTTTTCAAGATTTATAACAAGATCTATCTTCTCGGTTTCCTTAACTGCACCCATACCAAACAGGCGGCGCACGTCAACTATACCTATACCGCGAAGCTCAACATAGTGACGAATAAGTTCGGGTGCTCTACCGACAAGTGTGGTTGCAGAAACTCGCTTGATCTCAACAGCATCATCAGCTATAAGACGGTGACCGCGCTTTACAAGCTCTATTGCTGTTTCGCTCTTTCCCACTCCGGAATCGCCAAGAAGAAGGATACCCTCACCGTAAACCTCAACGAGAACACCGTGGCGAGTGATACGAGGACCAAGCTGAACATTGAGATAGGAAATAAGCGCTGCCATAAATTCTGAGGTGCGCTCTGCAGTACGAAGAAGCGGAATAGAATATTTTTCCGCCATTTCAACCGTCGCAGGGTCTATTTCAATAGAAGATGTTACTATAACACCCGACGGAGCAGAACGGAAAAAGTCCTCAAGGCGACGGCGGCGTTCTTCAGGCTCAAGCTGAGATATAAAAAGATCTTCAACTCTGCCAATAATTTGCAAACGTGCCTGCTCGTAATGATCATAAAATCCAACCATCTGAAGTCCCGGACGATTAACTCTTGCACAAGAGATTTCTATATTATCGGGAAGGTCGGGTAAAAAAATCGTTTCAAGCTTAAACGCTTCGATTATTTTCGACATCGGTACTGTAAATTTTTCTTCCATTTTTTTATCCATAGCTTTCTCCCTATCTAAAAGCGGCAGCGCAAAATACTATGCATTTACCACTCATATTGCGAAATTTATTTTATTGTAGCATAAAACTTTTATAAATGCAAACTTTTTTTGAAAATTCATTTATATATTTTGTGTTTCTATTGATTTATCTATTTTTTTCTGCTAAAATAAATTAGATATTTTATTTTTTATAAAAGTGATAGAGGTTTTGTTTAGATTATGAAAAGAAAACTAATTTTATTTTTCTTTATTCTGTCACTCCTGCTTTCCTTGTGCGCCTGCGGAAACGATTATCCTCCCGTTGAAAGCACAGAGGAAGAGCTTCGAGTGGTAATGACTCTTTCTTTGGACGAAAAAAGCTATGATGTTCCATACGAGCTTTACAGAGCGTTTTTTCTTGAACTAAAGTCCGAAGTTGACGGTGGCGACCCCTCTGTATGGAGCACTGATAATAAAGCCGATTATATTTCGAAAATTGATGATATGATAATATCGCGCATATCCGATATATATGCGACATTCCATATTGCCGATAAACTCGGTATAGATTTATACTCGGATGAAAACGAAGAAACGCTTGACGAATACATACAAGCCAGCGTTGAAGGCGGAATCGTTGATTCAATGCAGGTTGCCGGCTTTGACGGAGATTATGCCGCATATCTTGCTTCTCTAAAGGAAATGAATATGAACTACTCGGTTCAAAGAACTCTTTTGCGATATGCTCTTGCAAGTGAGCTTATAGATTATTATTATCTTGGTGACAGAAGCACAGAAGGGGCGCTTAAATATACTGCCGAGGACGTAAAACATTTTTATGAAAGCGACGAAGCCGCGAGATTTATTCAGGGAGTTTTTTCTGAAGACACATCAACTATGACGCTTGAAAAAATCAAAGAGCTCCGAGATTCGGTCGCTCTTGCGACAAGCGAAAGCGAAGCTGCCCTGCTTATAATACAAAAATCCCTCTCGGTAGGAACAGAGGTTCTCAACGGTGAGGTTATAGGAACTCACAGCCTTGATTCTATGTATTATTCCGAGCTTACGGAAACTGTTTTTTCACTTAATACGGGTGATGTTGCTGATGTAATCAAAGTAACAACAGGTATCGAAACCAAATACTATGTTATTTATAAAGCCCAAAAGAGTGAAGAACATTTCACCTCTTGCAAAGAATATATTACCGAAGTATATCTCGAACACCGCATCGGTAAGATAATTTCGGAAGCAAAGGAGGCTCTCATCGAGAGCGCAAGCCCAACCGACGTTCTTATCTCGCTTGATCGCTCTACGATATCGATAAAATGATAAAGCAAAGCATTTTAGAACGACTGACAAAAACGTCAATATGTGAACCGACCGAGTATACTATTGAAAATCTCGACGCAGCGGATTTTTACTATTCAATTTCGGATTTTATCAACGATATGTTTCCCGAAACTATCAATATAACTAGGCTCAACGCTTCGCACGGAAACATACGGATATCTTGCACAGGACTTGCATTTTTCTTCAGATTGGTTATCTGCTCGGTTGTTACAACAGAAGATACCAAAGTGAGTCTTACGGCAAACGAAAATATAATAACCATCGTTATAAACTATAGGGAGGAAAGAACAGATATATCAAAGCTTTCAAGAATTGCTGAAAATTCAGGACTTAAGATAACGAGATGTGAGGAAGGAACTCTTGAATTTTCACTTGAGATTATGCCAAGTAAAAGACATAAAATATATGCACAGAACGCAAGAACCTTCATCAAATACCTTTACGATGCCGTTCTTCAATGAATATTTGCATAAATATGCATAGTATTCAAAAATTTTTGAATTTTTTTAAAAAAATATTCACAAAACCTCTTGACAAATTGAACCAATAAGGTTAAAATAATAAGCGTAAAGAATAAACACCCTTTAGGAGAATAAAAAATGGATAAGAAATCAATCAAAAAAGTAGTACTTGCATACTCCGGAGGTCTTGATACCTCTATCATAATTCCGTGGCTTAAGGAAAACTACAACAACTGCGAGGTTATTGCAGTTTCGGGTAACGTTGGACAGGCTGACGAGCTTGAGGGACTTGAAGAGAAAGCTCTTAAGACCGGTGCATCCAAGCTTTACATAGAGGATCTTACCGACGAGTTTGTTGACGATTACATCATTCCCACCGTTAAGGCAGGCGCACTTTACGAGGAATATATGCTCGGTACATCCTTTGCACGTCCCATTATTGCAAAGAGAATCGTTGAGATAGCTCTTGCAGAGGGCGCTGATGCAATCTGCCACGGCTGTACCGGTAAGGGTAACGACCAGGTTCGTTTTGAGCTTGCTATCAAGGCATTTGCTCCCAATATGCCTGTTATCGCACCCTGGCGTGAGTGGGATATCAAGTCCCGTGAGGAGGAAATAGACTATGCTGAAGCGCATAACATTCCTCTTAAAATAAACCGTGAAACCAACTACTCTAAAGATAAAAACCTCTGGCATCTTTCTCATGAAGGTCTTGACCATGAGGATGCAGGAAACGAGCCTCTTTACGAAAAGAAGGGCTTCCTTGAGATGAGCGTTTC
>CAYRJG010000086.1:0-9399 GCA_964424525.1 uncultured Ruminococcus sp.
ACGCAGAGGGCTGACGAAATCAATCGTCAGCCCTCAAAATTTGCATCGCAGTAAGAAAAAGGGCATTGAGATTGCTCTCAAAGCCCTTTTTGGTCGAAGTGGCGGGACTCGAACTCGCGGCCTCCAGTACCCGAAACTGGCGCGCTACCAACTGCGCTACACCTCGAAATATTAAGTTTTTAAGTTTTGTGCGTAGATGAGTGCTATTTTACCGCGCGCCCTCACGGGCTGAACGCGTTAAGTAAAGCAACATTTCACAATTTGCTTTGATATTATACCATAATAAAAACTGTTTGTCAAGAATTACGCGAGAAATAATTATCATAACGTAAGAATTGATATATATCTGTTTTTATTTTGTTAAAACATATTGAAAAGCACGGTGTTTTGTGTTAAAATTTAGTACAGTAAATGCAGAAAGAAAATTCTGTGTAAAAAACGTTCTACAATAAATAACGGAGTGACTTATGGAAAAGAAATTTGTTTGCGCCCAAAGGGAATATTCAACTAACGAAAAACCGATTCCGGCACCGTATTTGCGCAAATCCTTTATGCTTTGCGAGAATCCCGAGACGGCTTCAATTTCGATATGCGGTCTTGGATTTTATATTCTTTATATAAACGGAAAAAACGTGACAAAGGGACATATTGCACCGTATGTTTCGAATCCCGATGATGTTTGTTATTATGATACTTATGACATTACAACCGAGCTTTCGGTTGGTGAAAACGTTATCGGAATTATACTCGGAAACGGAATGAATAACAACCCTTGCGGCGCGGTTTGGGATTTTGAGAAGGCTGAATTTCGCTCTTCGCCCCGTGTTGCGCTTGAGTTTTTTGCGAAATGTGGTAACGAAGAAATAAAATTCTCTGCCGAGGACGGTTTCTTAACGCATCCGTCGCCCATCCTTTACGATGATCTTCGCGGTGGTGAAACATATGATTCCCGCCTTGAGGTGCGCGGTTGGTACGATGCCGGATTTGTTGCTTATGATTGGTCTCCTGCTATTAAAGCAGAAGTGCCTCGCGGCAAGCTCGTTTTGTGTGATGCAGAGCCGATAAAGGAGCAATATACACTCTCTCCCATATCTATTACAAAAGATGGCGATGCTTATATTTATGATTTCGGAGTGAACACGGCAGGCGTACCCGTGTTAAAAATTAAGGGCGAACGCGGTCAACTTATTACGATGTATCACTTTGAGATCCTTGGCAAAGACGGTAAGTTTAAGAATGAAAACATCTCTTTTGACAAGAAGATGTATCCGTACTATATAAACTATAATCAAACCGACAGATTTTATTGCTCCGGCGGTAGTGACGTCTATTCTCCGAGCTTCTGCTACCACGGATTCCGTTATATCCGTGTTGAGGGAATCACAGAGGAACAGGCAACAAAAGAGCTTCTGACCTATAGTGTTATGAGTTCCGATCTCAAGAGCGTCGGAGGGTTCTGTTGCTCGGATGAGAGGATAAATAAAGTCTATCAAATGTCGGATAATGCAAACAGATCTAATTTCTTTTATTTTCCGACCGACTGCCCTCACAGAGAAAAGAACGGTTGGACCGGAGATGCAGCCCTTTCAGCCGAGCAGATGACTTATAAATATGATACCGAAAAATCCTATCGCACATGGCTCGAAAACATAAGATGCGCACAAAACGAGCACGGAGCTTTGCCCGGTATTGTTCCTACAAGCGGATGGGGGTTTGCATGGGGAAACGGCCCGACATGGGATCAGGTTATTTTCCGTCTTCCTTACGTTCTTTATAAATTCCGTGGATGTACCGATGTGATTCGCGAGAATGCACATGCTATGGTACGCTATCTTGAATATGTGCTTACCCGTCGCTCGGCTGACGGTACAATAGCTATCGGACTTGGTGACTGGGTGCCCGTAAACAAAGATTCGTCGGATTATGATGCACCGCTTGCACTTACTGATACCGTTGCGGTTATGGAAATGGCGCGTGCTGCGGCAGAAATGTTTGATGCTATAGGTTACACGCACCAAAAATGCTTTGCCGAGGCTATCTATTCGGATCTTCGCGAAACTATCCGCCGCGAGCTTGTCGATTTTTACACAATGACCGTCAAGGGCGAGTGTCAATCAAGTCAGGCAATAGCCCTCTATTACGGTGTGTTCAATGATGATGAGAAGGCTGTGGCATCCGAAAGACTCGTCGAATTTATCCACGCCAAAGACGATACCTTCGATTGCGGATTTATAGGACTTCACTGTATTTTCCATGTGCTTTCCGATTGCGGTCAAGAGGAACTTGCGTTCAAGATGATCACAAGAGATAAGTTCCCGTCTTATACACTCCTGATAGATGAAGGTCATACGGCACTTCCCGAGCAGTTCCATCTTGACATGCTCAACAGATGCTGTTCGCTTAACCATCATTTTCTCGGAGATGTTTCGCGCTGGTTCGTAACAAGCCTTGCAGGTCTTAATGTTATAGATAGCACGACAGTTCGCATAGATCCGCATCCGGTGAAATCCATTGATTTTGCAAAAGCATATTATGATCTTCCTCTCGGCCGCGTTTCGGTGTCATGGACTCGCGATAAGTCGGGCAAGGTGTCTGTTTCCTATACCGCACCCGAAGGGGTTAAGATTTTGAAATAATAAATAGTATATACCCGTGTGATATAAAAACGTGCTTGCATATTTGTTGCAAGCACGTTTTTTGCAAACAATTATTTAAAATACGAGCTGAACGAGTAGCATATAAGCTACTGTTCCTATAATTATGCTTATAAGAGTATTTCGCTTCCATATATATGAGAGGATAACGATAAGTGATGCTATAAGCTCCGGAATAAAACCCGAAACATCGGAGAAGTGTATGCCTTTCAAACAGTAAACGACAAGCATTCCCATAATTGCCGCAGGTAGGAGCTTGCTGAGCCTTTCAATGATTTTCGGAGTTTTCGTTTTGCCGTTGAATATAGCAAAGGGAAGAAAGCGAAGGGCGGCTGTTACGAGTGCTATTATTGCGATTGCTATCCAAATTGTCTTTTCATCCATTTTTCTTCTCCTCCTTTTCGCTTTTATCTTTATAAAGGCAGAGGATAAGAGCTATTGCGAGCATCGCGGGGATGAGAAAAGAGTCTTTGCCGAATATAATGAGAGAGATAACCGAGATAAGCACGCCGACAAGTGCAGGGAAGTGCTTTTTTGTGGAAAGCCATTGTTCAAGAAATACTGTTAAGAAAAGTGCCGTTAGTGCAAAGTCAACACCCTCTGTGTTAAAGCTCACAAGCGTTCCGACCATAGCACCGAGAAAAGTTCCGATTACCCAATATGAGTGATTGAGCAAAGAAACAAACAAATAGTAATTCTTTTTTTGCCCTTCCTCTATTGTGGGGGCACCTTCGCAAACCAGAGAATAGGTTTCGTCTGTCAATGAGAATATAAGATACGGCTTTCGTATACCGACTTTTTTATATTTATCGAGCATAGATATTCCGTAAAAAAGATGGCGTGCGTTTACCATAAGTGTAGTTAGTGCAACCGTTATAAGAGAAGTTCCGGCGGTGAACAATCCAACTGCTACATATTGCATAGAGCCGGCATAAATAGCAAAGCTCATAGCAACTGCCATAAGTATTCCATATCCTGCCGACTTCATAACTATACCGAAGCCAAAGCCGAGAACCAGATATCCCGAAAGCACGGGAATTGTGTCCAAGAGAGCTGTTTTAAGTGTTTTTTTCATAGTTTGTTACTCGTAATAAAATTCTTTAAAATTATCAGTGAAGGCAAGCCCTATTGATGCCGCACCGTGCGTTTCGGGGCGGATTTCGCTTACGGCAAGAGTATTATACATATATCCGTCGCGCTTTTTCGAGGTGTTTTACTCATTGTAGCACAATGAGGGATTTGGTGTCAAGACAAAAAACGGTATGCCGGGTTAAATTTAGATAAAATTTTGGCTTGACTTTCTCGCGTATAGAGGATATAATTTAATATATTAAAAATACGGAGAGCAAATCGATGAAATTTACAACCGATTACAGGCTGGAGAATTTTATTCTAAATACCGAATGGAAAAGCATTCCCGATGAGGTTAAGTCAAGAATGACAGGATGCCTTATTGATCTTATGGGTGCTCTTATTGCAGGAAGCCACAGCCGCCAGTTCGATTCCGGACTTAAGCTTGCTGAAACTATATATGGCAAGGGAGATATTGCCGTTATCGGCAGTGATAAAAAATTCGGCTTTATGGGAGCCTCCGCCGCCATGGGACATTCCTCAAACGCATACGATATCGATGACTGACATAATATTACCAGAGCTCATCCCGGAACATCGTTTATCGGTGGATTGCTCGCGGCAGGATATGAAAAAAACATCTCCAAAAAGGAGCTTCTTACTACTATGCTCGTTTCCTACGAAGCGACAATAAGAAGCGGTGCTGCGATGATGGACTATTATCAATACGCACATTCCAGTGGAACATTCGGCGCGGTCGGAGTTGCGGCAGGTGTCGGAAGAATCTACGGATTCGACCGCAAGATGATGAATCACGTGCTTTCGGTTGCGGATTTTAACGCACCCCTCGTTCCGGGCATAAGAAGCGTTGAATATCCCTCTATGAATAAAGACGGAGTTCCGTTTGGAGTTATGGTCGGTGCGCTCGCTGTTATGGAGGTTCTTTCAGGATTTGAAGGAAACAAAAACCTTCTTGAAGCAGAGGAGTATTCTCACTATGTAGATGACCTTGGCGAAAAGTGGCACGTCTTAGATCTTTATTTTAAGCCATATCCCTGCTGTCGCTGGGCGCATCCTGCAATAGATGTTTGTACCGCGCTTATGTGCGAGAATAATATTAAACCCGAAAACGTCGCACGGGTGACGGTTAAGACCTTCAAACGCGCAACTATGCTCTCTAAAATTGAACCCCAAACAGTTGATGAAGCGCAGTATAATATTGCATATCCAGTTGCGGCATCGGTTGTGTACGGTGATTTTGGAATCCGTGAGGTTATGGAAGAGAGTCTTTCCGATAAGAAAACGCTTGATATGATGAAAAAGCTCTTCTTTGAGGTTGACGAAAAATATGATGCCGAATTTCCTGCGCGCAGGATTTGCCGTGCTGAAATTGAAACGCTTGACGGCAAGCGATATATTTCGGGAGAATGCGAGCCAAGAGG
The DNA here is from genome assembly GCA_964424525.1 of uncultured Ruminococcus sp. Taxonomy (GTDB): domain Bacteria; phylum Bacillota; class Clostridia; order Oscillospirales; family CAG-272; genus UBA1740. The sequence goes on from CAYRJG010000086.1 coordinate 5,168, forward strand.
CGAGGCGTGTGAAAAAATCGGAGTTGATTGGCTCTCGGATAAATTCAGAAGAATCACAGCTCCCTTTATATCTGAAAAGTGGCAGGAGCATATCATTTCTATGATCAGCTCGGATGACGATGTGTCGGTGAGAGAGCTGGTTGATACGGTAAATTCTTATTTGCTTGCTTAATTTGACACCGTGTAAAAAATGACAATAGTTAAATATTTTTTCGTGCAAGTGCACAATAGTAAAAGATACATTGACATAAGTTTTATTTTATGATAAAATAAAATGAAATGGTATTAAAAATAACTGCGGAATTAGGAGTTGACCGCTTGCTGCGGTAGAAATGAAATGGGAAAAAGGTATAATCAAGCAAAGACGGCATTTGAACGATTTTTGCCAAAATATGCGCGCATACCGCTTCTTTTAGTGCTTGGATTCAATTTCCTTGTTTATTTTGCGACAAAGCTTTTTGTTGACTACTCCGATGCTTTTGATCTTTCAATATGGCTTGATACGGTTATTCCGTTTTCGACTGTTTTTATAACCTTTTACGTTGGAGCCTATCTCCAATGGGGGCTTTCTTATATCGCGGCGGGAAGGGAGAGTCGGGAATTCTGTTACAGAATAGTAACGGCTGACCTTGTGTCAAAAATATTTTGCTTTCTCTTTTTTGTCTTTATGCCGACAGCGATTGTTCGCCCCGAGGTAACGGGAAATTCCGTGCTTGACTATTTGACTCGCGTAATATACGCGATGGACACGCCGCCTGTAAATCTTTTTCCGTCCATCCACTGTCTTGAGAGCTGGGTGGCAATAAGATGCGCCTTTTCTATGAAAAAGGTGGGCAAGGTATACCGCGCGATAACCGTATTTGTTTCGGTGGGCGTATTTATGTCAGTGGTATTTTTAAAACAGCATTATCTTGTTGATATTCCTGCGGGAATTTTGGTTTTTGAGCTTGCACTTCTTTTGACAAAGAAATTCAGGCTTGACAGATTCCTCGATAGGGGAATGAAATTTATAAAAAGATGACCGTGTAGGTCAATAAAAAACGGAGAGGGGGGCTTCGATTGGATGAAGAAAGAAAATCTTTCGAGGAAAATAACGAGAAAGAAAATGTAATGTCTACTGTTTATGCGGAGAAATCCAAAGAACCGGATAAAAAGAACATTATTGAAACGATTTCTCAACATAGCAAGACCGACAGTACGAAAAATAAAGTCATCTGGTCGATAGTTTTCGTTATTATCGCGGCTATGACTATATTTGCGATAACCTCTCAAGGCGATTTTTCATTTACCGAATTTGTTGGATTTTTGAAAAACCTCAAGCCGGGATGGCTTATTCTTGCATTTGCTTCGATGATTGGAATTATTCTGTTTGAAGCACTTGCAATTCTTACTGTAGCACGCTCATTCGGGTATAAAAAGTCGATAGCTCACGGTTATATTTATGCATCGGGAGATATTTACTTTTCTGCGATAACGCCATCTGCTACGGGCGGTCAGCCCGCCTGTGCCTTCTTTATGATGAAGGACGGCATTCCCGGTCCGATGGTAACATTAACTCTCGTAGTGAATCTTATAATGTATACTTTCGGAATACTCATTCTCGGTATCGCAAGCTTTATTATGAATCCCACAATCTTCCTTGGATTCTCGACCTTTTCGAAAATTCTTATAGTAATAGGATCTGCCACACTATGTTTTATAGCGACTGCATTTATCATAATTTTGGTGAAGAGCAGTGTGCTTTACAGAATATGCGATTGGGGACTTGAGCTTCTTGCGAAGCTTCACCTCATACGTAATCTCGAAAGAAAAAAGAAAAAACTTCGCGACTCGATAGACACTTATGCTTGCCACGTATCGCAGCTTGGCGGTAAGTGGAAAATGCTTCTTGGTACACTCGTTTTGAACGTGTGTCAGCGTGCATCTGCGGTGGCGGTTACCTTGTTTGTGTTTTTTGCGGCAGGAGGAGATATTTCCTCGGGTGTTGACATTTGGGTTTCTCAATGTATGGTAATTCTCGGTTCAAATACCGTGCCGATTCCCGGTGCTATGGGAGTTTCGGATTATCTTCTCATAGATGCCTTCGGAGCTATCGGCTTTGCCGACGGTGCTGCGATGAGCCTCAATCTTCTCAGCCGCGCAATATCCTTCTATACCTGCGTTATTCTTTGCGGTGTATCTATGGTTGTTCGTATGATTTCTTATAAGGTTATCGAGAGAAGAAAAAACAGATTAATTAATATTGACAAATAAAGAAAAAGACATAAAAACAGTAAAGGAAACAGTTATGATAGGCTTTTACAATTATACGATGCTCTTGACATATCTTTCCCTGATTTCCGCAAGTACGGGAATCGTGGTTGCATTGACAGGTGCAGGGCATCCTTATATCGGAATGTTCTTCATGCTTTTCAGCGGACTTTGCGATGCGTTTGACGGCAAGGTGGCAAGACTAAAAAAGGATAGAACCGAAACAGAGTGCAGGTTCGGTGTTCAGATAGACTCACTTTCTGACGTTGTTGCATTCGGAGTTCTTCCTACCTGTATAGGAGCAGCTCTTGTTTGGCGCTCTGTTGTTTTCAATTTTGAAAGCGAGGGATGGGGTCTTGCGTTTGCTATCGCTTGCTACTCCATTATGGCGTTTTACGTGCTTACGGCTATGATTCGCCTTGCGTATTTCAACGTAACCGAGGAAGAAAGACAGAAGACGGAAAGCGGAGTACGTAAATATTATTTAGGTCTTCCCGTAACAAGTGCTTCGATAATTTTCCCCTTCATTTTGCTTATTCAGTATATCTGCGGTAAATTCTTTAATATAGATCTCACCTTCCTCTATTTTGCGGTAATGCTTGTTACGGCGGTGGCATTCGTAACCAAATTCCAGCTAAAAAAGCCTGGACTCAAAGCAATTCTCGCGATGGTAGCGGTTGGAGTTGTTGAAGCAGTTATTATGATCGTTGCACTTCTTATTTCGGCAGGTTAATAATTATGAGTAAAAAAAATGGGAACAACGAGAGTGCATTTCTCGGATTCCTTTATAATCGCGCGCTCGGAAGATTGCTTCTGAAGCCGCTTACATCTCGTCCCGTGTCAAATTTTGTGGGTAAATTTATGGATTCGCGCCTTTCTGTACCTTTTATACGCGGCTTCGTAAAGAAAAACAAGATAAACTTGGATGATTTCTATTCGGATTCCTTTAAGTGCTTTAACGATTGCTTTACAAGAAAAATAAAGGAAGGCAAAAGAACGGTTGATTTGACCGATGAGGCTCTTATTTCTCCGTGCGATGCGCTTCTTTCGGCATATTCCGTAACCGAGGATTTGCGTCTTAATATCAAGGGCAGTGAATACACGCTCTCATCCCTTCTTGTGAATCCCGATCTTGCGGAGCGTTATCGCGGTGGCACTTGCCTTGTTTTCAGACTTTGTGTAAACCATTATCACAGATATATCTATGTAGATGACGGTAGCAAGGGGGGTAACCTTTATATTAAAGGAAGATTTCACACGGTGCGCCCGGTAGCACTTGAATCAGGCCCGATATTTAAGCAAAATTGCCGTGAGTGGACGGTTATGCATACCGAGAATTTCGGTGATGTTACTCAAATAGAGGTCGGTGCTATGCTTGTCGGAAAAATCAAAAATCACCACGATGACTCAGAGATACATCGCGGCGAGGAAAAGGGTATGTTCTTATATGGCGGCTCGACGATAATTCTTCTTTTGGAAGCGGGCAGGGCAAATATAGATCTACGCTTCTTTGATGCGACCGATCGCGGAGAAGAAGTTGATGTGCTTCTAGGTGAGAGAATAGGGTTGAAAATGTCTTTGTAAAAATCATTGTGGGTAGCTCAAGTATAAAAACTTGAGCTACCCTCTAATGCGTTAAGGGGCAGGGGGGATTGGGAGCGAAGATTCGGGTTCTCCCGACCGACAGTTCTCGCCTGTGGGCTCGGTCACGCTCGGGGTCTGACAGTTATTAACTGTCATTCAACACCCTCGCGCCGCTTCGCTATGTATATGAATACGTCAAGGTAGGGAAACGCGAAGAGAAAATGACTCTAATATGATGGGGAAATTCGTAGAATCTCAACCATATAATATATTTTTTAGCTCATTTGTCAAAAAGTGAGTTTTTTTATTATATTTTGGTCATTTTAGGTCGCGCCCAAATTGGCGCGACCTAAAACGCAGTTTTCGAGTACGCCCATTAACTAAGTTTGCCCCTACGG
>CAYRJG010000087.1:0-9350 GCA_964424525.1 uncultured Ruminococcus sp.
ACTCGGACGCGTTTCCACATTCTTTGATATCTATATCGAGCGCGATATTGCAAACGGTACTCTTACCGAAGAAACTGCACAGGAGCTTATGGACGATTTCGTTATGAAGCTTCGTATGGCACGCCATCTTCGCACTCCCGAATATAACGAGCTTTTCGGTGGAGATCCTATGTGGATAACCGAGGCTGTCGGCGGTATGGGTGAGGACGGACGCACTCTCGTTACAAAATCCAGCTTCCGTATGCTCAATACCCTCTACACACTCGGCTCATCCCCCGAGCCTAATCTTACCGTTCTTTGGTCTACTTCCCTCCCGACACATTTTAAGCGCTTCTGCGCGAAGGTTTCGGCAGATACCGATTCCATTCAGTACGAGAGTGACGATCTTATGCGCCCCATCTACGGTGACGATTATGCTATTGCCTGCTGCGTTTCGGCTATGAAGATTGGAAAGCAGATGCAGTTCTTCGGTGCAAGATGCAATCTTGCAAAGCTTCTTCTTATCGCGATAAACGGCGGATACGATACTACAAGCGGTATTCACATCGGTCCGCAGATGTCGGTTATGAATGCCGATAAACTTGATTACGATGAGGTAATGAAGAGATTTACGGTCTATGTTGAGTGGCTCTCGAAGCTTTATGTAAACACTATGAACGTAATTCACTATATGCATGACAAATACGCATACGAAAAGATTCAAATGGCTCTTCACGATACAGAGGTCGGAAGATTTATGGCATTTGGAATTGCAGGTCTTTCGGTTGTTGCGGACTCGCTCAGCGCAATTAAGTATGCAAAAGTTAAGCCCGTAAAGGATGAGAATGGATTTATCGTAGGCTTTAATACCGAGGGCAAGTTCCCGAAATACGGTAACGATGATGACAGAGTTGATCTTATTGCAAAAGAAATGGCTCACCTCGTCATCACCGAGCTTCGAAAGACTCCCACTTACAGAAACGCAGAGCATACGCTCTCGGTTCTCACTATTACTTCTAATGTTATGTACGGTAAGAACACGGGTGCTACACCGGACGGCAGAGAGGCGGGAATGCCATTTGCTCCCGGTGCAAACCCGATGCACAACCGCGAGGAAAACGGTGCGCTTGCATCTCTCAACTCGGTTGCAAAGATAAGCTATGACGATTGCCGCGACGGTATCTCCAATACCTTCTCGATAACTCCACAGGCTCTTGGAAAGACCGAAAAGCAGAGAGTGGACAACCTTGTTTCTATACTCGATGGATATTTCAAGAAGGGTGCTCACCATATAAACATCAACGTTTTGAACAGAGAAACTCTTATGAAGGCCTACGAGCATCCCGAGGATTATCCCAACCTTACAATACGCGTTTCGGGATATGCGGTCAATTTCCACAAGCTCTCCCGCGAGCAGCAGCGTGAGGTTATATCGCGAACCTTCCACGAAACGGTATAAACACCCCGTGTTAAATTAAAACAAACAAAACACCCCACAGAAGATAGCTTTAAAAGCTTTTGTGGGGTTTAATAATAAAAGGAAATTAATATGCTCAACGAAAATATAGAGGATGCGATAGGATATATACATTCCTTCCAGTCCCTTGGTGCGCTTGACGGACCGGGCGTGAGATTCACGGTATTTTTATCAGGATGCAATCTGCGCTGTTCCTGCTGCCACAATCCCGACACCTGGGACAGAAACGGTGCTGACGAATATACGGCTCTTGAGGTTTTCAATAAAGCGACACGGTATCGCGAATATTTCGGCATAGACGGTGGAATCACCCTCTCGGGCGGAGAGCCGCTTCTCCAGCCGAACTTTGCAAAATCGCTCTTCACCCTCTGCCGCGAGGTGGGAATAAACACCTGCCTTGACACATCCGGCTCTATACTTACAGATGAGGTAAAGGAGCTTCTTTCTGTAACAGACAGAGTTCTTCTCGATATAAAATACACCGAAGAAGAATTATACAAGGTGCATGTGGGATGCTCCTTCAATGAGCCTCTTGCATTTCTTGAATACCTTAACGCAGAAGGGGTAAAAACCACACTGCGCCAGGTAATAATTCCAACACTGAATGACAACGAAAAAAATATCCTTGCCCTTCGCGCAATAAAGGAAAGCTACGGATGCATTGATTCCGTTGAGCTTTTACCGTTTCGCAAGATTTGCACGACAAAATACGAGCAACTAGGAATCCCCTTCCCTCTCGCGCATATCCCGGAGCCGACAAAAAAAGAAATGGAAAAATTAAGTGCACTGCTAACCGCGTGATTTAAGTAATAAATAAAAACAGCGAATGACTTGTCCCCAAACGGAACAAATCCTTCGCTGTTTTTATTTAGATCAAAGCTGAAAATCACTTATTCATCTTTTTAATATTAAGTATTCTTACTATAACAGGGCTGAGAACTACGTTGATTCCGAGTTCGACAAGGAAATTGAGTCCTATCATACCGAAGAAAATATATTCCATAGCACCGTTATATCCCAATCCAACGCTCCACTCGGCAATAGTATCCATAAAGAAAGCAAAACATCCGAGAACAAATATACCCGTATTGACAAGCGGACAAACTACCGCCGATGCCGCAACCGCAAGGTATTTGTTTTTCTTTTCGAGAAGCTTATAAACGATACCTGCCGCAGCACCTGCCGCAACACCCTTGAGAAGAACAATAAGCACCGTTCCGAAGATGCTTATTTGAAGGAAGGCTGCCGAATCCATAATCAGAACAACAACTCCAAAAACAAGACCGAGCCAAGAGCTTATAACCACTCCCGACATTGCCGCACCGATAACGATAGGCACAAGAACGAGCGAAATTGAGAACGGACCGAGCTTAATAAAAGAACCGAGAAGCTGAAGGACTACCACTATTGCGGTAAGAAGCGCAGCGATAACCAAGCCTTGAATATTAACTCTCCCGTTTTTGTTGACTATTTTCATAATGCCCTCCTTATATAAAGTGACTATTATCCTTTATTCATCGCATATTTTAGCACATAACGGGGTAAAAGTCAAGAGATAGGGCGGCATTCTTGATTCATCAATTCTCCGAATTCACTACCGAAAAGAACCTGCCAACAAATTCATCAATCTTGATTTCGATAGCGCAAAGCTCTCCTCTGTCGCCCTTTTTATAAGCGCGAACCAAGGCTCTTGCGTGTTGCTCTGCAAGCTTTTTGTAACACGGGTAGTATTCTTCAATAAGGAATCGCGCATATTTGACAAGTCTGAATTCGCCGAAGCAGAAGAAATCCGAATCATTTTTATAGGATACCGCAACCGCGCGCTTTTGTTTTATTGCATCAAAAATATCAGACGCCTCCTTTGCCAGAACTATAGAAAAGCGCTTTGCAAAAAGATCCTTTCCGGATAGTGCATAATGCGCGTCGGATGCACCGAGGGTGGCAATATTTACACCCGATGCACGAAGCTGCGACCAAAGTGCCGCTTCGAGGTTATCTCCCGCACCGCGCTCGTCATTAGAGGCAAAAAGCTCTACTCCGTCAAATTCTCCCGATTTCATAAGAAATATGTTTTCGGAAAGCGGCATATTGTATTCACCGTATGCATCCCAGAACGGATGCGCCATAATTGCCACACCACCGGTTCTCTTTATCTCTCTTGCTATGAAAATTCTATGCGCCGCGCTTCTTTTATCGACACCGACAGGCATATTTGTTTCATCCATAATACGAGAAATCGACTCCTGCACGTAATCCGGGCTCTCCTCGATAAGCTTGTTTATACTAGCCTTTCCACCCAAATTAACCAGGTGAAAATATCCCATTTGCTTATTGTGAACCTCTTCTCCGACAAATGCGAAAAAATGCTTGGTAAGACGTGAAAATATTATATTGGCTTCAACCGACGGCTCCATTTTATGATGATCGGTTATTGCAATAAAGTCAAAACCCTCTTTACGGTAGGCAATTCCCACCTCAAAAGGCTCTCCCTCACCGTCGGATTTTGCAGTATGCAAATGTGTATCTCCTTTAAATGGGCGAAAAGACATAAAATCTTCTTCGAGCGCATAGAGAGATGACTCGCCGACCGTTCTTTCACCGATTCTAAGCCTTACCGAGTATTTTTGCTCTGCACCGAACTCATACTCGCAGACAAAATTTCCATTATCCAGCCTTTCGGCTTCAATATACGGATATCTATCTTCCTCGTCAATTCGAAATTCATCGGTATGAGGAATAGAATAATGCTCCATCGGTTGTATTTTAATTGACACGGGTATTCCGTTTTTGATTTTTGGACCTTCGCTTACAGCGAGAGTTATCTTGGTTTTCTTGCGCGCAGGAACTACTCTTGGAAAAATCTCTATACGCATAAAATGCTCCCTATAAAATAATTTACAAAACCTACCTTTTTGGGTGAATGCTCTGTCTTTTTTAGTATACCTTAAATAACGGTAAAATTCAACTTTTTTCTATTGATTTTATAATAGAAAGTTTTTGTTCAAAATACCGAAACGGTGGTAGCAAAAAGTGGCAGCCGGGTTTTAAAACCGCAGCCGCCACTATTATTATTAATATTTAAAATACGTTATGCATCAAGCTCTGCTATAAGCTTATCAAGCTTATCCTTTGCCGCTATAATATCTCTTATCTGCTCATCACCGGATATTTCGCGCTCAATGGTAAGCGGTCCGTCATATCCAATCTCAAAAAGCTTTGCGACAAGTGCGGGGAAATTAACACGCCCACTGCCTACCGGCATCTTGCATCCGAGATTTTTACCGTCCGTGGGATAGCAGCCGTCCTTTGCGTGAACGTCAAAAACATACTTTCCGAAAACATCGAGCGCATCGACCGGATTTGCCTTACCGTACATCAAGAGGTTGGCGGGGTCAAGATTTATGCCGAGGTTATCAAGTCCGACCTCCTCGAAAGTGCGAAGAAGCGTTACGGGAGTTTCCTGACCTGTTTCAAAGAGAAATCTTTGACCGTTCTTTTTACAATGCTCCGCAACCTCGCGTATTGCAAGCACGACATCCGCGAAGGTCTTATCATTCGGATTTTCAGGAAGAAATCCTACGTGGGTTATGATGTTTTTCGCGCCTATTTTCGCGGCAAAATCCGAGCCGCGCTTAAGCTCGTCAACTCTTGTCTGTCTGTATTCATCGGGAACAAGACCGAGCGTTTTCGGACCGTCATAAAAATTCCATACGGCAGGACCGGACCATCCGCACCAAAGCGAGGATATTTCCACATTATATTTTTTGCTTGCCTCGGTTAATTTTTCTGCCATAGAGTCGGTATATTTCTGCATATCCCAGACAGCAACCTGACATGACGTAAAACCGAGCTTTGCAGCATTTGCAAAGTTTTCCGCAACATTTTCATCGAAATGGCGAATGAGTACACCTGTTTTCATTTTTCAAATTCCTCTCAACATAAATTTTACTTGAATTCCCTTTGCGGTTAGTATATAATATAATCACAGGCAAGTCAATCGTGATTTCTCAAAAAGGCAAATTTTGATACAAAAGAAGGAGATTAAGTCAAATTATGAATGAAACAATAAAAACAATAGAATCAAGATGCAGCACGAAAAAATTCACCTCAAAAATGCCCTCTTTCGAGGATATTGATACCATTCTCAAAGCCGGCACACTTGCCGCAAGCGGAAGAAATCTGCAATCATCAATAATGATTGCAATTACCGACAAGCAAACTCGCGATAAACTTATGAAAACGAATGCCGCAATCCTCGGTGCAGATATCGACCCTTTTTACGGTGCACCGGTAGTTATCGTGGTTCTTGCGAAAAAATCGGTCAACACTCACATCTATGACGGAAGCCTCTCTCTCGGAAATATGATGCTTGCCGCACATTCTCTCGGACTCGGCTCTTGCTGGATTCACAGAGCGCGCGAAACCTTTGAGATGGACGAATGGAAGGCTTTTGTCAAAAGTCTGGGGCTTGAAGATGAATATGAAGGAATCGGCAACCTCGCCCTCGGTTATCCCGACACCATCCCCGCGCCCAAAGAAAGGCGCGAAGGCAGAATTTTTATAGTTTAATATTAATAAAAACCGTAGCGGTAACAGAAATTTTTCTGTTACCGATTTTTTTATTTTTGATTCTAATATTTGTATAATCGTGTTTAAAAGCAGAGGAAATATGCCGTTTTTTGTAAAACAGGAAGATTTTTTGAGAAAAAAGAAGATAGGTTGACATATTGGTATTTGACTTAAAATTTGAAATTTGTATATAATGATTATCGAAATACACGCAGCAAACCGGTTTGGTGCTGAATATTAATTGAAAGGAAATAATAATGCAAGATTTTCTGAAAACAAAATGTCTTTTTTCACTCGAACACACGCTCGCTGACAAACTTTTATCAGAGTGCGAATACCCATGGCAGGCTCTTTCAAAAATCAAAGAATTCATACTGAAGCTAGGTAAATCTTTGGACTCAAAAGTATACACAGAGGTAAAAGAGGGGGTATGGATAGCAAAAAGCGCAAAAATAGCACCGACTGCATATATCGGTGCGCCGACTGTCATCGGCGAGGACAGCGAAATACGGCACTCGGCATTTATCCGCGGTTCGGTTCTTATAGGTCAAAGATGCGTTGTCGGAAACTCTACCGAAATGAAAAATGCCATTATATTTGATGATGTTCAAGTGCCGCATTACAACTACGTTGGAGATTCGGTGCTCGGTTGGCGCTCGCATCTTGGCGCAGGATCGGTTACATCAAACGTAAAAAGCGACAAGAGCACCGTCACAATTTCCGCAGGCGATAAAAAAATAGAAACCGGACTCAAAAAGTTCGGAGCTATGCTTGGAGATATGGTAGAGGTCGGGTGCAACAGCGTACTGTGCCCGGGCACCGTAATTGGCAAAAATTCTACCGTATACCCCCTATCCCGTGTGCGCGGATTTATTCCCGAGAACAGTATATTTAAGAGCGAAGGGCAAATAATAACTAAAATCGAAAGGTAATTTTTGAAGACGGTATTATGGGAAAATATTTCGGAACTGACGGATTTCGCGGCAAGGCGGGAGATGAGCTTACCGCTATGCATGCATTTAAAATCGGAAGATATCTCGGCTCATACTACGGCAAAGAACACAAAGCTAAAATAGTTATCGGAAAGGACACGAGAAGATCGAGCTATATGCTTGAATATGCGCTCGTTGCGGGGCTTTGTGCATCCGGAGCCGATGCATATCTTTTACACGTCACAACAACACCGTCGGTCGCATACGTTACGAGAACCGAGGATTTCGACTGCGGAATTATGATATCGGCAAGTCATAATCCGTATTACGATAACGGTATAAAGCTTATTAACTCCCGCGGTGAAAAAATGAGCGAACGCGTGTGTGATGACATAGAGAACTATATAGACTCAAAAGAGGATAAGATTCCCTTTGCGATTGACCGCGAAATAGGGCGCACGGTTGACTATGTGGTTGGCAGAAATCGCTACACGGGGTACATCCTATCACTTGCAAAGTATTCCTATAACGGTCTGCGTATAGGTATAGACTCGGCAAACGGATCGACCTGGATGCTTGCGAAAAGCATTTTTGATGCGCTCGGAGCAAAAACCTACGTAATAGGAAATACGCCCGACGGAACGAACATAAACGACAGCTGCGGCTCTACTCATATTGAAGCCCTCAAAAATCTGGTTGTAAGCGAGGGGCTTGATATAGGATTTGCCTTTGATGGAGATGCCGACAGATGTCTTGCGGTTGATGAGTGCGGAAATGTTATCACGGGTGACCATATAATGTATTTTTTAGCAAAATATATGAAGGAGAGAGGAGAGCTTTCGGGCAACACCGTGGTTACCACGGTAATGTCAAATTACGGTCTTTACAAGGCTCTTGACTCGATTGGAATAAAATATATAAAAACCGACGTTGGGGACAGATTTGTTTATGAGGCGATGAAGGAAGGCGGCTTCTCGCTTGGCGGTGAAGAATCCGGGCATATTATCTTCTCGAAATACGCATCCACGGGTGACGGCTTGATAACCGCCATAAACATAATGGAAGCTCTTATAGAATCCAAGTCACCCGCCTCACATCTTTCGCGCGGCTTTTCTCGCTATCCGCAAATAACCCAAAACATAAAGGTTTTGGATAAGGAAGCTCCTATGAAGGATAAAGATGTAAAAGAAGCCCTCACCCGTGCAGAGAAAATGCTTTGCGGTGACGGAAGAATTCTCCTTCGTAAAAGCGGAACGGAACCGGTGATTCGCATAATGGCAGAGAGTATCAGTAAAGAAATTTGCCAAAAGGCAATTTCCGAAGTTGCGGCAGCCGTAAAAAAATACGCAATACAATAGTTTCTTGAAAAATTAATTTTAAAATCAAACTCGTTCAGCATAATCATAAAAACGGCATCCATCAATCGGGATGCCGTATCTTATTTATAATATTTCATTTGCCGTTTTAATCATAGCCAAAATAAATTTCTTTTTATTTTGATCCAGCTTGCGTATTTCGTTTATAAGCTCGGTTTCCATATACTCGTTTGATTTTGTAGCACTTTCGGAAACAAAGCCGGCAATATCATAATCAAGTATTACTGAAATTGCTCCGAGAATATCCAGATTAATTTTAGTTATTCCGCGCTCTATCTGGCTGACATAGCCTATAGATACGTTCAATTTTTCAGCCATAATTTCCTGTGTCATTCCTCTGGATTTGCGAACTCTTTTAATTCTTTCACCTATCAGCTTATAATCAATATTCATCCTTTCATCTCCCGGAACTGCTGTACTTACCAAAATAATACAACACTAACCACTTCAAAAGAAGATACTTATAACTAAAAATTTAGTTATTTATATTGATTTTACATAAAAATAATGTTATAATGAATTCAGCTCAATTAAACAAAATAAAAAAAGGAGAAAAAGAAATGAACGGTAGATTAAGATTTTTGGCTCTTGTTCTTATGCTTGCAATTGCGCTGTGCATGACGCTTACATCTTGCTCGGAAGAGATAGGAAAGCTTCCTCAAGGAAACGAACCCGAAGAAAACGAGCCTCAAGATCAAGAAAAAGAAGAACAAAGCTATGTACTTTCGCTTTCTACGGTATACAACATGGCAAAAGATGCCGGATATACCGGAACTCTTGACGAGCTTATAGCTATGTTCAAGGGCGAAAAGGGTGACACCGGTGCTCCGGGAAATGACGGTGTCGGCATAAAAACCGCAACAATTATAGGCGGCAAGCTTATAATCACATTAACAAACGGCAATCTTATAGATTGCGGAACTATTACATCCGATACTCAAACCACCGAAGTGCCCAGCATAGGTGAAAACGGCAACTGGTGGATTGGCGATACAGACACAAACATCCCGGCTCAAG
>CAYRJG010000088.1:0-9285 GCA_964424525.1 uncultured Ruminococcus sp.
GTTACGAATACTTTTCGTATAAACCTTTTCCATAAAAAGATTCTCCTTAGTGGTAATTGGCACAATAATACGTTAAACGTATAAAAAACCTAATAATATTATACTATATATAAAAGTTCATTTCAAGTTGTTTTCTTGAAGAATATTACCATACGATGTAGAAAAATCAAAGGTTGTTTTGTGATTTTTTTACAAAACAACCTTTGTGAAACCATTATTTAATTTGTGATTTTGTATGCATATGAGTCAAAACCTGATAAATATTTGTTACACCAACAAGTTCAACATTTTTAGGAACTTTAAGGGCTGACGAAACATTTTTTGCAGGAACGATAATCTTTGTAAAACCAAGGCGCACCGCTTCCTTAACTCTGTAATCAATATGCGATACCGCCCTAACTTCGCCCGAAAGTCCAATTTCGCCGAAAGCAATTATTTCATCTGAAATAACTTTGTCCGTAATACCGCTTATTAATGCCATAGCTATTGATAAATCTGCACTTGGTTCATCGAGGTGAATTCCACCGGCAACATTTAGATAGACGTCATTTTCATAAAATTTCAACCCCATACGCTTTTCGAGAACCGCAATTAAGAGTGACATTCTGTTATGATCAAAGCCGTCTGCTGTACGTTTTCCTGTCGGATATACCGTTTTTGTGACAAGCGCTTGTATTTCAGATATGATAGGTCTACTTCCTTGCATAACACATCCCGCGCAAGATCCGCTAGTATTTGTAGGACGCTCTGCCATAACAACCTCGCTTGGGTTGGGTATTTCACGTAGCCCCTGCTCTCCCATTTCAAAAACACCGATTTCGTTTGTTGAACCAAAGCGGTTTTTTATTGCGCGTATGATTCTGTAAGAGTTGGTGCGCTCTCCTTCAAAATAAAGAACCGCATCAACCATGTGTTCAAGAATCTTTGGACCGGAGATACCGCCTTCTTTGTTAACATGACCTACCAGAAACACGGCTGCGCTGTTTTTCTTTGCATATCCAATAAGCGCCATCGCACTTTCACGCACCTGTGTGATACTGCCTTGAACTGACGTAAATCTATCGGAAGAAAGAGTTTGGATTGAATCTATTATTATAACGTCCGGTTTTAAATTATCACATTCTGCTAAAACAGCATCCGTATCGGTTTCAATTAATAAATATATTGAGTCTCCGGATATAAGAAGCCTTTCCGCACGAAGCTTCAATTGCCCCTTTGACTCCTCACCGGAAACATACAAAACCTTTCTTGTGCGAGATAGTTCGGAACATATTTGCAAAAGTAAGGTTGATTTTCCAATTCCGGGTTCACCGGAAAGAAGAACAACCGATCCGTCAACCAATCCGCCGCCCAAAACACGGTCTAACTCGTTCATTCCTGTGTGAGTACGCATATATTCAGGCATCTTGAGCTCAGAAAATTTTTCTGCATGGTTATTATATTGGATACCGTTCTTTTTCTGTGAAGAATCGCTTGTTATTACCTCATCAAATGAATTCCACTCAAGACAATCCGGACAACGCCCAAGCCACTTTATGCTTGTTGTACCACATTCACGACAAACAAACGCCTTTTTTCCAGCCTTCATTTTTGACTTCTCCTGGTTGTTATACTATATTCTTATAATTAATAATACCACAAATAATTGCAAAACACAATTCTTTTTGATATTCTTTTTGAGAAAGTTTTTGGCATTCTTCACGGTTGGTCATAAAGCCGCACTCGATCAAAACCGCCGGATTATCCAAGTTTTTGAGAAGATACATCTCACTGCCCGGTTTTATTTGTCTATTATTTTCATTTTGAACTTCTTCTCTCACTGAGGTTTGAATGCTTTCAGCCAGCGTTCTGGAGTTTTCGTTGTTTTGCGAAAAATAAACCTGAAGACCGCTGTATTTTTCATTTGTAAAAGAATTCATATGTATACTGACAAATATGGAATTTTCGTATTCCTTGCCGATTTTACACCTATTTTTCAAATCGTAAATTTTCCTCAAGCCTTTTATATTTTCTTCTTCTGTATATAAAAGCTTATCTTCGGTTCTTGTGTACACAACGGCAAAGCCTTTTTCTGAAAGCATACCGCCAAGCATATTTGCAATTTCAAAATTCAAGTCTTTTTCGTACCGACCGTTTACACCGATTGCTCCACAATCTTCCCCTCCGTGTCCTGCATCAATAATGATCGTACTGTTGTCGGTTAATTCATTCAATGTATCAACATAATAATCTGCATTTGCAAATATTTTCGACGAAAAATGAACCGAAAGTGCAATTACGGTTACAAATGCCAGAAACTTAAGAAGATATGATCCAACCTTTAAAGGCGTACGCAGATTTAATGTAAATATTTTCAAAACAAAATCCTCCATATAGTCATATATTTAACTATATTGGAGGATTTCGTTTATTATTCTTTATTTTTGCTTCTAAACGAGAAAATTTTTCTTTCGACAAGCCCTGCTCTATAACCCCAATTAGTAACAAATACAGATACAAAAGCCATAAAAAGAAATACGCAAGACTGAATAATATGAACTACGGATGTAGATAATCCGGTTGCCCATGAAAGCGCACCTTGAGCTATGCCGATATACATCGATGCAGTAAAACGAAGTATCATATCAAAAACAGCAAAAACCGAACTCGCCCATCCGAGTCCTGCGAAAACAGCTAGCACACCAAACATAATAACGGCAGTACACAGAATGAAATTGATAACATTTGCGCAAAGAGCAAGCTTAACCCCTTTGAAGCCGTCACGAGTAATTTTGTTGCCTTCTATTCGGATTTTATCCTTTGCACCCCAATCCCATGCAGCGGTATATATAAGGACAAAGTAAAACAAGCTGGAAAAAATAGAAATCCCCAGTCTTAACGGAAGCGAAACTCCCGATTCTTCTCCGGAGTTAATCATTCCGCCTGCGGTATACATTATCAGTGCAAATATGGTTATTCCCAGCTGATTTATGTATAACTTGACAATATCATAAGAATTTTCTTTTAAAAATCTCATAAATACCCTTTCGTATAAAATATATACTTTATTGTAGCACATCTTTTTTAAAAAACAAGTAAAAAAACAAATTGTTTACACTTTATCCACTAAAATTGCAAAATATTTTGTATAATAGAGATATAAATAACGAAATGGATATATGTTATGTCAGTTTTAACTTTTAAAAGCGATGAATATAGAACATTCCCTCCCGTACTTCGAGATTATGCGGCACATATGAATGCTATCAAAGGCAATAGCGAAAAAACAATATGTGAATACTTGTTAGATTTAAGAACTTTTTTTAGATTTTATTATATGTCAAAAGATGGCTTAATGCTGGAATCGGATGAATTCGAAAAAATAAGCATTTCCAAGCTTACGGTCGATGATATAAAACAAGTTACCCAACAAACAATTGTTGACTATCTTATGTATGCCGGCTTCGAAAGAAATAATACTCCAACAACAAGAATGCGTAAATTAAGTGCTATAAAATCCTTTTTTAACTACGCATATTCCAGACGTCATTATATCGAAGCCAATCCTGCAATAGATATTGATGCCCCTAAAAAAAGCAAAACGCTTCCGAAATTTTTAACAGTGGAAGAATCTGTTCGCCTACTTGAAACGGTAAAATCAGATACATATTCAAAAACCGTTGTTCGAGATTATGCGATAATCACATTGTTTTTGAATACAGGAATGCGTTTATCCGAGCTTGTCGGATTAAATCTCAACAGCTTTGATTCTGAGCTTACAAGAATTGTTGTTATGGGTAAAGGCAGTAAAGAAAGAGTTATATATCTGAACGATGCTGCGAGAAGTGCTGTTATTGATTACTTAAGAATACGCCTTGATCCTAAATATATTGTAACCAGCGATAAAGCATTCTTTTTGAGCAGAAGACAAACCAGAATATCAAATAAAACTGTTCAATGGATGGTAAATAAGTATTTGGATATGGCGGGTTTTGCGGGAAAAGGACTTTCGGTTCACAAGCTCCGCCATACCGCAGCAACACTTATGTATCAATCCGGAAAGGTTGATATTCGAGTTTTGAAGGATATACTTGGCCATGAACAGCTTAATACAACACAAATATATACTCACGTTGTAGACAAAAACCTCGAAGATGCCGTAGCAAACAATCCACTTGCGGACATTCGAATTTCCACAAAAACATTTCAGTCTGATGACGAGGCGTAAATATGACTCTTGGTGAAAAAATAAAGAAAGCGCGTCTTGATAAAAAAATGACGCAAAGTGAGTTGGCGAATGGTAAAATCACAAGGAATATGCTCTGTCAAATAGAGCTTGGAATTGCGAATCCTTCGTTAGATACAATTTATTTCTTGGCAGAAAAGCTTTCATTGCCGTTACCATATTTGTTTTCTGAAGGTGATGACATTCTTTTTTACAAGAAAAAAGAGGCACTTACCGATATATATGAAAAATATAAAGCGCAAGACTATTTGGGCTGCGTTAAAATTATTGAAGAATTTCCAAATACCGACGATGAATTATCTTTTATTATGGCTTCATCCTGTTTTCACCTTGCAAAAGCCAACATACTGAGTGGTTCATTGAAATCTGCCGCTAAATATATCGAGATATCCGAGAAAAATTGCAAGATTACCGCCCTAGAAACAAAACATATTGAAGCTGTGTTACCCATGTACCGTGCTATAGTATCTAATATTCAAGCACCGCTTCTTGAATTTGATGCCGATGAATACAATTTAGGTCTTTACTCTGTTTTTGATTTCGAGTTGTATAAATATCTGGTTCAGGATTACGAATATTCATTCAAGGATGAAGGTATCATAAATCACATAAAAGCCAAATTTTTAATCAAAGAGCGCAGATATACCGAGGCAATCGCAGTTTTAAATGAAGCAACAGAAAGAGGACTTTCTTCATATAATGCGTTCATCATGTTTGGCATTTATACCGATTTAGAATATTGTTACAAACAAATATACGATTTCGAAAATGCATATCGTTTTTCTACAAAAAGATTATCAATGCTTGAAGGATTTAAATCCTGACAAAAAGCACTTGCTACATATTGGCAGCAAGTGCTTTTTCTTTTTACAATATAGCAGTTACATAAGTAATGATGCTGCTCCCAGAATTCCGGCAGAGTTTCCAAGTGTGGCAACATCAACCTTAACCTCGGGACCAAGATTGCCAGCATAAGTTTCCTCGTTAACAAGCTTCTGAAGCGGTTTCATAAGCGCGTCGCCCTGCGCGCACACTCCGCCGCCAAGCAAAACGACCTCTGGTCTAAATACATTTCCAAAATTTGCAATTCCGCACGCAAGTGCTGATATATATGCATCAACAACCTCTTTGGCATATTTATCACAATCGGCGTAATCAAACGAGGTCTTTCCTGTAACATTGTCAAGCGAACCGATTTCCCACATTTTACTATCTTTGTGCTCGCTCATAGCCTTCTTTGTTTCTCTTATAAGGGCTGTAGCCGATGCATAAGCTTCGAGGCATCCCTTTCTGCCGCAAGAGCAAAGTTCCCCGCCCTGTTTAATTACAGAGTGTCCGAGTTCGGCACCTACCGAGCGGTTTCCTTCAATAAGCGTTCCGTTACATATTATTCCGCCACCTACTCCGGTTCCAAGCGTGAGCATAATAACGTTGGATCTATTTCTAGCAGCACCGAACTTTACCTCACCGAGAACCGCAACATTTGCATCATTTGCAATTTTAACAGGAATTCCTGTAAGTGTTGACACCTTCTCTGCAATCGGAAAGTTATTCCAATGAAGATTGTTAGAATAAATTACATTACCCGCAGCACTATCTATCATACCGGGAACGCCCATACCGATTCCCTCGATATCACTTGCGGTAAGTCCAAGTTTTTTTATAAGCATATCGGAAAGTTTTGCTATATTCTCGGCAACCTTATCTCCACCGCACTCTGCCTCAGTGGGGATTTTATCCTGACAAACTATATTACCGAGATCATCGACGATTCCGCCTTTAATAAAAGTTCCGCCAAGATCAATTCCAAGATAGTATTTTCTGATTTCAGTCATAATCAATTCGAGCCTTCCTTTAATTTGAATATTGTTGTTAGTTGCAGAAATAAAACGAGTATCACCAATATTTATTGCTTGAGAATCGATATATCCGCTACCGTAAACGCAGGTAAATGCGCGGAACGAATTTTCGTCAAGCGAAATATCAAGGCATCCGTCAACGCTTATCTTTTTTGCAGTAAAATATTTGCTGTATCCCAGCCCGATAATAGATTCATTTTTAGAATCAAATTTGTCATATTCATATTTTTTGAGCGATGTAACCTTCAAAGCTTTGTCAATATGCAATTCGCGCGTATTTCCGTTTTTATCTTTTCTTCCATAGTCATAAACACGATATGTAAGATTACTATTTTGCTGTATTTCGCATATCAAGCATCCTGCTCCGATTGCGTGAATAGTTCCCGATGGGATAAAGAAACAGTCGCCTGCTTTAACCTCAAAAAAGTTTAATAGTTCAATGAGAGTATTGTTCTTTATTGCATCTTCATATTCTTTTTTTGTAACATCACGATTAAATCCTAAATATATTCCCGAGCCTTCGTCCGCTTCAACTATATACCACATCTCGGTTTTTCCAAAGCTGTTCTCTTCTTTTAAGGCATAGGAATCAGACGGATGCACTTGAACGGAAAGATCCTGCTTTGCATCAATCAATTTTATAAGAACCGGAAAAAATGGGAAATCGGCGCAATTTTTGCCTAATTCTTCCGAGGTGATAATATTTTCGAGCGTTTCACCTGACTCCACTACCGTTTTTCCGTCTTTATGATAAGAAAGCTCCCACGTTTCGGCAATTATTTCGCTATCGGATTTCTTGCCGTATTTTTCTTTTAACTTTGTTCCGCCCCAAATGTTATCTTTGCAAGCCGGAATCAACTTAATGTTTTTCATATCAATTATTCCTTTACACAATTCTATTAAGCATTTCGCCATGCAAGAATGAGTTTATATTATTTACGATTGTATCTACACACCTTACACGAGCTTCGTATGCTCCCCATGCTGCGTGAGGAGTTAAAATTACATTATTTGAAGCTTTGATTCTATTATAAGGATGATCTTTAGAAAAAGGCTCTTTTGAATAAACATCACAACCGTAACCGCCAATTTTATTTAGCAAAATCGCATCGGCAACCGCAGCTTCATCAACCACAGCACCACGAGCTTCATTGACAAGAATGGCATTTGGCTTCATTAATGATATTCTCTTTTCATTGATCAAACAACGTGTATCATCGGTTAGAGGACAGTGAAGCGAAATGATATCACTGTTTTTGCAGAGAGTATCAATATCTACGCAGTTATAACCGTCTTTCGGTGTTCTTGTACACACCAGTGTCTCGGCACCGAACGCTTGAGCTATTTTAGCAACAGACGAACCGATATTTCCAAATCCGACTATACCCCAGGTTTTACCTCTCAATTCATGATACACAGGTATAAGTCTGTTAGGGGCAGAGGAAGCCGAATATCTGCCATCATTAACATACTCGCGATAATCATATAAATGCGAATAAAGAGCAAGTGCTGTTGACACGGTAAATAAAGTGACGCTATCGGTTGAATATCCCGGAACATTACAAACACCGATTCCCCTATCTTTGGCGGCGATTGTATCAATATTATCGTATCCGGTAGCAAATACGCAAATCAACTTTAGATTTTTTGCCTTATCCATTACATCCGATGTTATTTTAACTTTATTGGTTATTATAACATCAACATCTTTGACTCGTTCTTCTATCTTGCTTTGATCGGTCGAATCGAAATATTCTGCCTCTCCAAATTGAGAAAAACGTTCAAGCGGTGTATCCTCTCCCAAGGAAAGCTTATCAAGTACCGTTATCTTCATATATATCTCCACATTCGTATTATCAAAAAATGCAAAACTATAAATATAGTTTACCATAATACGCAAATATTTTCAACCATATTATATATAAAAAATAAAATAATTATTTTTAAATATACTATTGACAATCAAGAAAAGATGTGATATAATGACTATACCTCTGTCGGAGGTCTTTTTTGTGCGCTCTTTTCTGGGACGAGCGTTCAACCTTCGCCATTGAGGGAGGTATTTTTACGGGCTATGCCCGAATTTCTTATCAGGAGGTGCCGATATGAGAGTCAAAATTACTTTAGCATGTACTGAATGCAAGCAGAGAAATTATGACACAATGAAAAACAAGAAAAACGATCCGGACAGACTTGAAATGAATAAGTTCTGCCGTTTCTGCCGCAAACACACTTTGCACAAAGAAACCAAATAATTGTATTTGAGAGGATTTAAAAATGGCAGAAGAAAACAAGAATCCTACTCCCGAGGAATCGGAAAAGAAGATAAAAAAAGAAAAGGCTGACAAGAAGCCTAATTTCTTCGTCCGTGTCTGGAAAAAGCTTTGCAAACTTTGCAAAGATGTTGTGGGAGAAATGAAGAAGGTTGTTTGGACCTCTAAGGAGGAGCTCTTCAAGAGCACCAAAATCGTTCTTGCAACCGTTGTAGCTGTCGGACTTGCTATTGCAGTCGTAGATACACTTTTCTCTTGGATCATTAACAGTATCGCCGGTTTGATCGGCTAATAGAGGTTTGTTATGAGTAACATAAACGAGAAAAACCTCGGTCCCAGATGGTACGTTGCACATACTTACACGGGCTATGAAAACAAAGTCAAGGTAAGCATTGAAAAAATTGTTGAAAACCGTGGACTCCAGCATTTGATTTACGATGTTCAAGTCCCTGTTGAAACCACGATCGTTACAAACGATAAGGGTGAACAGAAAGAGGTTGAAACAAAGCTTTTACCCGGCTATGTTCTTGTAAAAATGACAATGACTGATGAAAGCTGGCATGTTGTCAGAAACATCACGGGTGTCACCGGATTTGTAGGTCCCGGTTCTGAACCTACTCCCCTTTCCGCCGAAGAGCTCGAAATATTCCATGTTGAAGCACATGCTGAAGATATCAAGCTTAAGATCGGTGATAAAGTTGAAGTCGTTTCCGGTATTTTTGCCGGATATTCGGGCGTACTTCGTGAAATCAGTGAGGATAAGAAACAGGTTGTTGTTCTTGCCTCTACCGAACGTCGTGACATTCCTATTATGGTTGAAATACAGGATGTCAGACTCGCAGATTAAGGTAATACCTTTTTATTGCGCTTCGCCATGAAGCATTCGTGGGAGGGAGAAAAATTCTTTACAATTCTCCCGTTTTGAATT
>CAYRJG010000089.1:0-8440 GCA_964424525.1 uncultured Ruminococcus sp.
AAAGTTTTAAGGTAAGCGCTCTATGGTACTCTTTATGCATACCAATATTGGTATCAGACAAAAAAATCATATAATATCTCCTTAATTATACATTAGTAATTTAATATGCTTTTTTGTAAAAAGGAGTGCGCGTAGATGTTTTACGCGCACTCCTTAAAATATGATTAATCCAAAAGAGCCTTCTCTGTAAAGGTATATTTACTGTTACAAAAACGGCATTCAGCGGTAAGCTCTCTTTCTTTTCCCTCTGCTTCTTGTTCGTCAAGAAGCTTTTTTACCTCTCCCTTACCAAGAGATAAAATCTTTTCACGCATACGTTTGCGAGAGCAATCGCACTTATACGAAACCTCGATCGTATCAAATATATCATACGGAATATCTTTAAGTGCAATATCAAGAATGCTTTTATTGTCCATTCCATCAGCAAAATATCTTGAAATATTCGAAAGATCTGCTGCATTTCTTTCAATTACATCAACTGTAGCATCATCGGGAAATGGCAAAAGCTGAACAAGGACACCGCCTGCCGCAAGGCAGGTATAATCTTTATCGATAAGAACTCCAAGCGAAAGCACGGTAGGCACCTGCTCACTCAGTGCAAAATATGATGCAATATCCTCTGCAATTTCTCCACTGATTATTTCGGTCATTCCTATCTGAGGCTCTTCGTTTCCAATCTTCTTAACAAAGCTAAGCGTACCACGACCTACAGCAGCACCTACATCAAGCTTACCGTTTGACTTTTTGGGAGGATTTGCAAGCGGATTCTGAATATAACCTTTTACATTTCCAAAATAGTCGGCAACCGCTATTATTTTGCCGGCTTCACCGTCACCGGAAAATGTAATTGTAACGGTATCGCCGTTTTCAGGAAGCATCGTTCCTATCATAGATGCCGCAGTAACCGTTCTGCCAAGAGCTGCCGAGGCTGTTGGAGTCGGCTTATGTGCTTTTATCATATCATTGACTATATCTGTCGAATTTATTACCAGAACGCGCGCAGAACCGTCACGTGTCATTCCTCGCAATATAGTGCTCTTAACCTTATTATCCATCGTCCTAATTTCTCCTAATTATTTTTTACATCTGGATACTATGTATATTCGCTCATCATCATCCGTTGCAGCAGTAAACCTAAAATCCGAATATACTCCGACAAATTCCATACCGCATTCGGCAAGCGCACGCTTCAAGGAATTGATAGTATACATTCTTTCACGGTCTGCCTCGTCATATCTGGAATATTTCCCGTTTTCATCTTCACAAAACAGCGTTATATAAAAATCACACAGTTTGCTTTTCGGATTATAAAAATTCTGCCATATACAAAAGCTATCCTCGTTTTCCATGACGTAGCTATTATCCGAATATATCTCTTCAAACTTACGTTTTCCATTCACATCAAAAACAAACAAGCCATCCGGCACAAGGTAGTTATGCACAAGCGAAAAGCATTTTCGTAAATCACGTGAATTGGTTAAATGATTTATACAGTCAAGACAAGAAACGACAGCATCAACGGTTCCGTAAAGCTCAAAGCTACGCATATCTTGGCAAAGCCAAAGAATCTCTCGATCTTTTTTCGATTTCTCTGCTCTGTTTCTTGCTAAATCAAGCATTTCCGGTGAAGAATCAACTCCGGTCATATCATATCCCCGATTTGCAAGCTCCAATGTCATTCTGCCGGTTCCGCATCCAAGATCAAGTATTAATTCCGGACGACAAATGGCTTCTTTGTCAAAAATCTGCTCAAAAAAATCTGCCCATTCGGAATAATTTATATCTTCATTTACTTCATCATAAATCGGTGCTATCAAATCGTAAATCATACATACATCTCCGTTTCATTAAATCTTGACAATATCTCTTCTTTTTGAAGACGATCCTTTGCGTATGCCATACGCAAAAGCTCCGGAGGAATATAATCGTCAAATTTATCAAAGATTGGGCATTCACCGTCAAAAACAAGTGTTTCGGTATTTAAATCATCTCTTTTGATTATTTCATTTATATGAGCTAAGAGATTTACCCCAACGTCAGGTTTAGATTTAAATGTTATGTAATTGCAACCCTCGCATTGTATATCAGAAATACCAAGCTCGGAAGAATACTTTTGCATTATACGCCGCATAGTTCTGAAAGAACGCGTTCCAAGCCAAGGAAACAGAACATAACTCTGACCGCCAAGAAATACAACACAATTCTTGTCCATTTTAGCATTACGAGCAACGCGACGCGCGTTTGAAAGTCGTTCAACTGCATTTTCGCCAAGAAAAGCATACTGTTTATCGGAAAACAAAACATCGCGCATAGCAAGCAAAAGTTTTGTATGTATTTCTCCGCTATCTCCGGGCCAAGATATTTCCATTTTTCCTTCAACGGCTTTTACGAAGATAAGTCTGCGCGGAACATCGACCTCAAGAGTTTCCCAAACTCTGCCGGCAAGAGCAAACCTATCTCCGACGGGAACGGGATTTGTAACCGTTCCGATTTCCTCACTGTCGCATCTGACCGTATAATCCTCGCTATCCTTAAATACAGCGTAAAATTTATAGGAATTAATTATACGCTCGCCTGCAAGTCCTATAATCAATCCGCCGTCTTCACACAGCTCAAGATAATCGGAATTTATCATAGAAACAAGTAATTCACGATAGATTTCCTTTTCGAGCTCGGCAAGAGGCGGGAGCGAAAGGACTCGCTCTGCCAAGGATTTTGGTGACTGTTCTCCGCTTGCACTCAGGATACTTAATGTCTGATGAAAAGCAAGACTTAAGGGCATTTTCTTTACACGAGGAGGCTCTATGAATCTCTCGGATGAATAAAGTTCAATTATCGCAATTCCGCGAAGCAGATCCCACGGAATAATTTCAGGTAAAGGTGCGTTAGGCAGTGCCGTTTCCTCTCGGTAAACCATAATCATTTCAGGTGGTGCGCCTCGCCTGCCAGAACGCCCAAGGCGTTGAAGAAATCCCGAAACCGTAGTTGGTGCACCAACCTGCGCAACACGTTCAAGTCGCCCGATGTCTATTCCAAGCTCCATTGTAACCGTTGCACAAGTAACAACAGAGGTTGTTTGGTCATCTTTCATTTTATTCTCGGCATCCTCTCGCAGAGAAGCAGAAAGATTGCCGTGATGAATCAAAAATATGTCATCTTCTCCTCGCCTTTTTGCAATCTGCCTTAAGGTTGCCGTCACATATTCGGTTTCTTCTCTTGAATTTGAAAAAACAAGTGCTTTTTTTCCGCAAACGGCATCGTAAAGAAATTCATAACCGGGATCGAGAAGAGCCTTGCCGCCGCGATCTGTTTGAGGTGCGGTAATCCGGTCGGGGTTTGATGATTGAATTTCGTTTGGGTTTTGAATATAAAAATGTTCAAGGCCCAGCCGCCATTTTATTGATTGAGTAGGTGGCACAGGGGCAATAGTTTCTCTGCCACTACCCGCCCCCAGCCAATCGGATGCAATTTTCAAATCACCGAGTGTTGCACTTAACCCAACACGCCTTGGATGCTTACCAATCAGTCTTGCGATTCTTGAAAGTTGACAAAGCACTTGATTTCCGCGATCCGAGCCTATTAATGCGTGTATTTCATCAATGACCACATATCGTAGACCACCAAAAATTCCGGGAATATCGTTAGAACGGTTAATCAGCATAGACTCGAGCGATTCGGGAGTTATTTGGAGAATACCTTCAGGATTTTTCAACAATTTTGTTTTATGAGAGGCACCGACATCACCGTGCCAATGAGTTAAAGTTATTCCACTCTCAGCAAGAACCTCTTCTAGTCTGAAAAATTGATCGTTTATCAGAGATTTTAAAGGGGCGATATAAAGCACCGACACACTTTGCACATCCGCCGGCACATCCATAATATCGCTTATTATTGGGAAAAATGCCGCTTCGGTTTTACCCGATGCAGTCGAGGAGGAAAGCAAAAGATTATAATCTGTATTAAAAATTATATCTGCCGCAGCCAATTGAATTTCGCGCAGCTCATTCCATCCATGCGAATAAATATATTCCTTTATAAAATCCGGAAAACGAGAAAAAACAATATCCGCTTCGGTCATTTCTGCTACCTCCTTTTTAAATTATATTTCTATATCAAACAAGCTGATTTTCTTTTTAACTTGCGCTGTTTCTGCTTCGACTTCTCTATTGGCGGAAGCAGTTGCATTAATATCAATTTTGATAAGCTCCGCAAAGCTTGCGTTTGAATTATCTTTGAGAATATTCAAAAGAGTAAGATAATCTCTTATTATCTCTCTGGGTGTAATAAGAGAATCTGCTCCGGCACGTTCCGTAGCTTTTCTGACAAACAACTCAATTTCCGAATCCGTAAGCGGCATAATATCGGTGTTTTCCCTTTGCATATATAGCTTGGTAAGTCTTTTTACCAACGCTAAAAGCTCATTATCGGAAAGTCGACGCAATCGGATTACGGGAGTTGACAAATTCTGATACCCAAGCTCAGAGTATTTAGAATCGGTAAGACGGCTCTTTAGTGCTTCATAACTGAAAAGTCCTCTGCGTGTATCCTCCAAAAACTGAGGAGTTCCACCGAACACAACACCCAGATAGGATGCCTTTCCTTGAAGAGTATCGTTAAATATTGAGAGAAGTTTTTCATAATTTGCCTCACGCGATATTCTGTTTGGAATTTTATACAGATTAACGCATTCGTCAATGAAGAGCAAAAAACCCGAATAACCAAGCTTTACAAACAAAGCTGAAAAAAGCTTGATATAATTGTACCAAGTATCATCATCAATTATTGCACCTACACGAAAACCAAGTGCTGCGTTTGCCTCGGTTTTTGTGGAAAACTCACCGCGCAACCAACGAAGGCAGGCA
Source organism: uncultured Ruminococcus sp. (assembly GCA_964424525.1). Classification (GTDB taxonomy): domain Bacteria; phylum Bacillota; class Clostridia; order Oscillospirales; family CAG-272; genus UBA1740. The sequence continues at coordinate 4,863 of CAYRJG010000089.1, forward strand.
CTTTTTTTCTCATTATTATCATTTATTGAAGCAACATAATACTCACCTAAAACACGAGCAAAATCAAAGCCGCCAACATCTCCCTCAAGTTCGGAGAGCGCAATATACACTTTTTTCTTTAAAGCAATCTCAAAATCGGGATTTTCGGGCAAAATGCCTTCGGAAATAACCTCGGTCTTTATTTTTGCAAAATGTCTTGACAGAATTGTTGACAAAGCACCTCCGTCGGGAGAGGCTTTTGTTGCCAAATTTATCATCAATTCCTTATACGTTGCAAGTCCTGCTCCATTTCCGCCGGTCAATCTTCTTTCAGGCGAAAGGTCTGCATCAGCACAAACAAAACCTCGTTCAAGGGCATATCCGCGAATCAACTGAATCAAAAAGCTTTTTCCGCTACCATATCTACCTATCAAAAATCGAGAGAATGAACCGCCCTCTGCAACAGAGTCGAGATTATCAAGCAGTGATCCGATTTCTTCTTTGCGACCAATAGCAATATACGGTGCACCGTTACGCGGAACAACGCCTGCAGCCAAAGAAGAAAGCAGTGTATTTAATATCCGTTTAGGAACCTTTAATTCATTGTTTTCTGTATCCACTCTTCAACATCCTCTCTGTAATCAGAAATTATACGATACTCATCATCATCGTTTTTCTCAAGAATCACATCTCCGAAATTATCATAAAAAGCATTATTTATCTCTTCGCAAAGAACATCCTCAATGCATTCCGAATTCACAACCGCATCTCTTATAGCATCTCTATTTTCCGAAAGCACAGCCTTAATATAAATAACATGTGCAACGTCAAGACCAAATTCGACTGAACCATTACTCTGCTCCGCTTTATGTGACTCTTTATCTTCAATTTTCTCAATTTGTTCATACGTTGCTTCTTCGCTGTCCTCAACCAGCCTTGCAGTTATTTTCCAAGAATTCTTTTCTATATTATCAGCATCTGCCAGAGAAAAGCCTTCATCTTCCGCATCATACAGCTTCTCATAATCAGGTTTGGATGCAACAATTTTTCTGCGCGCTGCCGCAGAACACATATCTTCAAAGTATGAATCGATTGCTTCTTTGTATATGCCATCAAGCTCTTTGATAGCAAGCCTACTCTTTACGCTTAAAAGCGCACGCAACTTATTTTCTGTATATTTAACCGCGGCAGTAACATTTTTTCTAAGTTCTGTATTTTCAAGCAAAAGCTTATATTCGGCAGTAATTTTATATTTAATCGACGAGGTAGTTAAAGCACCGCGAAAAGCAGTACGCTCTATAACCGAAAACGCATCACTATCCGAAACAAGCTTACCTTCCGAAAAAACGAGAGTAAAAAATTTGGTCATAGCTGCTATTAAATGCTTGCAATACACCTCACCGCTATCGCCACCTGCGTAACGTGAGCTTCTCCAATCATAATCGGATAAATATGATAAAAGTGCACGCACTCCCCCATCACCAAGCATTTCGGCACCTGATAAGTAAAATTCAAAAAAACCGGATGCGTTGATAGTAGAAAAGACAAAATCTCCAATTATATCCATGGGAACGCGAACATCATAAATCATACAATAATCTTGAATCCAAGCAGACATATTGGAGCTGATGTTAGGAAGACTGCTCCTATATGCCTTCCAAACATTCGCCAAAAGAATAATACCTTCTTTTGGGGGTATAAGTTCAGGCAGATTAATAATTTCGTAAATATATAAATAGAAATACGAATAGTCTGTTTTAATATACTTCCCGCGCCGAATGCAATATCTCCAATAAAAATAATAGTTTTTCTGCTCACGAGTTAATTGGGTATACTGTGGCATATAAGAATAGAATTTTGCAAATTCGCATTCATGAGTATAATAATCAAAATACAGTTTAGCCGCTTTAACAAAGTTAGCATGAAAATCATACTTATCCGGAATCGGCTTTACTGTAATTTTTTTCAAAAGACCTTCTTTCGGCTCGTATATGCGTGGCTGTATATCCGCAGTTTCTTCTCTCAATGAAAAATTAAGTTTAGTTCGCGATTCATTTTCTTTAGAAGCGGTTGTATCCGCTGTATCCACGTTATAATCAACTATCGGATTTTGCGTAGAAAATCGCGTCATATCGGTATTCTTTTTCGGAACGAGCTTCTCCAGTGTCCAAAATGAATCTTTGTCATATTTATCACTCGGCATAGACGCAATCTCCTTTATCTATGTAATAATATATTGTACCATATTTATCGTATAATGTCAATTACATGAGAAGAAAAAAGCGCAAAAAAAGAGCCACAATTCTCCCACAAAAAGGGAGTTTTGCAGCTCTATACACAAAACAAATACGGATTTACTAAAAAGATTTGACAGAACGAGCATAATACGCTTTAAATTTTTCTTTTCTCAAAATACCGCAAGCACTTCTCGCATCTTCAAAGCTCGAAAAAAGTCCGAAAACACTTGGACCGCTTCCACTCATCATAGCCGCACGAGCTCCGAGGGCAAGCATACGAGCCTTTGCACGATATGCACCTTTACAATCAGGCAGAACAGCTTTTTCAAAAACATTGAACAAGCCACTTACATCAAGAGTTCCCGCGTCAAGCGAACTAACAAGCTTTTGATAGCAACTCTCCCCGCCCGTAGGAACAGATCCGTCAAAATCCGAAAACAGCATATCTAATTTTTTATATGCTTGGGGTGTTGAAACGTGCTCATTTGCTACTGCTATAACAACATACAATTCAGGGAAATCATTAATTTTAGTCAGTATTTCGCCTCTCCCCTCGCAAAGAGCTGTTTTTCCGTAAAGGCAATACACTACATCACTACCAAGCTCTGCCGCGATTGAATTTAATGCTTTAATCGAAAAAAGCTTACCGTAGATTTTATTAAGAGCTCTTAAAACAGCAGCTGCATCACTTGATCCGCCAGCCAAGCCTGCGGCAATAGGGATTCTTTTTTCAAGCGTGATCTCTACGTTTGCGGTAATAGCAGCGCGTTCAAGAAAAAGCTCTGCCGCGCGATAGGCTAAGTTCCTCGAATCGGTTGGAAGATATCTTGAACCGTTTGCAGAAAGACGAATCGTTGTTTCGAATGACGGATCAGCGGAAACCGTTATTACATCACCAAAAGCCACCGAGTGCATAATGGTTTTAATGTCGTGAAAACCATCCTCTCTTTTCGAAAGAACATCAAGATATAGGTTAATTTTAGCATTTGCCTTTTCTTTTACAGTCGCCATCTATTTGACCTCAAATATTTTATATATTTATTTTAACATAATATTTTATAGATTTCAATATATACCTATTAAATTAATAGAAAATTTGAATTATTTTTAAAAAACGCTTGACAAAGCATTATTGTTGTGATAGAATACTATATCGGTTCGAACATTTGGTTCGACTCCCCTTGCCGCCGGTCGGCGGCCTTAATGACCATAAGGAGGTGTATTTCAAAATGGAAAAGAAGATTTGTTCTTATGAAACTCTCTTTGCAGTAAGCGGCAATCTCGCTGAAGACGATTGCAAGGCACTCGTTGAGAAATTCGTAAACCTCGTTAAAGACAACGCATCTGACGTTGAGGTTAACG
>CAYRJG010000089.1:8450-9250 GCA_964424525.1 uncultured Ruminococcus sp.
TTAACGAGTGGGGTAAGCGCAGACTTGCATATCCTATCGATTATATTACCGAAGGATACTATGTTCTCGTTACCTTTAAGAGCGAACCCAGCTTCCCTCTTGAGCTTGAGCGTGTATTCGGAATTACCGAAGGTATCATCCGTTACATGACTACTACTAAGATCGAGAAGGCAGCTAAGGCTTGTGCAACTGTTGAAGCTGCAGAAGCTACCGTTGAAGCCGTAGAAGAGGCTTAATTAAATTTCAGGAGGCGGAAATATGGCAAGCTTTAATAAAGTTATCCTTATCGGCAATATGACAGCGGATCCCGAATTGAAGCAAACAGCCGGAGGAATTTCGGTATGTTCATTTTCTATCGCGGTTAACCGTAGATTTGCAAAAGCCGATCAAGGTCAGCAGAATGTTGACTTCATTAACATAGTTACTTGGAGACAGCAGGCTGAATTTGTCAGCCGCTACTTCAAAAAGGGCAATCCTATCCTTGTTTGCGGTCAGCTTCAGACAAGAAGCTGGAATGACAATCAGGGTCAGAAAAGATATGCTACCGAGGTTGTTGCCGACGAGGTTTCCTTCGTTGCATCCGCGGCACAGACTGCCGCTACAGGTTCAGCTCCCGGTGCTTCTTCTTATACGCCCGAGGCCTATGGAGCACCTGCTTTCAGCAGCACTCCCGGTGCTAATTTCGAAGAAATTCCCAACGACGGTGATCTTCCCTTCTAATTTAGGGTTCCGTCCTCATCTTGCTTGACTCACAGCAGGACGAGCAATATAGAAAACGTGAGTCGGAAAGGTTATGGACT
>CAYRJG010000090.1:0-3062 GCA_964424525.1 uncultured Ruminococcus sp.
GATATGGTAACCGTTCTTGCAAACGGTATGGCAGGCAACAAGGAAATTACAACCGAAGGCGAAGATTTCACAGAATTCATGAAAGCACTCAACACGGTAACAGTTTATCTCTGCCGTTCTATCGCGGCAGACGGTGAGGGTGCTACGAAGCTTCTCGAATGCGCTGTCACCGGTGCTGTTGACGAAAAGAACGCAAAAATAATTGCAAAGAGCGTTATCTGCTCCTCTCTTACCAAGGCGGCTATGTTCGGTGCTGATGCAAACTGGGGCAGAATCCTCTGCGCTATCGGTTACAGCGGTGCCGAGGTTGACGTTTCGGGAGTTTCGGTATCCTTCGTATCAAAGAAGGGCGAGATCCTCGTTTGCCGCGGTGGTGCCGGAGTAGATTTCTCCGAGGAAAAGGCAAAAGAAATCCTTCTTGAAAACGAGATAACCATCAAGGTTGAGCTTTCCGACGGAATTGCATCAAGCACTGCTTGGGGATGCGACCTTACTTACGATTACGTAAAGATAAACGGCGATTACAGAACCTAAGGAGATAACTATGCCATTACAGATTACTAACGCACAGCGCGCAGAGGTACTTACCCAGGCGCTTCCCTTTATACAGAAGTATTACGGCAAGGTCGTTGTTGTAAAATACGGTGGCAACGCTATGATAAACGATCAGCTCAAGGAGCAGGTTATGGAGGATATAGTTCTCCTTCACCTTATCGGAGTTAAGATTGTTTTGGTTCACGGTGGTGGTCCCGAGATTACAGACACTCTCAAGAAAATCGGCAAAGAATCGGTCTTCCACAACGGTCTTCGTGTTACCGACAAGGAAACGGTAGATGTTGTTCAAATGGTACTTGCAGGTAAAATCAACAAGAGCCTTGTTAATCTTCTCGAAATAAAGGGCGGTGCGGCTATCGGACTTTCGGGTCTTGACGGACATATGATCAAGGCTGAAATGAAGGACGAAGCTCTCGGCTTTGTCGGCAAGATCACAGGTGTTGATGTAAAGCCTATAACCGACCTTCTTGAACATAACTACATTCCCGTAGTTTCCACCGTTGGTTGCGACGCACAGGGCAACGTATACAACATAAATGCAGCCACCGCTGCCGCACATATTGCGGGTGCTATGAATGCAGAAAGACTTTTCACTATGACCGACATTGAGGGTATACTCCGTGATAAGGATGACCATACCTCTATAATTCCATGCATCGACATCAAAGAAGCTGAAGAACTTTTTGCAAGCGGAATTATCTCGGGCGGTATGATACCCAAGGTTGAGTGCTGCATTGATGCAATAAGGCTCGGTGTTAAAAAGGTAACTATACTTGACGGACGAGTTCCGCACGCACTTCTTATAGAAACGCTCACTGATGAGGGAGCCGGAACAATGGTTGTAAGAGATAAAAATAATGATGAATAATTGTAAAGAAAACGACAAGAATTATATAGCTCCCACTTACGCGAGATTTGATTTAGAAATCACACGGGGTCAGGGATCGCTCGTTTATGATGAAAACGGAAAGGAATATATAGACCTTTCCACGGGAATTGCGGTAAACACCTTCGGTCACTGCGACAAGGAGTGGATAGATGCAATAACCGAGCAAATAAACAAATTTCAGCATACCTCAAACCTTTATTATTCAAGCCCCTGTGCTACCCTTGCGCGCGAGCTCTGCCTTCGCACGGGCGCAAAGAAAGTATTCTTCTCAAATTCGGGTGCCGAGGCTAACGAATGTGCTATTAAGACGGCAAGAAAATGGGCACTTGAAAACAAGGGCGAAGACTATCATAACATTATAACACTCAAAAACAGCTTCCACGGCAGAACGGTAACCACGCTTGCGGCAACCGGACAGGATGTTTTCCACACGACATTCGGCCCATTTCCCGAGGGATTTCTCTATGCCGAGGCAAACAATTCCGAGGCTATCTCGGAGATGGTACATAACAACAAATGTGCCGCTATAATGATGGAGCTTGTACAGGGGGAGGGCGGTGTTCTTCCTCTTACCGAGGAATTTGTTAACACGGTGATGGCTCTTGCAAAGGAAGAAAATCTTCTCGTTATAATAGACGAAGTACAAACCGGAAACGGCAGATGCGGTGATCTCTATGCATTTATGAGATACGGAATAAAGCCCGACATCGTGTCTACCGCAAAGGGACTTGCAGGCGGACTTCCGCTTGGTGCAACCATGCTTTTCGAAAAAGCCGAAGCAACCCTTACCCCCGGCTCGCACGGCTCGACCTTTGGCGGCAACCCCGTGGCATGCGCGGCAGCTCTTTCGATTGTAAAAAGAATAGATGACACCCTTATGGCACAGGTGCGCGAAAAGAGCGAATTTATTATAAAAGAGCTTACGGGCGCGCCCGGTATAAAATCGGTTACGGGACTTGGCTTTATGCTCGGTATAGAAACCGAAAAGGATGCAGGCGAGGTCATTAAGATCTGTATGCAAAACGGTGTTCTCCCGATAAAGGCAAAGAGCAAGGTAAGACTCCTACCCGCGCTTAACATACCAAAAGAGCTTCTCTTGCGCGCTGTTGAAGTAATCAAGGAAGCGGCAAAGCCATAATCCAAAAAAGAAAGGAAAGATAGAAAATGAATTTCAAATATAACAACTCAAATATGAATTTCCTTCACGGACGTGACTTTCTCAAGCTTCTTGACTTCACCCCGTGTGAAATTTCCGAGCTTATAGAGTTGGCAGCAGAACTCAAATACAAGAAAAAGAACGGTATTGCACACGATGCATACCGTGGCAAGAATATTGCTCTTATCTTTGAAAAGACTAGCACGAGAACCCGTTGCAGCTTTGAGGTTGCGGCATATGACCTCGGAATGAACGTTACTTATCTTGACTCTAATGGCTCACAGATAGGCAAGAAGGAGAGCATCGCGGACACCGCGCGCGTGCTTGCATCCATCTATGACGGAATCGAGTATCGCGGATACGGTCAAGCTCTCGTTGAGGAGCTTGCGCTTCACTCCAAGGTTCCTGTATGGAACGGACTTACCAACGAGTTCCACCCCACCCAGATACTTGCCGACTTTC
>CAYRJG010000090.1:3072-9227 GCA_964424525.1 uncultured Ruminococcus sp.
CGTAAAAGAGCATTTCGGCACGCTTCATGGCATTAAGTTTGTTTATATGGGTGATGCCCGTTACAATATGGGCAACTCGCTTATGGTTGGTGCGGCAAAGCTTGGTATGGACTTCGTTGCATGCGCGCCCGAAAAGTATTTCCCCGAGGCTTCTCTTGTTGAGGAGTGCAGAAAAATCGCCAAGGAAACTGGTGCTACAATCACTCTTGAAACCGATCCTGCAAAAGCTGTAAAGGATGCAAAGGTCATCTACACCGACGTATGGGTATCAATGGGCGAGCCTGTTGAGGTTTGGAAGGAGAGAATAGACGAGCTTTCCCCCTACCAGGTAAACAGCGCACTTATGGCAAAGGCATCTCCCGAGGCAGTATTTATGCACTGCCTGCCCTCTTACCACGACCTTAAAACAGCGGTAGGTCGCGAGATGGGCGAGAAATTCGGCAGAGATTCAATGGAGGTTACCGACGAGGTATTCGAAAGCCCTGCTTCAATAGTTTTCGAAGAAGCAGAAAACCGCATGCATACGATAAAGGCGGTTATGGCAGCAACGCTTTAATTTATATCAGATTTAAGGAAAAAGAAAGGCATACGCCTATATATCAAAAACTCTATGATCTCACCCGTGTAAAATTAATGAGTCTTTAAAGTTATCTGATAAATAAAATAACCACCCGTTAGTGTGATTTGTCCGTTAAGGACATCTCGCTGTTGGGTGGTTATTATTTTATACAACAAAACAGTTTTTTCTTTTAAAACCGCTTTATATCTTTTCGGTGTATCTCTTTCGGTAATCAGAGGGGCTCATTCCGACATAATGCTTGAACGTGCGCGAAAAATAATTATGATCCGTAAAACCGACGCGTTCCGAAACCTCGCCTATCGGCAAGTAGTCTGCAGCTATAAGGCTTTTTGCCACCTCTATGCGGCGAACTGTTATAAATTCAAATATACTCATGCCCTCACATTTTGAAAAAAGCGAACTGCAATAATTGGGATCAAGGTGAACTGCCGCGGCAATTATCCGAAAGCCGCATTTGCTCATAAAGATGACCGGCAATGTATCGCTTTATATGTTTAATATGCGGATTTTCATTATAAATTGCGGTTTCCACAAGTTGATAATAAAGATACCAAAAAAGTGCCTCACACTTTCTCTCTCTTTTCTCCGAAACCGAAACGTATGACTTTTTGAGAGATTCAAGAATAGCTACCGTATCCGAGCGAAGGCTCTTGCGTATGACGCCCGAAACCGCCGGCATAAACTCTTTTTCAAAGCGGATATTAAGACTTGAATAAAGAGTAGGAACCTCACTTTTTCTACGAGCGCGTAGTGAACCGCAAGGGTAAAGGATCGCATCGCCGCCGTTCAAAATATACTCCTCCCCGTCAATTACGTAATACATCTCCCCTTCTATGCAATATGTAAGATCCATATAGGGAATACGCGCCTCTGGAATAGGCTCTATAACATTATGCATTTTATAGGAATAGTAAAACAGCGACAATCCCATAGATTCGTTCATAAAACTCGCCTCCCATCGCTTTTCATTATATCAAGAAAATTAAAATTATTCAAGTTATAAATTCATATTTTCACCCACAAATACCGTTTTGGGAGAGTTTTTTCACTTTTTTTAAAAAAACAAATCTTAAAATAATGCTAATTATGCCTTTATTATCACAATATTTTTATTGCAAGATACGATATCTATATGGTAAAATTAAATATATCAAACATATATAGGAGATATAATATGGAAAAAATCGGAGTTGCCGATTACGGCATGTACGTATGGTACGGAGGATACTACGACTATAACGAAAGACTTGATACGGTTCGGGCACTCGGATATGACGGCCTTGAAAGAATTTACGCAAAAAGTGCCGAGGAAACACTCATGACTGCGGCAAGCTTAAAAAGAAAAGGAATGAGCTTTGCAACAGTGAAACATTCCGACCCGGAGATAGCAATTCGCTGGACTGCAGCACTTGGCGGAAGTTACGTTTGGGCTCAGGTTCAGGGTGAAACCTTTGAGGACTACCTTCGTCAGGTTACCTATCAGGCGCGCACCGCAAACAAATACGGTATCGACGTTGCGGTGCATAACCACCTCGGTCAAATGATTGAAACGCAAGAAGCAATAGAAACCTTACTTTTGGAATGCCCTACCGTTAAGCTCCTTTTTGACGTCGGACATCTTGCGGTAGCGGGTGGCGACGTTGAGTATATCGCAAACAAATATTATGACAGAATTGTTGCATATCACCTCAAGGGATGGCAAACGAGCGAAACGCCGAATGATGATCGCTGGTATAAGCGCGGCTATTTCACCGGGCTTGAAAAAGGCGACTTCTTTATCAACAACGAGGCGGTATTTAAAAATGCCGTGAAGCGCGGATTTGACGGTTGGATATTCATTGAACAGGATACGCATAAACAGGATCCCGAAATTGATCTTGCGCAAAGCCTTAAAGTTATGAAAAGATGGAGAAGCGAAATATGAAAAAACCAATTAAACTCGGTATGATAGGAGTCGGAAGAGCCGGATACGGAATGCATCTTCCGGAAATGAAGGATAAGGGACTTTTTGAGATCTACGCAGTATGCGATCTTGAAGAGGACAGACGCAAAAAGATGGCAGATGAATATGGATGCAAGACCTACGCAAGAGTCGAGGATATCGTTGAGGATCCCGATATCGAGGTCATTGATATTGCAACCCGTTCAAACGATCATTTCGTTCACGCAATGACAGCACTTCAAGCCGGAAAAACCGTCCTTCTCGAAAAGCCCATTACTATGAACTATGATCAGGCAAAGGCGCTCTTTACCCTTGCTGAAAAGTGCGGTAAAAATAAGCTTATGATAAGACACAACCGCCGCTTTGAAGCAAAGTTTATGGAAGTCAACTCGCTTATTGCAGACGGAACTATTGGTGACGTTTATTACATAAGACGCGCGGTTACTCAATATGACAGACGCCGAGATTGGCAGACGATATCGCAGTATGGCGGAGGTCAGCTCCTCAACTGGGGACCACACCTTATCGACCAGGCACTCAGATTCTGTGGCGGTGATTACAAGAGAATGAATTCCTACACCCGTCAGATAGCCGCGGCAGGCGACTGTGAGGACGTGGTAATGGCATCATTTGAGGGAATTAACGGCAGAATAGTTGACATCGAAATAAGCGGAGGCGTTGCTATAAAGCAACCCGAATACATCGTATACGGAACTCGCGGAACATTGGTTGACAAGGGTGATACATATAGCATAAGATATCTTCCCAAGGATTACGTATTCTCCGAAATAAAAGCCAATCCGCACACACCGCAAGGCTCATCCTTCGGCTCAAACCAGGCACTGCCCTTCATTGAGGAGGAGCGCACCTGGCAGACCAATAAGCTAGACCATATCTGGCAATGCGTTTATGACACCGTAAGAGATGGCAAGGAATATCCGATAAAGCCTGATGAAGCAATCAAGGTTATGCAGGTTATAACCGAGATAAAGCGTCAGAACGGAAGTTTCTAACCACCATATCTATCTAAATTTAAAAGGCAATATCGCCCCATTTTGCGGAGTTGATATTGCCTTTTTTCAAAAACTGCTTTATTAAGCAGGAGCAAACACATTTATAAGAATCATGGATGCGATTGCAAGAGCTACGCCAAAAGCGCCCTTAACAGTTGTTTTTTCCTTAAAAAGGAAAACCGACATAGCAAGCGAAAGAACAACCGCGCAGCCTTGACTTAAAGGATAAAGCAAAGCGGCATCAAGATACCCTGCGGACATAGTTTTGAAATATGAGTTCAAAAACAGACACGCTGCCATAATAACGACATAGTGAAATATAGGCTTTATGATTGTACGAGGAGAGTTGAGATCCTTGTTCTTTTTTTCTTTTGCCTTGAAAATCGGACAAGCGATAAGCAACGCAAGTGCGGCAAAGAGATAGGTATAAAGGTTGAAAACCGAAACATCGATATTTTCAATTTCTCTTGTGTAAAGCTTTTGCGAAAAATCACTGATTCCGCTTGACAAAGAGCAAAGCAGCAGAAGAAAAAAGCTTTTAGGGGAAAGTGATATTTTTTCGGTCTTTCGGTAGGTGCACATACAGTATACCGAGATTAAAAGCAATATAATTCCCACTATCTGTATAATGCCGATAGGTTCTTTATACAGAATTGCACAAAGTGTAAGCGGAATGATAACACCGCCCATCACGAAGACCTCTACTATCATATAGGCGTTTGTACGCACCGCCAAAAGCCAGCAGACCGTAAATCCTGCGGTACTGACACCTGCGAGAAGCGCGATAAGAATAAGCTTTGGTGTAGTAAAGACAAAAGTGGCAACTCCGCTTATCAAAACAATAAGTATTCCAATAAGAATACAAAGAATCATACGAACTGTATTGATAAGTATTGCATTATAAGAATTGATTGCCGCACCGGAGGTTCTTTTTCCGCAGTATGCTTTGATAAGTCCAAAGCAAAGTGCTAAAAACAAAAACAAATATCCCATAGCTAATTAATCTACAGTAATGCTCGGGCATCGTGATACCCTTCTCAACATATCCGAGAAATTCTCGTTACAGTTCCAATACATCTCTGCACAAAGGGCAAATGGCAGATACATTCCCCCATCAAAGGTTCCCGCAATACACATATCGACCTCGCTTATCTTGTTTTCCTTGATAAACTTCACCATTTGCAACGCGCGTGAGCCTTCCTCAATCCAAGCCGAAGAATAATTTCTCCAAGCGTTTGCACGAATACCGCGGTCATGTATTGCAATTTTTTCGCTGTTCTCACCCATAACAAATGGTCCGTGCTGACGAACAGCCTTACTCCAGTCAAGCATCATAACGCCCTTAAAAACAAGACCGACACCGCGTCCACCGCGCAATTCGAGTATTTTTTTAGTAAATTCAAGAGTTTCGTTATAATCATCCTCATTTTTGACAAACGAATGATATGCATAAGGAAATTCTCCGCAATCCTCCCAAAGAATCTCCATGCGAGAATCAACTCTTGCAATTTCGTCAAGGCGTTTTTTTACCGAGCTTGCGTGAAGACCGAAAATTATTCGCATATCGGGAGTGATTTTCCACAGCTCTGCCGCAATATCATTTACCATATCAACAACCAAGCGTGAAATCAGCTTACCACCGACAGACTCCTCGTTTCTTTCGGTAAATGACTGAAAATATATACCGTCGCATTTTACGTTGGAATAATTATCGCGGTATTCCTTGATTGCAATTTGTTTAACCTCTTCGATCTTTTCGTCGGTAATTTCCACGGCTTTGTTTCCGATCTCTCTCCAACCCCAGCTATATCCCAAAACGACCTTGATTCCGTAGGAATGAGCATAATCGATAATTTCATCAATATTGATCGGAATAAAATCGTTCCAGATAATAAGCTCATTGAATTTCAACCTAGCCATATTGTCTATGTACGCGCGGTAACTGTTGATAGAGTGTCCCCAAGTGAAAATGCTCCTGGTTTTATTATCGGGCACCTGTGTATATGAACATTCGGTAAGCGGATAATCGAAAATCAGATCAGGCATAAAGTTTGAGCCGCAGCAAGGCGCATTTTGAGGAATATAATCATCCAAAAAGCTAACAGCCGCATAGAACAGCTTGTCCTGGCTATGCGCTGTGAGAATCACAAATCTGCCCTCGTCATCCGAGGGATTTTTGATAACCTTTACCAGAAATCCGTTTTCGGGAACCTCGGACTTTGCAACGTATTTTTGTATATTTGCGCTTTCGTTATACAAACCAACAAAAAATGCGTTTTTCGAAACCTCACATCCTTCCCTCTCGCAGGGGAGAACGTAGATACTATATACGTTGGACTCACGAATTATAAATCTGCCAACCTCCTTTGACAAGAGGTTGATCGTTCTTTTTGCTATCCCCTCATACTTGGTGTAAATGATTTTCCAATCTGTTTGCTTCATAAAAAGACCTCCGAGTGTTACTTTATAAAATCATTTTAACACAGATATCAAGGCATATAATATACATATTTTGATATAAAAATATCGTTTTTCAAAACAAAAAATATTGACCATGCTGAAAAATTATGTTATAATAACCTCATGGGTTCGCTCTTTTAAGGAGCGAACGTGTAGGCAG
>CAYRJG010000091.1:0-9201 GCA_964424525.1 uncultured Ruminococcus sp.
GCCGGTGTTCTTAAGTTCGGCGATTTCACCGCAAAAAGCGGAAGAAAGATACCCTATTTCATCAACGCAGGTATGATTAAGACCGGCGAGGATATTGCAAAGCTCGGTGAGTTTTATGCGAAAGCATATTTTGAGAAGCTCGGTGCAAAGAAGGCTGTTCTCTACGGCCCTGCTTATAAGGGAATTTCGCTTGCTGTTTCCGCAGCGGTTGCACTTTCGAAGAACAACCTCAACGTTCCCTTCTTCTTTAACCGCAAAGAGGTTAAGGATCACGGCGAAGGCGGTGTTTTCGTAGGCTATGTTCCACAGGCAGGCGAGGAAATAGTTATAATTGAAGACGTTATAACCGCAGGAACGGCTATCCGCGAGAGCATGGAAATACTCTCTCACCTTGAAGGCACAAAGGTTGCGGCAACCTTTATTATGGTTGACCGTAAGGAAAAGGGACAGGGCGAAAAGGGAGCGATGCAGGAGATTGCAGAGCAGTTTGGATTCCCCGTTTATTCCATAGTTGACGTTTACGACATTATTGAATACCTTGAAGAGGACGATGCGAACCGCGAAAATGTTGAACGCATTAAGAAATATCTTGAGGTATACGGAGCAGGCGCTTAAATTATGAAAAATCTGATTGATATTCTCGACCTCTCCGTAAAGGAGATTGACAACCTCATCGACCTTGCCAACGATATGATAGCTCAACCCCGTGCTTATTCTTCGGCATGCCGCGGTCAGATTCTCGGAACACTCTTTTTCGAACCCTCAACGAGAACGCGCTTAAGCTTCACCTCGGCTATGATGAGCCTTGGCGGTAATGTGCTTGGATTTTCGCAAGCAGGCTCTACCTCGGTATCAAAGGGCGAAACGGTTGCAGATACCATAAGAATGGTTTCGGCGTATTCCGACATAATCGCTATGCGCCACCCCAAAGAGGGAGCTCCGATTGTTGCATCCTCAATTTCCACCGTTCCGATAGTCAACGCGGGCGACGGAGGACATTTTCACCCCACCCAAACCCTTACCGACCTTATCACAATAAAAAGAAAGTTCGGCAGACTTAACAATCTCACCGTAGGTATCTGCGGTGACCTTAAGTACGGAAGAACGGTGCACTCTCTTATTGCAGCTATGGCAAGATATGAGAACATTAAATTCGTTCTTATCTCGCCCGACGAGCTTAAGCTTCCCGACTATGTAAAAGCCGATTTCTTAAAGAACTGCCCTTATATTGAAACAGCAGATCTCGAAGGCTCGATTCCCGAACTCGACATTCTCTATATGACGAGAATACAGGCAGAGAGATTTGCATCAAAGGATGATTACGAGCGTCTTAAAGACTCCTACGTTCTCGACCTTGAAAAGCTCAAGGTTGCAAAAACCACACTTTCGATAATGCATCCCCTGCCCCGTGTAAACGAAATTGCCACCGAGGTCGACTCCGATCCGCGAGCACACTACTTTGAGCAGGCAGCAAACGGAAGATACATCAGAATGGCACTGATCCTTATGCTCCTTCGCGAGCGCGAGTGCCCCGACAAGGAAATCAAAGGAGAAGAGGATCCGACTCTCCGTTGCAACAACCCGCATTGTATAAGTGCCGCAGAAAGAGGAATTAAAAAGTTGTTCTCCGGTGGAAAATGCATCTATTGCGACCAAGAGGCGGAAAAAGTTTCGCTGTAATGAAAAACGAACAGATTAGAAGCAACGTGCCGAAGATGGCAGTTTACATAAGCATGCGCAAAAAAGGCGCGCCTCTCACCGATCAATACTGTCCGCTTCACTATCACGACGAGCTTGAATTTATAGTGATAAACTCCGGCAAATTCGAAACAATAGTAGATGATGAGTCATATTTTGCCGAAGCAGGCGACGTTGTCTTTATAAATTCCGGCGTTCCCCATTCCACAAAATCTACAGCATCGGAAACCGGATTGATTCAGTTTAGAGAAAACGATTTTTTTAACACGGATATCACCAGAATAATTAAATACTCGGTTAAGTTCAACAACCTCAACGATTCGAAGATACGAATTATCAAGAACAAGGAGCTCTTTGAATCACTCCAAAGAATTCTTTCGGAGCACGACAAAAAGGATGCGGCATACGAAATATTTATCCGTTCGGAGATATACAAGGCTCTTGCCTTGCTTTACCGAATGAAGATACTCGTTGATACCGAGGAGTTCTTTGCAACCAAAGAGGTTCAGAAAATACTTCCCGCCATAGAATACGTCAACCGTAATTATAACGAGGAAATATCCCTTGAAGCGGTAAGTGCTATGCTGGGCTTTGATCCAAGCTATTTCTGCCGAATCTTCAAAACCGCCACAGGCGCGACCTTTACCGAATATCTAAATTTCGTCCGTATATGCAAGGCCGAAAAAATGCTTTCACGTACAGCAAACAGCATACTTGAAATATCCGAAACGGTAGGATTTTCTTCTGTTTCCTACTTCAACCGCGTTTTCAAGAAATACCGTAACTGCTCTCCGAGGAACTATCGACTTGCAGAGTACAAAAACATATAAGTATATAAACGGGCAGACAGATTATCTTCTGCCCGCTTGTCTTTTTTAACCAAAACAAAGCAAAAAGGAACTTTACAAAATGACTGAAAGCAAAAAAATGACCGAGGTTTTCGGTCACAAATGTATAGAATTTGAATTTGAAGGGAAATTTGCCCGACTCATTCTGCCGAGTGGAAAACCAAACGGAAAATGGCTTATAAAAACCGAATACGCAGACGCTTTTCCCTCTCTTGAGATTGAAATGCTTCGCCGCGGATATCACGTTGCATACATCGCAAACGACACGCGCTGGGGCAGAGAGGAAGACACCGACAGAAGAGCAAGATTTGCAGAATTTCTTCACACGGAGTATGCTCTTTCAAAAAAATGCGTTCCGATTGGTATGAGCTGTGGCGGAATGCTTGCGGTGTATTTTGCAGCAAAACACCCCGAATATGTGGCGGCGCTTTATATTGATGCGCCCGTTATGAACCTGTTAAGTTGCCCATGGTACGTCGGTAGGAATACCGACACAAGAGAGGGAATGCATGAAGAATTTACAAATCACACGGGTATCTCTCTCTCCGAGCTTCTAAATTATCGCAATCATCCCATTGATAACGCACCGAAGCTCCTTAGTGCTGATATTCCGATAATTATGGTCAGCGGTGATTCTGATACCGTGGTTCCGTATAACGAAAACGGTGCATATCTTGAAGAGCTTTACAGACAGGGCGGCGGAAAAATCGAAGTTCACATCAAGAAGGGCGGTGATCATCACCCTCACGGTCTTGAGGACAATACACCGATAATTGAATTTATTGAAAAGTATTATTAAAGGTGCAGGCGCATTTGGGCGAAACCGAAAATGACTGAAATAGGATAAAAAAGCTTACTTTTTGACAAATGAGCTAAAAAATATAGTATATGGTTGAAATTCTACAAATTTCTCCAATTAATAATAGTCATTTTCTCTTCGCGTTTCCCTTTCTCGACGTATTTTATACGTAGCGAAGCGGCGCGAGGGTGTTGAATGACAGTTAATAACTGTCAGACCCCGAGCGTGACCGAGCCCGCAGGCGAGAACTGTTGGTCGGGAGAACCCGAATTTTCGCGCGGGATCTCCCTAGTCCCTTAACGCATTCGAGGGTAGCTCAAGTTTTTTGTACTTGAGCTACCCTCTTGTAATTTTATTCTCTTTTGCTTAAATTTTATTCTTTGTCAACTCATCTCTCAGATATCCCGCAACTCCCGCCATAAAGCGAAGACCGTGCGACCAAAGCTCATCCGGAAGATCCTTTAAAAATCCGTCTGCTTCAAGCGTCACGTCCCCCGTGTAACCTATATCACGAAGGGCACGGATGACGGAATTGAAATTTATATCTCCGAAAAATGGGAGGGTGTGGATATCCTCATAAAAATCATTATCGTGAATATGAATACAAGTCACCCTTTTATCAAGCGCGAGAATCATAGATGAGGCAGATTCACCCACAAGGCCCGCGTGCCCAACGTCGACGCAGGCGGTGATATAGGGTGTATCAAGCGCATCAACGTAACGAATAAATTCCTCCGCGTGAGAGCAAACGTTTCTTATAAGCTTTGAGGATTTATCCTTATGCCTTCCATACATATTTTCAATAGCAATTATAACGTTATTTGCGCGTGCGACCTCAAGGAGTCTTGAATAGATTTCCATATTCATCTCAAACCTTTGACTAGCATCAATATGAGGGCAGATAAAGGCAGGATGAACTATTATTCTTTCAGCACCGAGCTCACCTGCAATTTCTATCGAGCGACAGGTCTGCTCAAATAGCTTTCGGTTCTCCTCTCTTGCTTCTTCTTGGGGTTTATACTTTGCAAACGGTGCGTGCGCCTGATTAAAGCAAACTCCGCATCCTTCGGCAATCCTGCGCATTTCACGCACAAGAGCTATGCCCCCTCTGCCAAAGACAGCACCGTCGGGAGTATACATAGAAAAATCTATTGCCTCAAATCCGGCCTCGGCAGTCATTCTCACAGCGGTGAGCGTGCCGAATCTTTTTTCAAGTCGGTCGGTATGATTTGAAATTTTCATTCGGTATCTCCTCCATTCTGTGTTACGGATACGGAATCCTTCTTTTTCTTTATGCGCTTCATGCGCTTCTCATTCTTCGTTTCGCCTGCGGATTTTACATAAAGCTCTATAACACTTTCAAGAGTGGTAAGAAGTGCCTCTCGAAGGCGCGGCGGTATAGAAGCCGAGCTTCTATATGCATTTAAAAGCTTCAGCTCATCCTCGGAAAGCTCCGAGGTGTTTTTTCGAAGCGGCATATCAAGAAGCTCACCTATATTAACTCCGAAAAGCTCGGAGAGTGCCGGAAGCATACGCATATAAGAAGAGCTTCTGCCCCTGCGCCAGTTATTTACTGTTTTATCACCGAGTCCCATTCTGCGCTCAAAAGCCGCATCACTCTCGAACTCGGAATCTATAAGCGAGAGAATACGAGCTCGTATTTTCTCTGACTGCTCTTTTTTAAGCTCATCCATATTTATCTCCAAAAAGAGAGAAGATTTCGTCCATAAAATGTCACACGGGTGGGATTATTTCTTCTTTTCTTTAGTGTTTCTTATGTTTTTTGGCGGATTCGGCTTTGCTTTTTTCTTTTTTGGTTTTGCGGCACTGAACCCAAAATTACCTATTTTTTTACCGAGCGAATAATACTCACCATGAGCATAAGCAATAAGATGAGCGCGCTCAAGGCAGATTCTGCCGCGCTCGTCAAGAAGCTGCTCATCAACCGACACGTTCAAAATATCGGCAAGAAATATATTATGCGTTCCGCTTTCTATTACCTGAAAAACCTTACATTCAAGCGAAAGCGGTGACTCTTTTATGGTGGGTGGTGTAACGCATTTGCTCTTTATCGGTGTAAGAGCGCATTTTTCAAATTTATTGACCTTCGCGCCTGTAAAAACGCCAACATAGTCGGTAACGCTAGCAAGCTCCTCGGTTGTCAGATTAATGACGAACTCTCCGTTTTTTTTAAGAAATTTATGCGAGTGGCGGCTCGGTCGAACCGATATATATGCGCGCGGGGGATTGGTTGAAAGAATTCCGCACCAGGCAACCGTGAGTACATTAGATTCCTCTCCGTCACCAACGGTTACCATTACTGCGGGAAGCGGTGATATCATCGCCCCTGCTTTAAAATCCAGTCTTGCCATCTGTATTCTCCACTAGGAATTTTTTATGCTTTATAATATAATAGCATATTTTACGAACTTTGTAAACCTTTTAGAAAAAATACGAAAAGAATAAAACGCCAAAAAACACAAAACGATGCTGTTTTTTGGTAAAAAAAGAAGATTTTTATTAAAAATTTATAAGGATTTATATAAATAAAACATAATATTAACATTGGGTTAATAAATTTGGTATACACTCTAATGGTAAAAGTTCGACAATTTAGAGATTAGGAAGTAAATTGGATGCTACAATTAAGAGATATCAAGAAAAATTACGTCACCTCCTCTGAAACGGTTGAGGCACTAAAAGGCGTAAATCTCTCCTTTCGGCAGAAGGAATTCGTTTCTATCCTCGGTCCTTCGGGCTGCGGAAAGACAACGCTTCTCAACATTATCGGTGGTCTTGACCATTATACGTCGGGTGACTTGATAATAAGAGGAAGAAGTACCAAATCATTTAAGGATCGCGATTGGGATATATACAGAAATCACCGTATAGGCTTTATATTCCAAAGCTACAACCTTATTCCTCACCAAACGGTACTTGGCAACGTTGAGCTTGCGCTCACGATAGCCGGTGTCAGCCGTGAGGAAAGAGTGGCACGCGCAAAGCGCGCGCTTGACAGGGTTGGACTTTCGGATCAGTATAATAAGCGTCCAAATCAGCTCTCCGGTGGTCAGTGCCAGCGAGTTGCGATAGCGCGCGCGCTCGTCAACGACCCCGAAATTCTTCTTGCAGACGAACCTACAGGCGCACTTGACACAGTTACCTCAAAGCAGATAATGGACCTCATCCGCGAGATAAGCGGTGAGCGACTCGTTATTATGGTAACACACAACCCCGAAATTGCCGAGGAATACTCTTCGCGTATCATAAGACTCCTTGACGGACAGGTTCTTGAAGACACAAATCCCTTCTCGGTAGAGGAAGAAGAGGCGGAATCGGTTGCAATAGTTTCAACGGAGGAGGCATCTCTTGCCGAAGCTGTAAACGCTGTAGAGGGCAAACGACAAAAAAAGAAAATTGCAAAAAAGCAAAAAGAAAAAGCTAAAATGTCGTTCTTTACCGCTTTTATGCTTTCGCTCAAAAACCTTTTTACCAAAAAGGGGCGCACAACGCTGACAGCTTTTGCCGGCTCTATCGGCATAATCGGTATATCCCTGATACTTGCAGTATCGCAAGGAATGACGACGTATATAAACCACGTTCAGGAAACCACACTCTCAACATATCCCCTGACTCTTGAAAGCACCGCAATCGATGCAAACGAACTTATCAAGAGCATTCTCGGTCAAAACGAAAACGAACAAGAGCACGGAAATGATGCGGTTTATAAGGATCCCCTTATTGCAGAGCTTGTTACTGCTCTGAGCAAAGTGCAAGCAAATGAAAATGATCTTGCAGCATTCAAGCTTCATATAGAAAACGAGCTCAAAAATCCCGAAAGTGAGCTTTCTTCGGCTCTTTCGGGCATACAGTATTCCTATAATATCAATGTTCCGATTTACACTCTTAACGGTGATGGAAACATAATAAAATCCGATACCGCCGACCTTATGCGCGATATGCTCACAGAATTTATGATAGGAATGGCAACAAAGGGTGAAAGCCTTGGCAACTCCGACACCACTATGGGACAGGGAACCTCGAGTTCAGGGCAAATGTCCGACATGATGATGAGCGGAGTTCAGATGTGGGAAGAAATGCTTTCGGGCACTCCCGATGAAAACGGGAACCGCGAGCTTATTAATCCTATTCTCAAGGATCAGTATGATGTTGTCGACGGTAGATGGCCGGAGTCGAAAAACGAGATTGTTTTAGTTCTTAACGAGAAAAATGAACTTGATGATCTCACTCTTTATGCACTCGGTCTTTTGAGCGAAGCGGACATTGATGCTATAATCGATGCTGCCGTTAACAAAACCACAATGCCCGAAACAACTACGAGATGGGAATATAGCGAAATATTCAAATTAAACTTTAAAGCTATAATGCCCTACCACTTCTACCAGCAAACGGTTAACGAGGATGGAAAGACCGTATACTCTGACCTTTCTTCAAACGCAACAATACTCAAAATGCTTTACAATTCGGAGGATGCTCTTTCTCTCAAGGTTGTCGGCATCATAAAGCCCGATGAAAATTCCGAAGCAGCTATGCTCAAAGGCTCAATTGCCTATACATATGCTCTCACCGAGCATATAATCAAAGAGGCAGTAACCTCGGACGTCGTAGCGGCTCAGCTTGCAAATCCCAACATTGACGTTCTTACCGGACTTCCCTTCAAGAGCGTAAGCGGAAAGCTCACCGATGAACAAAAGAAGGCTGAATTTGATAAATATATAAACTCACTCTCCTCCGAGAAAAAAGCCGATATATACGTGAAAATCCAATGCCTTAAGGCTGAAGAAGCGCAACTTGAATCTATTGTTGAAAAGATGTTTGCAGCATTTCCGGATAAAGAGTCGCTGAAACAGGCAATTCTTGCAGGTCTCAAAGAATCTTCGGGTGTCAACGAAGAAACGCTTTTATCATATATCGATGCACTTACTGAAGCGGAGCTTAAAGAGATGATGCGCCCGGCATTGGTGGAACAGGCTCAAAAAACCATTCATCAATCCACAGAAACAATGCTTTCCAATATGCCCATCAAAGCCAAGGTTGTTGCGCTTACAGACGAGCTTTCCGCAGCAACCTTGGCGGATTATGTAAAATACTATGATGCAATAACCGAATTCACAACATCAACATACGATGAGGTTGTTGAAAAAATCGGATATATTGACCTTGATTCTCCGAATAAAATCAATCTCTTTGCATCCACTTTTGAAAACAAGGATGTAATTACCGCGGCAATTGACAGTTATAACACATCTGTTCCGCAGGAAAATCAAATAGCATATACCGATATACTCGGAATAATGATGTCCTCGATTACCACGATTATAAACGCAATAACCTATGTACTTATTGCATTCGTAGCAATATCTCTTGTTGTTTCTTCTATAATGATAGGAGTTATAACTCTTATTTCGGTTCAGGAAAGAACGAAAGAAATCGGAGTTCTTCGCGCAATCGGTGCTTCAAAGAAAGACGTTTCTTCTATGTTCAATGCAGAAACCATCATTATCGGACTTTGCTCAGGTCTTCTCGGCGTTCTGGTAACCTATCTTCTTTGCATACCGATCAACCTTATCCTTAATGCACTTACGGGAATTCCCAATCTCAAAGCAATCCTCCCGATCGGTGCGGCTGTAATACTGGTATTGATAAGCGTTGGTTTGACTCTTATTTCCGGTCTTATTCCGGCAAAGAGCGCGGCAAAGAAGGACCCCGTGGTTGCTCTCAGAACGGAATAATCAGTTTAAAAAACAAATAACAAAACACCGACTTGATTGCATAAAAGTCGGGGCTGGCGCATTTGGGCGCAACCGAAAATGACCGAAATAGAATAAAAAAGCT
>CAYRJG010000092.1:0-9169 GCA_964424525.1 uncultured Ruminococcus sp.
CACGATACCGAGAGTATGATATTTTGCTCATAGATACTCTTGACGTGCTTAACACCTTGCCCGAAAATATCTCGGAAGAAATACGGTATCTATCTCAAAACGGTGTATCACAATACCGGAATCCGTAAGAAGCATTGAATCCTTTGCATTCTCGGGATGCGATAATCTCGAATATATCGTTCTTCCCTCGTCGCTTCGAAATATAGGCGGATGTGCATTCTATAATGGTAGCATAACAGTTGATCTTTTCTACAAAGGAACTAAGGATGATTTCGACTTCAATGTTTCGACTGTGTCGGATAGCTTAGCGGGAACTAAACTGTATTACTATTCAGAAAACACGCCTACCGAGTCGGGCAATTTCTGGCGTTACGTAAACGGTGTTCCGACAAAATGGTAATAGGAATGCACCGTAGCACAATTAATGAAATTCACCGGTTTTGGTGAGAAGGAAATGCGCCGCGCAAGTCGCGGCGCATTTTTTGCTTATAATTTAGTTTACCTTTTTTTAAAAAACCTCTATTGCCTTATTAAAAAATTTATGTTATACTTATATATGTAAGAGTATGGCACTTTTCGGCATTTCTGCCTTTTTGTGCCGATTTTGAGGTAAAAATCAATGGAAAATAAATTCATAAGCCTTATATATCCTTCGGAGGAGTCACGCGAGTATCATTCGGATAGGCGCAATCTTCCGAGAATTTCGGAGGACGTTTGCGAAGAGCTTGGACTAAACGAAATATTCAATCTTAAAAGCTCCTCGCTTACTCATTTTTTTACGTCCGATACAGAGGTAATAAGATACCGCCAGAAGACGGTTGCGGATATGATGCAGATTCCCGAAATAAGGGAAACTCTTGCAAAGGTTCATCCTATACTTGACGATATCCGTCAGCTTCGTATACTCGATAACGAGCTTACCTCAACCGGTGAATCCTATCTTTACAGTATCACCGAAATCGAGCTTTACGTTTCCTGTATAGACGTTCTGAAGGAGGGTTTTTCTCCGATAAGAGAAAAAATCAAATCGGATGCCTTTCGCGCGCTCGCTGATTTTATCATAGAGCTTTCGGAATCCGAATATTATATAGAGCTGAATAAAAAGCTCGAAGCACTTGCAAGCCGCGTGCGCGAGGTAAAGAGCATTACCGTCGGAGTCAATCTTGACAGAGAGCTTCGCCCGGAATCGGCAGGCGTTATATCGATAAACTCCGAGCCCTTCAAGTCGGGCAAAGTGCTTGATAAAATTCTCCGCCTATCCTTCAAAAACGATGCATTTACCTGTATTGCGGAGCTTTCGCCCTTCGTGAAAGGGCAGAGCGATAACCGCCGTGAGGCACTTATCGGTGCATTCAACGGTGCAATAGAGGATGTGTTCCGTTCCTCGGTCAAGGGTTGGCGCTCGATAGTCGGTGATTACGTTCTCGATAATACCGATTTCCTTCTTCGTCTTCTTCCCGAAATTGAGTTTGTCAGCCGTTCATCCGAGCTTCTCACAAAGCTTTCGCACCATCCGGGATGCAGTGTTTGTATCCCTACCGTAAAGCCTGCCGCAGAAAAAGCCTTCTCGGCTGTCGGTCTTTATAATCCGCGCGTTGCGCTCGCAATAAATGACGAGATAGTGACAAACGACCTCGCGTTTGACGATGAAGCGAGAATCTACGTTCTCACAGGTCCCAACCGCGGAGGTAAATCGGTTATAACCGTTGCCCTAGGTGCGGCGCAGGCTTTCTGCCAGCTTGGACTTCCTGTTCCCGCAGAGAGCGCGGAAATTTCGGTGGTTGACGGAATTTTCACCCATTTTCCCGAGGGTGCAGACGATACTATCGATAAAGGAAGACTCGGTGAGGAATGTGCCCGTCTTAAGGAAATTTTTGACGAGGCAACCCCAGATAGCCTTATCCTTCTTGATGAATCTCTTTCCTCAACGGGAGCTTACGAGGCAACCTATATTGCTTCGGAGATTTTGACCGCATTTGCGGCTATGCGTACCCGCGGTATATTCTCAACCCACCTTCACGAACTTGCCGCAAGCGTTGCCGAGATAAATTCTCGCTCGGTATCCTGCGGAGGAGTAAAGCTTGATACCCTTGTTGCGGGTATGGAGGAAGGTCAGCGCTCCTTCAAAATTTACAGAAGAAAGCCCGACGGCAAATCCTATGCAAAGGATATCGCGGATAAATACGGACTCTCCTTCGACTCTTTGATGACAAGACGCGATAATAAAAAGGACTAAAATAAAATGAGCATTGTAATTGGTATAGACGTTGGCGGAAGCACCACGAAAATCGTCGGATTCCGTAAAACAAAAAATAAATGCGAGCTTATAGAGCCGCAGTTTGTCAAGGCAAACGATCCCGTTACTGCAACCTACGGTGCGTTCGGTAAATTTACCGATGAAAACCGCCTTGCGATAAAGGATATTGACAGAGTAATGATGACAGGCGTGGGCGCGTCCTACGTCAAGCACGATATGTACGGCCTTGATTGCCGTCGAGTTCCCGAATTTACAAGCATCGGCAGAGGTGCACTTTACCTATCGGGGCTTGATAATATCCTCGCTGTAAGTATGGGCACGGGCACAGCCATGGTTCACGCCAAGGCAGGCGGAGATATGAACTACCTCGGTGGTACGGGAGTAGGCGGCGGAACGCTCGTCGGACTCTCAAAGCTCCTTCTTCACGCTGAAAGCATCGACCATATAGTTGAATACGCAGAGCAGGGCGACCTTTCCAATATCGACCTCCGAATCAAGGATATGACCGCAAAGGATACTCTCTCCGAACTTTCGGCAGACCTGACCGCGGCAAATTTCGGTAACGTGTCCGATATTGCAACAAAAGAGGATATTGCCCTCGGTATTTTGAATATGGTATACGAAACGGTTGGTATGGTGTCCGTCTTTGCCGCGCATCAGTGCGGAGTTGATAACGTAATACTTACGGGAAATCTTACACGCCTCGGCTTCTGCGCGCAGAAATTTGACTTTTTCAATCATCTCAATTACGGTGTCAATTTTATCATCCCCAAAAACGCAGAGTTCTCCACCGTTATAGGAACGGCACTTTCTGGACTTTGATTTGCGCAAGCAAATCAAGTTGAAAATTGAAAGTTGAAAATTGAAAGTTGAAAGTTGAAAATTGAAAGTTGAAAATTGAAAGTTGAAAATTGAAAGTTGAAAATTGAAAATTGAAAGTTGAAAATTTAAAACAGCAATCCAACAAATGAAGAAAAAACTTCACCTTTAATAAAAGGAGTAAAGAATGAACATATTACGGTTCCTCGTTCCCAAAAGCTCGGTTGAATACATCAATGCAGACTCCACCGTGCGTCAGGCACTTGAAAAAATGCGCTTCCACCGCTATGTGGCTCTCCCCGTGCTTGATTCCGACGGAAAATATGTCGGAACGGTAAGAAACGATGACATATTTAAGTATTTCCTTGAAAACGGCAGCTTCGATTTTAAAAGCGCAGAGCGCGACGGGCTCTCCAAGATTCTCGACCCCACCTATTCGCGCGCGCTTCTCCACAGCGCTCCTATTGACGATATGATAGAATACGTCAAGGAGCATAACTTCGCTCCCGTAGTAGACGACCGCGGAGTCTTCATCGGTATAGTCCTCCGCCGCGACGTCCTCGGATTTCTCTTTAATCACTACAAAAACGGCTGATTTTCATTCGCCAAAGCAATATTAAAAAAGAATCGCCAAAGATGTGTTTGGCTAAATTGACTAAATTGAATAGTACCTACTAAAAGAAAAAGAACGGAGAATCGCTAAAATTCCTCGTACTCTTTTCTTGGCAAGAACGGCTTCTGTGTCTACAGAGGCTGTTTTTGATTTGTCTTCATTTTCTGCCTAACCTTTAAAATTTTCACTGAATTTTCACTTTTTCACTGAATTTTCACTGAATTTTCACTTTTTCACTTGACATTATTGAATATTTAGATTAAAATAAGAGCAAGAATGTATCGGAGGTATTGATATGAAATTCGAAACAGAAAATATTGAGTTTAAATCGCAGTTTACCGAAGAGATATATAAAGAGGTTATCGCCTTTGCAAATACCGATGGCGGTGTTATATATATTGGAATAGATAATGAAGGGCGCGTTGTCGGAATAGATAACGTTGACGAAAATTATACCCGTATTACGAACGGTATCCGTGATGCCATAATGCCCGACGTTACAATGTTTGTAAAATACAGCATACAAGAAAATAAGGTGATAAGCATCACTGTTGGTGAGGGCTCGTATAAGCCGTATTATTTGAAGTCCAAAGGATTAAAACCCGGCGGAGTGTTTGTAAGGCAAGGTGCGTCTACCGCACCGGCATCAGCGGATCAAATTCGCGCGATGATTAAGGAATCCGACGGCGATACGTTTGAAATAATGCGTTCTATGGAACAGGATTTAACCTTTAAAAGCGCAAAAGAGGTCTTTGCAAGATACGGTATTGAATTTAATAAAAGCAAGTACAGAGCTTTGGGTATCACTCATCCAACCGAGGAGTTGTATACCAATCTCGCTCTCATTATATCTGATCAGTGTGTTCATACCACCAAGGTTGCGGTATTTGGCGATGATGCGAATACCGAATTCAGAGATAGCAAGGAGTTTTTCGGCTCTGTGTTTGAGCAGCTGGATGACACATATTCATATTTAACGCTGTGCAACAAAAAGATTTCTACCTTCAAGGGACTTGAAAGAATAGAAAAATCCGATTATCCGGATGCCGCCTTGCGTGAGGCATTACTCAACGCACTGGTTCACAGAGATTACAGCTTCAGCGGTAGTGTTATCATCAATGTAAATGATAACGAAATGGAATTCATTTCCATAGGCGGTCTTTTTCCCGGACTTTCACCCGAGGATATCAGAAGCGGAATTTCACAGCCCCGAAATAAAAATCTCGCAGATGTATTTCACCGTCTGCATTTGATTGAATCGTACGGAACCGGTATAAGAAAAATATATAATCTTTATTCCGAGTGCTCCAGACAGCCTCGCATTGAAGTGACTGCAAACACCTTTAAAATTATTCTTCCCAATATGAATAAAGCATCTTCAAATTCGGTATCCGGTGAAAATACCGACATATCGGATAAAAAACAAAAAATCCTCAATTTTATCGATGCAAACGGTTACGTCACAGAGCCGCAAATAATGGATTTGCTCAACGTCAAAAAGACAAGAGCGTATAACATAGCCAAAGAAATGATAAGTGCCGGATTGATAAAAGCTGTCGGCAGGGGCAGTACTAAAAGGTATGTAAAAGGATAATCTATACTAACCGTTTAATAATAATTTAATAAATTTTTTAAAAACTATTGATTTTTTGAAAAAATATGCTATAATTGTATTAGCATTAATAAAGTAAGTACGGAGGAGAGCGACTCGAAAGGTCACTCTCCTCCTTCTAATGAGGAAAGGGAGGCGTTTTGAGAAGGTGAAACGCGGAATCAAGGAAACGGTAAGAGAGGCTATAGAGCCTACGGTTCTGGAGCTTGGCTACAGAATCTGGGACGTTACCTATCAGAAAATAGGTGCGGACTTTCATCTTGAAATCACAATCGATTCGGATAACGGAATCAATATCGAGGATTGTGAGCGCGTGCATCGCGCGATAGACCCGATACTCGATGAGGCAGATCCTATCGAGGGCTTTTACTATCTTGAGGTGTCAAGCCCCGGAATCGAGCGCGAGCTTCGCTCGGATGAGCATATTATGCGGTGCATCGGAGAGCGCGTTGAAGCAAAGCTTTTTGCACCGGTTGACGGCAGACGTGCAATTATCGGTGAGCTTTCGGAGTATTCCGACGGAAAGGTAACGCTTACCGAGGGGGATGCGAAAATAACACTCGACAGAAAGGATATTTCCCGTCTTACTACGGTATTTTCCTTTGATGGCGAGGATCTTTGATAAATAAATTTTTGAAAAAATGACGGAAAGGATCGTATAAACGATTTTTGGTAAACATTAAAAATGAACGTAGATTTTTTTAACGCACTTGAACTTCTTGAAAAAGAGAAGGGTATTCCTAAGGAATATATGATAGCAAAGATTGAGGCGGCACTTGCAAATGCATGCCGCAAGGAGGTTGGACCTACCGCAGAGGTAAGAGTTCAGCTCGTTCCCGAGAAGAACGATTTCCGTGTTTTCTGGAAAAGAACTGTAGTTCCCGAGGGTGAGGTAACCGATCCCAAGACCGAAATTTCTCTTCCCGATGCAAAGGCTATGAGCCGCCGCCACAAGCTCGGCGGTGTTGTTGAGGTAGAGCTTAAGACTAAGAATTTCCGCCGCCTTTCGGCTATCGCGGGAAAGCAGATGATAATTCAGGCTGTCCGTGATGCAGAGCGTGAAAGACAGACCAGAGAATACGAAGAGAAGCGCGAGGAGATCATCACCGCGATAGTTGATAAGGTTGATACCACAAACGGCAACCTCATCCTCGATACCGGAACAGGATATGCAACCCTTCTTAAAGCAGAGCAGATTCCCGGTGAGGTTCACGAGGTTGGTGACAGAATCAAGGTGTTTGTTTCCGAGGTTAAAACCGGCGAGTCGCGCGGACCTATCGTAACTCTTTCGAGAGTACATCCCCATTTTGTAAAAAGACTCTTCGAGCTTGAGATTCCCGAAATTCAGGACGGAACTATCCTTATCAAGGGTATCTCCCGTGAGGCAGGCTCAAGATCAAAGATAGCAGTTGAATCAAGAGATGAAAACGTAGACGCTATCGGTTCTTGCATAGGTAAGAACGGAATGAGAATTTCCGCAATCCTTGCAGAGCTTGGCTCGGAGAAGGTTGATATAATCAAGTACAGCGAAAATATGCCGGAATACGTTGCCGAGGCACTCTCTCCCGCCAAGGTAATTTCGGTTGAGATGGACGGCGAGCGTTCCTGCCGTGTAGTCGTAAGTCCCGATCAGCTCTCTCTTGCAATCGGTAAAGAAGGTCAGAACGCAAAGCTCGTTGCAAAACTTACGGGCTGTAAGATAGACATTAAGGCGTAAGCAAAATGCCAAGCGATATAAAAAAACAGCCGATGCGTAGATGCACGGGATGCGGTGAGCATTTTCCGAAAAAGGAGCTTATCCGAGTTCTGAGAACTCCCACGGGCGAGATCGTCATAGACGAGGGAGGCAAAAAATCCGGCAGAGGCGCGTATATTTGTAAGAAGGCTGATTGCTTCAAAAAAGCAAGGCGCAAAAAGAGCCTCGAATCCTCTCTTGAATGTTCAATACCGGACGAGGTGTACGATAGACTTACAGAGGAGATTTGCGCTTGTGAGTAATATGCAAAGACTTTGCGGTATGATAGGACTGGCAAGGCGCGCAGGTCGCGTGATAATAGGAACCGACCTTGTATGCCGCGCGATGCCAAAGGGCGATGTTAAGCTCGTTCTTATATCAAGCACCGCGTCGGATCCCACCAAAAAGAAGCTTTCCGTCAAAAGCGATTTTTACGGAATAGAATGGATTGAGGCAGGAATTGATACCGAGAGCCTCGGAAAAATACTCGGTAAGTCCTCTTCGGTTGCAGGAATTGCAATAACCGATGCAGGTCTTGCAGAGGCGATACGGGAATCTTGCGTATCCAACTAACTTTACGAAAGGAAGTTTTCACCGAAAAGGCGAAAACCCGGTGACTTTTATGGCAGATAAGAAATCTATAAAGTTAACTCAAATATCAAAGGATTTTAATATAAAGGCAAAGGATGTCATTGACTTTTTCAAGGAGATAGGCGTTGAAAAGAAAAGCGGTGCGTCGGCAGAGGGCGAAGAATACGAGCTTTTCCTTCACAAGCTTACCGCAACCCACCAGATAAAGAATATTGACGACTATATAGACGGTAAAACTAAAATTACCGTTATTTCGGAGAAGCCCGTAAAGGCAGCAGCCGAGAAGAAGGCAGAGCCAAAGGCGGAACCCGCACCCGAAAAGAAGGCAGAGGAAAAGGCAGCTCCCGCACCCGAAAAGAAGGTCGAGGCAAAGCCTGCACCGACCCCCGAAAAGAAGGTCGAGGCAAAGCCTGCACCCGCACCCGAAAAGAAGGTCGAGGCAAAGCCTGCTCCCACACCCGAAAAGAAGGTCGAGGCAAAGCCTGCTCCCACACCCGAAAAGAGATTTTCTCAAAACCAGGATCATCGTCCCGACAGACGCCGTGACGAGAGGGATCAAAGAGGGGATAGAGGACAGAATCAGCCGCGCTATCAGAGATATAACGACCGCCCTATGGATGATCCGTTTGCAAAGAGAAGAATGGATATGAACCGCGCGGCAGAGGGATTCAGAAAGCCCGGTTCAATGCCCCAGGGACAGAAGCAGGAGCAAAAGAAGCCTGCACCCGCGGCACAGACCGCACCCGCGCAGGAGATTAAAAAGCCTACTCCCGCACCCGCACAGACCGCCCCTGTAAATACCGTTCGCCCCGCACAGCAGGCGCAGATGGAAAAGCAGGAAAAGCTTCAGAAGCAGCAAGCGGCGGCACAGCAGAATAAGCC
Organism: uncultured Ruminococcus sp.; assembly: GCA_964424525.1. Taxonomy (GTDB): domain Bacteria; phylum Bacillota; class Clostridia; order Oscillospirales; family CAG-272; genus UBA1740. Next base: position 8,510 of record CAYRJG010000092.1, read on the forward strand.
CCAGGAGAAGAAGGCAGAGCAGAAGCAGGAAAAGAAGCCGCAGAAGCAGCAGAAGCAGCAGTTCAAGACAATTACTCCGAGCTTCAACAAGGACGTTAAGGGCGGCGTAAATATCGGTAGTGATTACGTTGCCGAAGCACCCAAGACCCGTGTTGTTGATATGAGAACGTCGGATGTCAACCTTTCAAAGTATGACGATCACTATAACGATCAGTATTACGCAATAGCTAACGGCACCGATACCAAGGCGCAAAAACAGAAGCTCAAGAAGCAGGATAACCGCGGACAGAATGCAAAGAGTGCCAAGGATAAGGAGAGAGCAGCTCAAGAGAAGATCAAGAGAATGGAAGCAGAGCGTGCAAGAAATAAGCAGCTCGAAATCACCGTTCCCGATGAAATCAGCGTAGGTGAGCTTGCAACCAGACTCAAAAAGTCCTCGGCAGAGGTTATCAAAAAGCTTATGCTTATGGGCGAGATGAAGGGCGTTAACGACGTAGTTGACTTTGGCACAGCAGAGCTTATTGCAGACGAGTTTGGCGCAAAGGTTACAAAGGAAGTAGTTATTACAATAGAAGAAAAGCTCTTCACCGAGGCAGAGGATGCCGAAGAGGATCTTGTAGAGCGCGCGCCCGTTGTGTGCGTTATGGGACACGTTGACCA